>JBNKLG010000053.1:0-18056 GCA_050292235.1 Sedimenticolaceae bacterium | reverse complement strand
CGCATCACCAGTGCCCTGGGGGGACGTGGCCTTTTCGGGGTAGAGCTGTTTATCCAGGGTGACGATGTCTGGTTCAGCGAGGTCAGCCCGCGCCCCCACGATACCGGCATGGTCACCATGACCACCCAGCGCCAGAACGAGTTCGAGCTACACGCCCGCGCCATCCTCGGCCTGCCGGTGGATACCCGCCTGCTCAGCCCCGGCGCCAGTGCGGTCATCTATGGCGGCCTGGAAGCGAAAGGGATTGCCTATGAGGGGGTTGCCGAGGCCATGGCCGTACCCGCCACCGACCTGCGCCTGTTCGGCAAGCCGGAATCCTTTACCCGCCGCCGCATGGGCGTGGCTCTGGCCTATGGTGATGATATCGATGATTGCCGCACCCGCGCCAAGACCGCTGCCAGCAAGGTACGCCCGGTTTCCGACGAGAAAAACGCCTGATTACTTCTCTGGCAAACCCTCATACTGCGTCAGCTCGCAAGGAGAGATAAACCAGTCCGCCTTCGAGCCCCAAAAGATATTCTGATGCGGCTGAATGCCAGGATCCTCATCCAGGGTGCCGGCAGGCACCATAACCATCTTCCCGCCCTTCGCGGCCCAGGGTAACGACGAGCCGCAGGTCTTACAAAAACAGGTCGCAAAATACTTGGCCTCCGGATGTTCAAACCGCCCCACCAGCGCCTTCCCGTCAAGCCACTGGAATTGGTCTGGCGGCACAAAGAGATTGGCGGCATGGGCGCTCCCGGTAAATTTTCTGCAACGGGAACAGTGGCAATATTGAAAAATCTTGAATGGCGGGGTGATCTCATAGGTCACACCACCGCAAAGGCAACTGCCTCGCATCACGCCTCCTGTACTATGCCATGCCCAATCGATTCTGGCTCAGTCTACACCTCTGGCTCCCAATGCAAACGCCTACCTTACCGAAGATCATGTTGGGATTGAACCCTGCCACCCCGTTATGACTTTGCTGATCCCGGCTTGACTGAAAATCTGCCTCAAATAAGGTAGACATCATAACGGGTGCTCTTGCCCGCCAGTTCCAACCCCGGTTTGACACCCGCCAAAGGTTCCGCCCCCTTGGGACGCTTGACCACCACCCGTTTGCGCGCACAACTCCGGGCCACGGAGAGCAGGGCATCAGCATCCAGATCATCTCCCAGTATCTGGCGGAAGACGCGCATCTCCTTTTTCACCAGGGCGGATTTTTTGCGATGGGGATACATGGGGTCGAGATAGACCACGTCAGCAGACTGCGCAGTACATAGTTGAGACAGAAGAACGGCGGCATCACCCTGATGCAATTGCAGCCGGTCCGACACCCAGGCAGCCAGCCCTGAATCCCTGGCAGCCTGTACCAATCCCTCGTTCAACAGAGCAGCCACAACCGGAGAACGCTCGATCATGCGCACCGAGCAACCCAAAGAGGCCAGCACAAAGGCATCCCGTCCCAAGCCCGCCGTGGCATCGATCACCGAAGGAGAGGCCCCCGCCTTCAGTCCCACTGCCCTGGCAATGGTCTGGCCCCGGCCTCCACCGAACCGATGGCGATGCCCCACGGCGCCCCCGAGAAAATCCGCCCAAACCGGCCCCATCCCCTGACCAGGCAGTAATACCAAACGCTCGGCCTCCAGTACCAGGCAGGGCGGCTCAGGGGTTTGAAGCAGGGATACGCCCAAGGTTTCAGCCAAGGCAAGGGCTTCGGGCAGGCGGGTTTCGGCATGGCAACTCAGGCCGGTGATTGTCTCTGTGGTCATCACGCCATCTTTACCCAATCGGGCACCTTATGCCACACTCCCTGATCAATGAGCCTGCCCTACCCCCTGACATGAGCGACGACATCCAAACCCTGGTCGAGGACATCGAGCAGATCCCCCTGCGCACCTTCACCGAGAAGGCCTACCTCGATTATTCGATGTACGTTATTCTCGACCGAGCACTACCGCACATCGGTGATGGGATGAAACCGGTGCAACGGCGCATCGTCTATGCCATGTCCGAACTGGGGCTATCCGCCGCTGCCAAGCACAAAAAATCGGCCCGCACCGTGGGTGATGTACTGGGTAAATACCATCCCCACGGCGACAGCGCCTGCTATGAGGCCATGGTACTCATGGCCCAGCCCTTCTCCTACCGCTATCCGCTGATCGATGGCCAGGGCAACTGGGGCTCTCAGGACGATCCAAAATCCTTTGCCGCCATGCGCTATACCGAGGCACGGCTCACGCCCTACGCCCAGGTTCTGTTGCAGGAGTTGGGGCAAGGCACCGTTGATTGGGCACCCAATTTCGATGGTTCGCTGGATGAGCCCAGGGTTCTCCCCGCCCGCCTGCCCAATGTGCTGCTCAACGGCACCACCGGCATCGCGGTCGGCATGGCCACCGACATCCCGCCCCACAATCTGCGCGAGGTCGTGACCGCTGCCATCCATCTGCTGGACAACCCCAAGGCCACAATCAGCGATCTCAGAACCCTGGTGCCCGGCCCCGATTATCCCTGCGAGGCCGAAATCATCACCCCGGAACCCGATCTGCAACGCCTCTACGAGACCGGCACCGGCAGCCTGCGCATGCGTGCCTGTTACCAGCGCGAGCAGGGCGATATCGTCATCACCGCCCTGCCTCATCAGACTGCCAGCGCCAAGGTACTGGAGCAGATCGCCGCCCAGATGAACGCCAAAAAGCTGCCCATGGTGGAAGATCTGCGCGACGAGTCGGATCACGAAAACCCGGTGCGGCTGGTGATCGTACCCCGTTCCAATCGGGTCGATGTCGAGCGCCTCATGTCGCACCTCTTTGCCACCACCGAACTGGAGCGCAGCTATCGGGTCAATCTCAATCTCATCGGTCTGGATGGGCGCCCGGCGGTCAAGAATCTGCAAGAGATCCTGAGCGAATGGCTACGCTTCCGCACCGATACCGTGCGGCGGCGACTGGAACACCGTCTGAATAAGGTCCTGGAACGGCTGCACCTTTTGGATGGCCTGCTCATCGCTTTCCTCAATATCGATGAGGTCATCCGTATCATCCGCACCGAGGACGAGCCCAAGCCCGTGCTCATGGCCACCTTTGGCCTCAGCGACCGTCAGGCCGACTACGTGCTGGATACCAAGCTGCGCCAGCTGGCACGGCTGGAAGAGATGAAAATCCGCGCCGAGCAGGAGGCCCTGGAGAAAGAGCGCAAAGAGCTGGAAGCCACCCTGGGCTCTCCTGCCCGTCTGGCCAAACTCATCAAAGCCGAGCTGAAGGCTGATGCGGAAAAACACGGAGACGACCGCCGCTCGCCCATCGTCCGGCGCCATGCCGCCGAGGCCCTGGGCGAAACCGATTTGAGTCCCAGCGAGCCGGTCACCGTCGTGCTGTCGAAAATGGGCTGGGTCCGGGCAGGCAAGGGGCATGACCTGGATGCCAGCAGCCTCACCTACAAATCCGGCGATGCCTTTTTGCAAGCTGCCCAGCTGCGCAGCAACCAGCAGGTCGCCTTTATCGACAGCACCGGCCGCAGCTATTCGCTGCCAGCCCACAACCTGCCCTCGGCTCGCAGCCACGGCGAACCCCTTACCGGCAAGCTCAGTCCACCGGCAGGGGCCGGCTTCGCCCACCTCATCGGCGGTGATGGCAACGACTGGGTCCTGATCGCCTCGGATGCCGGCTACGGCTTCCTCACCCAACTGAAAGAACTGCATTCGAAAAACAAAGCCGGCAAGGCGCTGTTGAGCCTGCCTAAGGGCGCAGAACCGCTACGCCCCCTGCCCATCTCTCAACCCGACAAAGATCTGTTGGTTGCCGTCACCACCGAGGGCCGCATGCTCATCTTCCCGTTGAGTGAACTGCCCCAACTGGCCCGTGGCAAGGGCGTCAAGCTCATCGGTATTCCCAGCGCCCGCGCCATGGCACGGGAGGAGCTCATCGCCGCCCTGGCCATTCTGCCAGAAGACGCACAACTGAAAATTCTTTGTGGCAAACGCCACATGCAACTCCGACCGGAAGATCTGACTGCCTACCAGGGAGAGCGGGGCCGCCGCGGCAATAAACTGCCCCGAGGCCTGCAGCGGGTCGACGGACTTGAGATCATGATCTAGCCCACCGCTGCCATCACGACAAAATCGCATACCCATAAGGAACAAGCCTGTGATAGCCTTTGAAGCTGCACGAATAAACTGACAAAAAGCATGGAAATATAAGGAAGTGATCTCGCCCCAGACCCATTAATTCCACCAGCATTGATCGGTATGACCACCATTGGTCATGAATCTGCCATTGAAGACTTCATGCGAAACACTTCACTGACATAAGACTTGCCCTGAGTTATGTACCAAAACATTCAAACTTGAAAGCCAGATGACGGACAGAGGGGAAATAGAATGATGATACGAGTCGACATGTATTGCTTAAACTGCGGTGGCGTCAACGAGGTTTACGACGGACACCCCGCCTCCGCAGACCGGCGCTGCTGGAAGTGCAAAAAACCCATGGGCGAGGCCGCCATGGAAGACTACGAACATCGTCTTGAAGCGTTCAGAAACGCCTCAGTGTTACCAGCAGAAAATATCCAGGTGACAGAAGACAGCTGGGAAACGGAAGAGGAGCAGACAGAGGGGGATTCCTGGGAGGAAGAAGATCACTCCTCTGAAGAGTCCCAGGCCACCACTGAAATGCAAGAAGCCGTGGTAGAAGAAGAACCCCAGATGTCGGAAGAAGAGGCCCGGGCAAAAGAGAAGGAGCTCGTTCAGCAGGCCATGAAAGACGGCAGTTGGTCCCGGGTTCCATCGGTAGCCATGACCAGAGCCGCCTCAAAGGTCATGGTAACCACCGGAAACGGTTTGACCAGGTATGACACCTTAAAGGAAGTCGATGTCGTGTCAGCCGAGGTCGTCTACAGCTACGATTTTTTCCACGACATCTTTTCCGCCACGCGTCATCTCCAGGATGAGCGCGTCGTCCCTGTCCAGCAGCTGATGAAGGATGCCCAGAGAGAGGCCATCGATGATATCCGCGTAGAGGCGTTGAAACTCGGTTGTAACGCCGTACTCAACCTGAACCTGAACTATGTTGAAATCGGCCAGAAATCCAGGATGATTGGCGTCATCGCCAACGGCACAGCGGTTAAGGTAAGAAGCAAATCCCGTAGCAAAACCGATCAATAATCACCACATTTATCCAAAACCCATTCCGCGACACAGGGAGGTGTCGTGCAACAACAAACACCTCCAGAACTACGGCTTGCCGATCAAACAGTGGCTTGATGCCTGCACATTGCAGATGCGCCCATCCCTTTTTGGGCTAATACCATTCACACCCGCTCGTTTCAGGCGCTCAATCACCAGCGCTTTCAGATCTGGCCGGGGAACCCCCGGATTGACCAAGAGTGTCTCATTCAACATGCGATAGCCATCCTTATTGCCCTTGCTGTCGATCAGGAAATCGTTGACCACAGCGATGATCTGATCCTGCGGTTTGATCGGGGTTAACCGCCCATCGGGACCAATCAAATGGAGATCACTGGCCAAGCCTGCAACAGGGTCATGCCTGAAAGCCAAACCACTGACCTGCAGCCAATGGCCATTACCGCTCCAATCGCTCACGGAGTGATCCAGCACCTGCTGGAGCTGCTCACCCGTCAATCGAATCATCACCAACGGGGTGGGATAGGAGAAAAGCGTATCCAGATGCTGGCGGGTGATCCGGGTCCCTGCAGGCAGGTTTTGATTCAACCGCATGCCACCGGAATTCAGGAAGGCAATCTGCGCCCCTTGATCGGCAAAGGCTGATCGGGCTTCATCAGCCAGCCAGTTGCCAAGATTGGTCTCAAATCGGCGGATGGTCAATTCCTCCCCCACCAGCTCGGTATTGGTTTTGCCCAATGCACGTCGGGTACAACCAGCAATCTCGCTGTGACTGGCGCAATATTCGCTGTCGAAACGGGTTTTCCAGTAATGAATCAGTGCAGCGACCGTTGGGTCTGCGGGAACATCTCCGGGAAGATACTCGTAATGGAACGCTACCTGGTTCGTCCCCTCATCTGGCATCTCCACCCGGATAACAGCAACGGTGTTGGCATCTGCGTCGGATTTGATCACATAGCGCCCGCTGACCTCTGCCTGCTGGCGCTCATGTTCATGGCCACCGATGACCAGATCCGGCCCGGCATCACCCAGGTTTTGCAACAGCTTCCTGTCCTCTTGCATGGTGAGGTGGGTCAGGGCGATGACAAACCCCGCCCCCTGCTGACGCAATTGTACAATCCCCTGGCGAAAGACCTCTTCGATCGGCGCATAGCGCCTGATGTACTGTGCCTTGCGAATATCCGTCACGCCCCCGATCAACCCGATCTTGACACCATCAATCTCGATCAGTTTATGTGGCAGCATCTGTTCCGCGCTGATGACATCTTTGAATACCACATTGGCATTCAGCCAGGTGAACTGGGATTCGCGAATACGACTCTGCAACATCGGCGCGTCCCTGAGACGGTTTTTGCCAAACTCATGGTTACCGAAGGTAATGAACATCAGAGGGTCGAAGGCAGCCCCGTCGCCATCCAGATGATTCAGCACACTGATCATCTGCTCGCCGTCAAAACGCCGGCTAAGCAGGGAGGGGAAAAGAAAATCGCCCGCATGCAGCAACAACACCTTGCCATACTGCTGCTCCAACCTTGCTCTGAGTGTCCTGACCTGGGCCAGGTTATCCAGCCGATAGACGTCATTAATGGCCAGAATGGTCAGTTGCGCCGGTGGCTTGGCAAAGGATACTTGGGCACAGCAGAGCAGCATTAATCCGCAAAACCCTCTACTCAGCCAAGACAACCTGGATAGATATGAAGCCCGAGTGACACCCCATCTTTCATCATTGTTCCCAACCCTATTCACCCTGCGCCTTCTCCACACTGAGATTTCAACTGTTTGTGATATCGGACACAGAGATTATCACCGCTATTAAGTAAGGTGAGAGCCTGACCTATCGCGTCAAACAGAGTAAACCCAAATGCCCTCATGCCCACCTATTCCCTTGTTGGGCATGAAAAATAGACTGATGGAGTGTTAACATATGGCCCCAGCAGGCAAAAGGCGATCATCCACCCTAGGGACAAACCACCCCAGCGCCAAGGAAGATCAGTCAATGTCACCCCAGATCAGTTTCAGATGCCCAGATGACCCAAGTCGTCATACAATGCCACCGCTCATCCCTATGACCGCCGAAAGGCATCCAGAACCCTTTAACTGTTAAAGTATGAACCTGACATCCATCCGCATTACCGCACTCTTTTTCGCGATTTGGGCAGCCATTTTCCCTTTCCAGATGGCCCATGCCTCTTATCTGAATGAATCTGAAAACCCGGCGCTTTTCAAACTGCAAACGTTGAAGCAGGAGATCTCTGCAGATTATGAGGAAGGAGCAATCCGCCAGGCCTCCCTGGTCAACCTGAATACCAACATCAACACCTGGTATCTGCTCAGTCTGAAAGGCAGGGCCCATAACCCCGTATTTTTTAACCTGCTGGCCACCGAAAACGGGTTAATACTCGATCTTGACAAGGAGGCACCCAGGCTTTCGATCACCGGACTGGATGGAAAGACCCTTTCCTGCGACATCCAGGATGAGATTGCCGACAGCTTCAATAACAGAAAACAATCCAAACTGGCTTACCTCTCTGTCTGCCAGAACAAACTACTCATCGTCATCAAACAAAACGGCTTTCAGCCCACCGTCGAAAAAGGGGCACAGGTATTGCGCTGGCTGGGGGGGGATACGGGCGAAAAAATCATCAATGGCGTCAAAACCACCGTCTTTGAAGACAAATACATCGAAACCGAACAGACGATTGACGATCAATCCAATACAGACACAGACATCCAGGGAGCGCCTCCCCGGGCTGAACTCGCCCCTGAATACGCACACGCCACCCTGTCCGCCCTGAAAACGGGATTGAAGACCACGGTAGGAAAACGCCGCTTATTGGCAGGCAAGTGGTACCCGCTGAAAAACTTTCCTTCAGCCTATGGCAGCCTGATCCAGCCCGGCATCGTATCCAGGGAGATTCGTTCGAGTTTCCGGGATCGCGTTCGCCCTCTGGATGGGGTTGAAAACGATGGCGTGGTCTACCTCATGGCCCTGGGCCTCGACCACTATTCGCTGGCCTGGGGACACGGAACCGACCACCCTGGCGTTGGCTGGTCTGAACGGGCCATCCATATCAAAAAAGACAACCCTTATGGCCCCGATGGCTTCGACACCATCAGCCCTCTGCTCACCATGGGTCATGTTCCACCCCACGAATGGTCGCGAACCATCGGCACCATTTCCGGCGGTTTCCAGAACCGTCATTCTGCCTTCCGCTACGGCAAGCTCTCCACGTTCAACAAAGCGCATCATTATGGCTTCATGGAAAACGGTGTACTCATGAGCTCCCCCACCGTTGGCCTCGCCACGGTTCTGATGTATCGCAATGGCGATGTCGAAATGAAAACATGGGAGGAAAAGGACAAGGAAAAACTGCCTTTACTCAGACATATGCGACAAAATGGTCTCCCTTTGATCCAACGTGATGAGCATGGCGAAGGCGTTCCTGGCAAATGGGTCAAGGAGTGGGGTAAGGGAAACTGGTCCGGTTCGGCCAAAAAAGAACTGCGTACGCCCCGTGGTGGACTCTGCTTGCTGGAGACGCCAGAGGAAAACTATCTGGTCTATGGCTACTTCTCCGGTGCCACACCCAGCGGCATGGCTCGGGTCTTTCAGGCCTATGGCTGCAGTTTTGCCATGCAGCTGGACCTCAACAGCCCTGGGCAGGCCTATGCCTCGCTTTTCCTCCCGACAGGGGAAGGTATCAACATGCATATCGAACTGCTGCAAAACCAGATGTACCAGTACATGGGCGGCACCAAGACCCCAAGATACCTGCTAAAGCCGGATTACAAGGACTTCTTTTACATTCTGAAAAAATGAAGGAGTCGACATGAAGACGCTCCCCGTTGTTCTGCTCCCTTTGCTTTGCCTGGCAACAGGCCTTGCACACGCAAAGGAAAGCGCTGCCTTTGCCAATAAAGTAATTCGGGTCCACGCCCTATCGGATGCCCAGGCCGGACGATTGCGTCAGATATTGACGGGTGCCTACGGCATCACCCGCAATATCGACACGGAAGACGCCAACACCATTATCGGCCCCAACAACTCCTATCATCCGGTCAGCCGGGCCAAGTGTGTCAAAGAGGTACTGGACAGCGGAAAGATTCGGGCCTCTGCGAAAAACGAGAAAACCTGCGGCGCCAAATGGATGGCACCCGTCCCTGATGCCAGCGGCAAGGCCAGCGTCTGTATCGACCAGTTTGAATTCCCGGATATCCCCTGTGAATACCCGCTGGTCTGGACCCCCTCTCAAACTGCGCACCAGATCTGCCAAAGCATGGGCAAGCGCCTCTGTAACGCCCATGAATGGGAAGGGGCCTGCGCCGGACAGATCAACCCCATCAGCGACTATCGCTTCGACATCGGGAATGAAAACGCCCGCCGGCACGCCGTCAACGATCGCCGGGAAAAGGTCTGGGCCTTCCAGTCCCAGCCCGGACTGACCAGGGAGACCGACTCCAGCAAACTCTGCGGCATCTATCGGAGCGATGATCCCAATGTGGAGACCCGGGCCAGGGCCCATATTCAAAGTCAGCCCATTGCCGGTCTCTCCAACGGCTGCGCCCCGGACAAATCCGCCTATAAAACCTGTGGCACCAACACCTGGCCTGCGGGGTACAAGTACCGCTGCCGTAGTGCACAAGGGGTCTATGACCTGCATGGCAATGTCGCCGAGGTGGTCAACCTGCCCACCCACAAGGGCAATCTCGCCCATGGCACCGTAACCGGCTTTACCGAACGAAAAGGCTCCTTCTTTGTGGACCGTTCCTCCATCAAGCGGCGGGGCCGATTGAAGTACCCCGATGACTGTCGGGTGCGCCAGCCTTATGAGCACATGAAAGAGGTGAGATACGATACCGGCCACTCTTTCTATCAAGAGGGCTTCCGCTGCTGCAAGGATATCCCCTAACGGAGCCTGATGAGCATGGGTGACCTGAGCCGATTTTCCCACCTCCTGAGTACCCTGCTCATGGCCTTGGGGCTGGCTTTTACTCCCCAGCTCAGTGCCGGCGAAGAGAGCCTGCTCAATCCCTGCAACAATCAGGAGCCAGGGTTTGGCCACTACCACCCCTGGCCCGTTGGCAAAGACGCCATTCGCCTCCTGATGCCGAAGCGCTCCCCCCTAACGGCTGATCAGGGCTTTGATCTCATCATCCATTTCCATGGCAGCAACGCCATCCGCAAACTCATCGTGGACGAAGTCGACAACATCGTCATTGTCGGCATCAACCTGGGGGCTGGCGCCCTTACCTATGGCCGCCCCTTTGAGCACCCGGATTCCTTCCCCACCCTGCTTCGCAATATTGAAAACGCCGTAGCCGCCTACAGCGGCAACAATAAAGCGCACATCCGCCATCTGGCTCTCACCGGCTGGAGTGCCGGCTACGGGGCCATTCGTGCCATCCTGCGCCACCCAGATCGAGACAGGGTGGATGCGGTGGCGCTGCTGGATGGGCTGCATTCCGATTACGAAGAAGAGAACAGCCACCAGCTGAATGCCGACCAAATGGCCCCTTTCGTCCGTTTCGCCCAACGGGCGGCCAAGAGTAGGAAATTTCTGTTCCTCAGCCACTCCAGCATCATTCCACCAGGCTACTCCTCCACCACAGAAACCACCCACTACCTGACTCGAAAACTGGGTATCCCCGTAAAGGGCTCCAAGGGAAAAGACAGCCCCCTGTTGCAACGCTACGAACAGGCCAAACGCGGCCAGTTCCTCATGCAGGGCTATCTGGGGAAAGAGAAGATCGACCACTGCGCCCAGCTGGCGCTCATCTCCCCGGTGGTGAAATCTCTGCAGCAACGCTGGCAATCGTCCAAAATCAGTCGCCAGCGTCAACCACTTGCCCAAAGGATTGAGCTCACAACCATCGATCCCGCCCGTACCTTTAGCTTCTATCAGGAAGCGCCCAAAGTGGAGGGCAGCAAACAGGGTTCCGCTCAGCCCGGCTCTCCCACCAAAACCCTGGCCCGGGCCCATGTCCACTAAGACAGGCCACGAATTGATCCGTTTTGGTCTGGTCGGCGCAATCAATACCCTTCTGGATCTGGGCACCTTTGTGCTGTTTCACCGGGCCTTCCATCTTGCCCCACTGCTGGCCAACACCCTGGCCTTTGGCCTGGCGGTCACCAACAGCTACTTCATGAACCGCCGCTGGACCTTCCGCCAGCATCAACACAACCTCTCCTTTGGCCACTATCTGCGCTTTGTCGCTATGAACACAGGAGGCTTGGTAATCGGCACCCTTGCCATTATTCTCTTACAGGGCGTAATGCCCGTTGAGCTGGCCAAAATCCTTGCTGCCGGGCTCACCCTGATCTTCAACTTCACCACCTCAAAATACTTTGTTTTCAGGTTAGACAACTCATGAACAAGCTGCTGTCTCTACTGGTTCCCATCTATAACGAGGCCAGCATCATCGATGCCTTTTTCGATCAGGTTCTGCCCATCCTCAAAGGGATGGAGATCGACTGGGAGGTCATCTGCATCAACGATGGCAGCAAGGACAGCTCTGCGGAAATTTTAACCCAATGGCACCAGAAGGAGCCGCGTATCAAACTCATTCAACTGTCACGCAACTTTGGTAAAGAACGGGCGTTGACGGCAGGATTGGATTTGGCGAAAGGAGATGCGGTGGTTCCCATTGATGTCGATCTGCAAGATCCGCCGGAGCTGATCCCCCAGATGGTCGAGCTGTGGTCCCGGGGTTTCGATGTGGTCAATGCGGTTCGCTCCAAGCGCGCCACCGACTCGGTGGCCAAACGCATCACCGCCCGTTTCTTCTACCGCATCATTAACATCCTGACCGAGACCAAAATCCCCAGTAACGCGGGCGATTTTCGACTGCTCTCACGCCGGGTCTGCGACGAACTGCGTAACCTGAGAGAAACCCACCGTTTTATGAAGGGGCTTTTTGCCTGGGTAGGCTTCCCCACCACCACCCTCTATTTCGAGCGCCAACGACGCAGTGGCGGGCGATCCTCATGGAACTACTGGAAGCTGTGGAACTTCGCCCTGGAGGGCATCATCTCCTTCAGCACGGTACCGTTGAAAATCGCCTCCTACCTGGGACTGACAACAGCCAGCATCAGCTTTATCTACGCCTGTATTCTCATCATCAAAACCCTGATCTTTGGCGATCCCGTCAAGGGCTACCCCTCCATGATGACGGCCATACTCTTCTTCGGCGGCGTTCAACTCATGTTTATCGGTATCATTGGTGAATACATTGCCCGCATCCACGATGAGGTCAAAGGGCGACCGATTTACATCATTGAGTCCGTCTCAGGATTCAGTCCACCCGAAGTGGAAAAAGCAAGAAGCCTCTGACGAATCAAAGGCTTCAACGGAGATGCATTCGTCAGCATAGTGACAGACTAGGTGTGCAGCTTGACCAGCCTCAAACAGTTAGCGTAATCACCATAGTCATCATCATGCACATTGGAAGGTGGCTGAATCGGGGTACCGTTGAGCCGATGCCAGCCATAGATGGTCACCCGGCCACTGCGCTCTGGCACGATGATATCCTTCTTATGCCCGGCAACCAGATCAAAGGAACGGTGATTGATCTGTTGCTCGATCATCCGGTCATGCTTCACAAAGTAGATCGGCTGGGTCATCAACGGGCCAGCCTGAAGTGGCTGGGGCTTTAACTTCAGATCCGCATATTTCCAGATGGCATCCACCATCTCTTTGGTTGGTAACACCGCACCATGCTGGCGAGCGACCTTCCGGGCCTGTTTCAGAGAGAGGGGCTTTCTGATCCCTCCCGCCGAATAATAATCGCTCGATACGTAAATATATTTGCCCTTGAAGGGGATTCTGACGTACTTGATGCCTTTGGAAACGATGGTTTCCCTGTGCTGGCGGCGGGTCTGATGCTTGCTCTCTCTGGAGGCCAGAACCCTCTTCTTTTCTGGCCGCTTTTCTTTGATCAGGGGGCGATAACTGGTGTATTTCTTCTCTTTCCATGCCCGCATGGGCGCATCACTGCCGTCGCTCATCTCCTCCCATCGTTGTTGGACAGAAGCGACCCTCTTTTCTCTCCTCAGAACAGGAAAACGATGTAGCGGTGTCTGTTGTGTGTCCTGTGAAGCCACAGGTACTGAGGGGGGGGCTTCTTCAATATCAATCAGATAGATACCGAGAAGCGAGACCAGAAACAAAAATATAAAAGGCAAATAATATTTAGTCATCATACTACTCTGCTAAATACCAAAAAAACGGTTATAGGGAACACCTCTACTTTCAGGCAAGATCGATGCCTACCTGGGTACTTCAATCAAAAACAAGGGAATCAACTGCAATTCACGGACGTCTTATATAACCCAGACCCACCGGGTTAACCAACTGTTATTACAATTTTTTTCAAGAAAATCATTCAAAACGACTGTCTGGTAACAACCAGCACTTTTCCCTAAACTACGGTTCCACTGATAAAAATCCATTGCAACAGTACCAGTTTATCGCCCAATTTTCAAACCAATTCAAAAGCTGACCGCCAATACGCTATTTTTCCTTGAAAAACAGACTTCAGACCAGGTTATTTCCAGCGAAAGGGGACAGCCTTTGCCTAATCCGGAATAAGACTGCCCCGTCGAACCACACTCTAGGACTTCGCCTGAAACCGGCCAACCAGCACCACGCCCGCCATCACCATCAGGGCACCCACAACCTGGATCCGCCCCAGGCGTTCATCCAGAACCACATAGGCCAAAACCAGGGTGGAAACCGGCCCAATGGCGCCGGTGATGGCGGCTTGGGATGCACCAATACGCCGAATCCCGGCGTTGATCAGAAAGGCGGGCAACACGGTAGCCACCACCGCCAGCACCAGAGAGAGTCCCAATATCCTGGGTGGCACCATTAATTGGGACAGCGGCCTGGTGGCAAAGAAATGCACCAGGGTCAGAATGGCGGCCAGACTCATGGAGTAGGCGGTAAACCGCTTTGAACCAAAGCGCGGAATCACCCGCCCACTACCCGTCAAATAAACGGCATAGACCAGGGCACTGCCAAACACCAGGACGCTGCCCGGCAGAACCTGGCCCGATGCCACGGCAGAAACCTGACGGTAGACCAACAGAATACCGGCATAGGTCAAAGCCAGAGCCGCTGCCTGAATCAGGCTGATCGGTTGTCGGTACAACAAAGCACTGAGCAACACCACCAGGGTCGGATAGAGAAAGAGAATCAACCGCTCCAGTCCGGCAGAGAGATATTCCAGCCCTTTGAAATCAAGAAAACTGGCCAGGTAGTAGCCCAAAAAACTGAGCACGACCAGAGAAGCCCAATCCCTTCCATGTAGTGGCTTGGTACCGGAGTCTTTGTGAATCACCGCCACCAGCAGAAAAAAAGGCAATGACATCAACATTCTCAGGGCCATGAGGGTAATGGCATCCACCTGGCTGGCATCGGCATAGGCCAATTTGATGAAAATGGCTTTGGATGAAAAACCGATGGCACCCACCACCACCAACAGGGTTCCGGTGATGGCTGACTGGCGATCTTTTGACAAATCCATGAAAGACTCCCGGTTGAGAGACAACCACGAATTCCACGGCGAAAAAAGTCAGGGGGGCAGGCAATCGCAGTAGAAAACGCGGCTGCCTGAAAAAAATGAAAAACTAATCGAAGATGAGGGCAGCAGCGAATGAGCGACGCCAACGAAGTCGCAGTTTGCTGCCCTGTACTGGGGCGAATTGAGAACGGGTAAAGATCTTCATGGCTTTAAACTACCTGCTTGCAGACAGAGAATCAACCGTAATTGGTTCAGACCAGAAAGGATGATTCTCCTCAGCACGGGAGAAGTGGGTGCCCTGGTTGCAACCAACAAATGTGCCGGGAGCACATTTGAACAGCTGGAGGCTGGCCCGGAGGGCGGAGGGCAGGATGCCCGGAATAATGGGCTGTGGCTGGAGCAGGCTGGGTTCGATATCAAAACACCTGCCAGGGTCAGGGTCATGCCAGGCTGTTTGGTGGTGACTGCCGAGGAGCAAAACTAAAATGGAAAAGCCCCGCTCAATGACTGATTAAGCAGGGCTTTTCCATAACAAAAATTCTATTCGTTATTGATCAATCGAGTCTGACCCCTTTGATTTTCCACGTAAACTACCGCCGTCTGGCCAAATGGAATGGAATGGCCCCTGGAGACACCCTGAAACAGGGCCAGAAACTGGTGGTATGGGTCGATAACAAAACCTTCAAAGAGACCTCGCAACTCCAGAATATTGTGGACGTACACCCCACCACCCGCAACTCGATCTACTACAAGGTGCGCACGGGAGACTCCCTCTCCACCATCGCGCACCGCTTCAAGGTCAAGGTGGCCGATCTGAAAAAATGGAACGCCATTACCGGAAAATACCTGAAGCCAGGGCAAAACATTAAACTGTATGTGGACGTTACTGCACAGACGCTTTAACTGCCATTGATATCCAGTTATACGGCAGTATCAGTCCGCAGATTGGTATTATTTGTCCGACCTCATATCTATTATCTCGCGCAGCAAGCGTTTTTTTCGAGAGCACAGACGGGGTCACCACAGATGGGGGAAGCTCAAGTCTTGTCTTTTGTCTTTGCCAGTTTGTAAATCAAGGGGTCAGCCTGCTTGATATGCAGCACCTACCCATCCGGGCGGGAAAGATCAAGTTGGCTGACCCCTTGATTTCTCCCCTTGATTTCTTAGACCCCTTGATTTCTTGATTTCAGGAGTATCCAGGCTCAAGTTTTCTGCCTTGTATACATGGGTGATAGCGGTTATTCTCCTTATACTTGGCGTGGCGAGCGTGGGATTTTGAGACAGGTTCTGGTATCGCTGGTTCAGCCGCCTTGCGGCATACTCTGTTGAGCAATTGGCTCCATCTCAAGACGGAACCTAGATCACCTGATCTATAAAAATTCAAAAAGGTGAGTAGTAGAAAACAATGAAAAATTCAGCTACGCACATCCTGAACACGTTGGCTCACATGGTGTTCATCATTTTCGCTCTCGCTGAATCAACCTTGCTATATGCGGGACATTCTCAGCTAGGTGATGACTTCATTGAGGCTGCGAAGTCTGGTGACGTCGGTAAGGTGAAAAGCATGATCACCACCGACAAGCGCGTCGTCAACTACCGGAACGCCTATGGAATAACGGCCTTGATGGAGGCGGCAAACGAAGGACATGAAATCATTGTCAGATTGCTCCTTGATAACAAGGCCGACATCAGCACATTGAGTCGCGGTGGGGAATCCGCTTTGGAAAAGGCTTCCTATTCGGGGCACGCAGGGATAGTCAAATTGCTGTTGGCGAACGGGGCCGATGCCGACAGGCGAAAAGAGAACGATTTTACACCACTGATGTCCGCATGCTTGTCAGGCCGCGAACAAGTTGTCAAAGCGCTGTTGGATGGCGGGGCAAACGTCAACCTCAAGAGCAAAAACGATTACACGGCTTTACTTGTCGCTTCAAAGTATGGAAATCGAACCATCGTTGAAATGCTTCTGGGCAAGGGAGCTGAAGTCAACATACAGCTGCACGAGAGAGGGCCGTTCACAGACGGTTTTACGCCTCTGATGTTGGCGTCCTTGTCCGGCAAGGCCGACATTGTAAAGTTGTTGCTCAAGCATGGTGCCAAACACGACTACGAGAACGCCGATGGCGATACGGCGATTATCATTGCCTCCAAAACTGATAGCCCTGAAACAGTCAGGGCATTGGTAGACAGTGGCGCCGTCCTCAACCAACGGGGATTCAATGGAACGACGGCGTTGCTGGAAGCTTCCCACAAAGGGTTAACCGATGTCGCCAAGACGCTTATCGAAGGTGGCGCTGATACCAATTTGAGAAACAACGAAACGGGAAACACCCCTTTGATCGCCGCGGCCAGCGTTGGCCGTACCCAGGTAGTTCGCTTGCTGATCGATAAGGGAGCTGATGTCAATGTACACAACAACGACGGGCTGACCGCATTAATCTACGCTTCTGGAATAGGGTTAGAAGATGTCGTACAGCTGCTGCTCAAATCTGGGGCTGACGTTACTCAGGAAGGATATTTTCACGGTAAAAAATTTACCGCATTGTCCGCAGCAAGAACACCGCGTATTCGAGAACTTATTGAGAGCGCCAGTAAAAATTAGCACCGTAGACCACGTGGCAGGGTGTGGGGCCGAGCACACAGGCGGGCTCAAGTCTTGTCTTTTGTCTTTGCCAGTTTAACAATCCGGCTAACTCGCGAGTAGTGTAAGCCAAAATAATCGCCCAGATCTTTCACGCTATATCCTCCACTAAGATACGGAAAAAGGGGGACGGGATCAATGCCGGTAAGTTAAGCAATAAAGCACTGAATTTGTTAGTCTATTCAAATCATAACGCCAATTCCAGGAGAAGCAGCATGCGGTTCATAAAGCAAATTTGAATTATCTTATGCCCACATAAGCTCACTTATGTCTTCCCGTTCATTTCTCCAAAAACACCGCCTCTCAAATAACGCCTTTACCCGTTCTCGCAAACTCTCTTTCAGTACGCTCATTACATTCCTGCTTAACCATCGTAAAGGGGCTTCACAGACTGAGTTAGACCGTTTTTTTGCTGACCGTTTCGAGATTGACAGCCCTCGCCGCCACATCACGAAGTCGGCCTGTA
Organism: Sedimenticolaceae bacterium; assembly: GCA_050292235.1. GTDB lineage: Bacteria > Pseudomonadota > Gammaproteobacteria > Chromatiales > Chromatiaceae > JBNKLG01. Next base: position 305 of record JBNKLG010000053.1, on the reverse strand, counting down.
TCCAAGCCCGTAAACATCTTGCTCATGGGGCCTTCGTAGACTTGAACCGGGGATTCGTCGATAGCCTCTATGCCAGCAACAGCAAGGCCCTGAAACGTTGGCGCGGCCATCGTGTCTGTGCTGTGGATGGCAGCCAGTTGCGACTGCCGCTGACGACAGAGTTGCAAGCCCGGTTTGGCACCCAGTCTGGCAAACCCAGTAGCGCTGAACAGACCATGGGATTAGCCTCGGTCTATTACGATGTTCTCAACAAGATCGTCATTGATGCTCAGCTGGAGAAAACACGAGCCTCGGAACGAGCCTGT
>JBNKLG010000052.1:0-18218 GCA_050292235.1 Sedimenticolaceae bacterium | reverse complement strand
ATCAATTACAAGGATGCCCTGGCGGGCACCGGCCAGGGCAAAGTGGTTCGCAACTTCCCCATCACCGGCGGCATCGACATGGCAGGCACGGTGTTAGAGTCACAGCATGCTGACTTTCAACCTGGCGCTGCCGTCTTGGCCACCGGTTACGGCCTGGGTGTCGAGCGGGATGGCGGCTTTGGCCGCTATCTGCAACTGCCCGGCGACTGGCTCATCCCCCTACCCGCCCAACTCACCCCTGCCAAAGCCATGGCCCTGGGCACCGCCGGACTCACCGCCGCCATGGCCCTGCACCGCATGGAGCTGAATGGCCAGACACCCGACCAAGGCCCCATCCTCATCACCGGTGCCAGCGGCGGGGTCGGCAGCATTGCCACCGCACTGCTCAGCGCCAACGGCTATCAGGTATCCGCCATCAGCGGCAAGGCCGAACGGGCCGACTGGCTACGCCAACTGGGGGCCAGCGAAGTGCTGCCGCGCCAATCCCTCAAACTCAGCGAAAATCCCCTGGATAAGGCCCAATGGGCAGGCATCATCGACAACGTCGGCGGCACCATGCTGAGCGGCCTGCTGCCCCAGGTAAAGCCCCATGGCAACGTCGCCGCCATCGGACTGGCCGGTGGCCACAAACTGGACACCACCGTCATGCCCTTCATCCTACGCGGCGTCAACCTGCTCGGCATCGACTCCGTCCACTGCCCAGCCTCGCTTCGCACTGACCTCTGGGCGCGACTGGCCGAGCAGATCAGTGATCAACAGATTCAGCTATTGGTCGCCGACACCATTGGACTGGAGGGGCTGGCAGATACCTTTGAGAAAATGCTAGCGGGCCAGACCCATGGGCGGACGTTGGTAAAACTGGAGAGTTAAATTGTAGAAATTCAGACTTGCTGAGGACCCATTTCTTGCGGCCTTCGAGACAGCTCGAAAATCGCCATATCATCTCCGATCAAAACATTATTCAGGCCCTTCAATCTCAGCACATACTCATGGCCTTGAAAGTGAAAGGTCTGGCTTGTCCCGATCTTCATCGATACCCTTTTCAATAGGACAACTTGTGTTTTTGAGCCATTTTCCCGGATCACTGATTGATAGACCGCAGTCATAACCTGACCACGGGTCACATCACCAACAGAAAGATAAAGGTTGTCACCGATGGCCCGAATGGGTTTGACGGTTCGCTGTTTGATACTGATTTCAATGCTGGACACACTCAGTGGTGTACCCTCAGCAGAAAACGCCTCAATGCTGACACAACAGAGAGAAAAACAAAGGACGAGAACCTTTATCAAGGGCATCATTTTCCTTCCTTTTAGCTTTTACGATTCCAGAACTCATGGGAGAGATGCCTCAAATCATCTGCCAAATGACTCATGGAAATGCTGGCCTCTGTGGTCTCCTTTGAGGCCTGCATGGTCTGCTGAGAGATTTCGCGAATCGATTCCACACTCCGGTTAATATTCCGTGACACAGCACTCTGTTCCTCAACAGCGGAGGCAATGGTCACACTCATGTCCTTGATACGTTCTACAGCATTCGTGATGGCATCGATAGATTCGGCGGCGGTATTTGCCTGTTCTACGCTACCCATAGCCTTATCACAGCTGGAGTGCATCACGTCTACCGCTTTGCGGGTACCCGTCTGCAGGGATTCGATCATCTCTTTGATCTGCACGGTGGACTCATTGGTACGAAAGGCCAGGGTTCTGACCTCATCCGCCACCACGGCAAAGCCCCTGCCCTGTTCACCGGCACGGGCAGCCTCAATGGCTGCGTTCAGGGCCAGAAGATTGGTCTGCTCGGCAATACCACTGATCACATCGACGATACCACTGATATCCTGGCTGTTGGTCTCCACCCGGGAGATGACCTCTGAAGCGGCATCAATCTCCTTGGAGAGAGCACCGATGGCCGAGGCAGTTGCCGTCACCACCGAACGACCTTTATTGGCCTCAACCATGGCCTCATCCACAGAATCGGCGGTCAACTGGGCATTGCTGGCCACCTCGTGAATGGTGCTGCTCATCTGACTGATGGCAGTGGCCACCTGATCGGTTTCGGCATACTGATGCTCTATCCCTGCGTTACTACGATCGACAACCGCAGAGAGATCACTGGCACTGGCAGAGAGTTTTTCCGCATCATCGGCAATACGTCCCACCACCCCATCGGTCTCGGACTCCAGCGACTTCAATGCCAACAAAATGGATCCGATTTCATCCTTACGCCCGGTATAAATATGGCGTGCAATAGGATTGTTGGTAATGGCATGGGCCTTGGCGACAGCGACTTTCAGGGGTGACAACGCCATCCAGGCCGCCACTGTAGCCAATACCGCAGCGCCCAAAACCGGGATGATCATTGCGCCTAGGGGAACGTCCATCAATAGAATGGCCGATCCGAAACCCAGCGCAAGCCCTCCCCATAGACCCAGCAAAACCTTTGCAGTGATACCCAATATCGCAGGTTTCAACTCCGGCGTTGACTTACCCGCCATAAGCTTTTGATAGAGGGTCTCAGCCCGTTCGACATAGGTTCGGACCGGCTTCCGGCGCACCGATTGGTATTCGGCCGTCTTTCCCTCTTTGTGAATGGGTGTCACATAGGCGTCCACCCAATAGTGATCGCCATTCTTGCAGCGGTTCTTGACAATACCCATCCAGGAACGTCCATCTTTGACCGTGGCCCAGAGATCTTCAAAGGCAGCAGGGGGCATGTCTGGATGACGGATAACATTATGGTTTTGATGCATGAGTTCGTCGGGATCAAAACCGCTGATCGCCAAGAAATCCCCATTGAAATGGGTAATACTCCCCTTCAGATCCGTCGTCGATAAGATGTTGGCACTAGCGCTGTAATCCCGCTCTTTCTGGGAGACGGGGAGATTTTTTTTCATCGGATCCTCTGCGGTGACAATAACCAATCACCTCAATTCTAGGTGAAACTTTCTACATGTCGATGGTGAAAACCATGGGATAGCACAGATATTTCCAAAGAAAATGCCGATACTGTCTCATGCCCAATAATTACCCCTTGAAATGGCAACATTTCATAGTCAACAAAAAACGCGCACCTTTATCAGAATCGACCAAAGCTATCTGACCGTCGTAGGCTTTGAGCAGGGACTGCACAATGCCCAAGCCCAATCCGGTACCACCCTGTTGGCGTCGGGTGGTGAAAAAGGGAGTAAAAATTTGGCCTCGGTTAGCAGAAGATATTCCCTCGCCATCGTCCTGAAAAAAGAGACAGATGCAGCCGCCCTTTTCGGCTTCAATGCCCATGCTGACTTGTTGCGCCCCATGCTCCAGGCTGTTGGAAAGGAGGTTACCCAAGAGAGTTTTCAAGGCCTCCGGTGCGATGTTCAGCCGCTGTCCGGCCAGGCTGTCCTCCACTGTCAGCTCAAGCCCGCGCCTGCCATAGACTTCGGACAAGGTTTCCAGAACGGGACCCAAGTGACTCACCTCTTGCATGACCGGTTGATTATCTGCCCGCGCCAAGGCCAACAAACCGGTCACCAGGGCCTTGAGACGATCTGTGTCCGACAGCAGATTATTGAGAAAGCGCTGCTGTTGTTCTGCAGACATATCGGGATGATCCAGCAACAACTCCAGAGCGCCCTGCATCGCGGTCAGAGGGCTCTTGAATTCGTGGGAAACATGACTGGCAAACTCTTCGATATAGCGACGGCGTTCATGCAAGGCATTGGCCATATGGGCAAAGCTCTGGCTTAACTGGGCCAGTTCATGGGTACCGGGATTGTCGATGGGGACCAGGATGGTATCGGTATCTTTCGCCACCCGTTCGGTCTGATCAATCAGTGCCTTGATCGGACGCACGATACGGGAAGCAATCAGCACCGCCAGCAATAGGGTCAGCAGTACGATCACCAGGGTTGGCCAAATGACCCGCTGTCGCTCGTTATAGAGAAAGCGCAGAATATTCTCCGGGGTACGGGACAGGTAGACAATACCCAACAACCGGTCCCCATCCAGCACCGGGAAGGCGGTAAAGAGTCGTATCCGGGTACCACGACTGATGGAGGAGAGCGCCGGCTGGGGCTCATTGGATATACGTTCCCGAACATTGGCGGCATAGTGACCCTGCATGGCACTGGCCACCTCTGGCACATGGGCCAGACTGGCACCGGCCTCATCAGTGCCACCAATAACCACCCCACGCCAGTCCAACAGTCGCATGCCCGATAACATCACCCGCTGGGTGTCGCGTAACACCGGCTGCAATTCAGTCCCAATGGCCAGGGCGGGGGCATCAGCTTGTTGCCTGGCAGGCCGAGCATCAGGCCGACTGGGCAACGCTGCCCCGCCTGAGAGCGTTAACAGCGGCTTGACCGGCCGGTAATATTCATTGCCAGGGGCCAGATATTCCAGCTTTTGCCCAAAACGCCGCCCCTCCTTTGCCTCAACCAATAAGACCTTCTCTTTATAAATCGCCGAGAGTGCCGCTGATTGGGCAATCAATTCCAGCTCGGTTCGCAAGACCAATTCGTCCTCGAACAGGCGAAAAAGATAGAGACTGCCCAGAGGGATCAACAGCACCACCAGGGCAAAGCTGAGCATCAGGGTCCGCAGCCGAAACAGCCGCGCCGGAAACCAGGCCACTAGCGGCAATCCGAGAGTTTGTAGCCGACCCCGTGTACCGTGACGATCAAAGCCTGCGCCCCTTTCTCTGCGAATTTCTGACGAATATGGCGAATGTGGCTGTCGATGGTGCGATGACTGACATAGACCTGCCCCTGATAAGCGCGTTCCATGATCTGATCGCGGTCGAAGACCTGATTCGGATTCGCGATAAAAAGGCTGAGGATGGCAAACTCGGTAGCCGTCAACTCCAGGGATTGTTCATCCCACCAGGCCATGTGTTGATCCGTATCCAGTGTCAGCCGCTGATGGTGAAACACCGTTTTTTTCGGTGCCGGAACTGCTGATGACACCTGCATCCGCCTCAAAATCACATTGACCCTGGCCACCAGCTCACGCGGACTGAAGGGTTTGATCACATAATCATCCCCCCCAATCTCCAGGCCCAGAACACGATCGATCTCATCATCGCGGGAGGAGAGAAAGAGAATCGGCGTCTCTTTGGTTTTACGAATCTCCCGGCAACAACTCAGCCCATCCATCTCGGGCATGTTGATGTCCAAAATCACCAGGTCCACCGGATGCAGGGCCAACTGTTGCAGTGCCTGGACGCCATCCGGTGCAGTCCTCACCCGCATACCGGCCTTTTCCAGAGCAAATTGAATCACCTCCAGGATATGAGGATCATCATCAACGGCAAGAATGGTTTTGCTCATTTGGGCATCTCTGGGTCAAAACAGCGCTGTCTCGACTGCCATATTTACAAAAGCGCATGACAATGTCATTGCCTGATTAAATCGCCGAGAAGGCACCGCAGAAAAGATATCGATCATCGCAGGAATAGACTGCCCTATTGCCAAGCGCGGCATCCCCTTACCTTGTGATAATTTATGCCTTTCCCTGCCACCAGAACAAAGCATCATGATCCGTAAAAACCCCTCCGGAGACATCCCCCAGATCCATGAATCTGCCTTTGTCGATCCGACCGCCATTCTCTGCGGCAAGGTCATCGTTGAAGAAAATGTCTTTATCGGTCCCTATGTCGTTATCCGTGCTGATGAGGTGGACGAGCATGGGGAAATGGCCCCCATACACATTGGCGCAGGTTCCAATATTCAGGATGGGGTGGTCATCCACTGCAAGGCCGGTAGCGGCGTCAGCATTGGCATGGGGACCTCCATCGCCCACCGTTCAATTATCCATGGCCCCTGCTCTGTCGGTGATTCCGCCTTCATTGGGTTCAACACAGTCCTTTTCAACTGTCGCGTGGGCAAGGGCTCCGTGGTGAGACATAACTCGGTAATCGAGGGCTGTCAGGTACCGGCAGGCTTTCACATCCCCTCAACAACTAATCTGCACTCGGATGCCGATCTGGCCCAAATCGAGCCCGTCACCCCGGATCAAGCCAGCTTTTCTGAAAGTGTTGCCCAGGCCAACTCGGCTCTCATCAAAGGCTATAAACGCATTCGTAACGAATTTTGATGTCGCAGAAGCGCATTCTGGCGACGAAGGGGCTCAGCTGCCCTTGGGGATAACCAGCACCTGACCAACACGCAGAGCCTCGTTGTGCAGGGCATTGTAGGATTTGATTTTGCTCATGCTGACATTGTACTGATCTGCAATGGCCGACAGGGTTTCGCCCTTGGTCACAGCGTGTTTTTTCGGCACAATACTGGCCAGTTTGGTCCCATAAGGGGGATTGGCGTGGAAGTAGGTGCGAATACCGCTGGTGATGGCATCGGCCAACACGCCCTGATGACGGGTATCCTTCAGATTGCGCTCCTCCACAGGGTTGGAGATAAAAGCTGTTTCCACCAAAAGAGATGGGATGTCCGGTGATTTGAGCACCATGAAACCCGCCCGCTGCACTTGCCGTACATGAACCTCACCGACTCTGCTCAGCTGGTTATGTACCCGTTGAGCCACAGCGCCACTGGCCTCCAGGGTGGCATTCTGAGACAAATCCAACAGGACCGAAGCCAGAACCTCGTCCTTGACATTCAGGCTCACCCCACCCACCAGATCTGACGAGTTCTCTCTGTCCGCCAATCGACGGGCCGCCTCGCTGGTGGCACCCCGATTGGAGAGGGTGAATACCGATGAGCCCCGAACACTGGGGTCGTTAAAAGCATCGGCGTGAATAGAGACAAAAAGATCAGCTTTGTGCTTGCGGGCAATCTCCATCCGCTTGCGCAAGCCGATGTAGTAATCCCCATCGCGTACCAGAATGGCTTTGATACCAGACTCTCTGTTCAAAGACTCCGCCAACTTGCGTGAAATGGCCAGGGTGATGTCTTTCTCACGGGAACCATTGGCACCGATGGCACCAGGGTCCTTGCCACCATGACCGGCATCCACAGCCACAACCACATCGCGGCCTTTGGGCAACACCCTTTTTAATTGCTGAGAGATACGCACACCTTCCTTGGCAGAGGCGTTCCGGATCGCCGGACCAAGGCGCGGGGTAGAGGCTGGTGCCCGTTCATGACTGGAACGAGCAGCCACCATCTGTCGTCCAGGGCTGGCCACACTTTTCTTCCGGTCCTTGGCACGACCATAACGATCACTAAACTCCACCACCAGACTGCTGCCCTGACCGGCCGCATCCGGCAAGGTGAAGACCTTGGGCTGTATCTTCTGCTTAAGGTCAAACACCAGACGCAGGTTTTCTTCACCACGAACACCGGTGCGAACCCGAAGAAGATAAGGGTTATTGTCATCCAGCACGGGTTTTTTGGTGGCCAAACGAGCGCCGTCAATATCCAGCACCACGCGATCGGGATTTTCCAGAGAGAAGAAGTGATGTTCCACCGGAGAAGAGGTCTGCACCACCACGCGCACATGATCGGCGGCCATCATATAGCGCACCGAAGTCACTTTGGCCTGCTCAGCCTGGGCTGCCAAGGCGCCCAGCAACAACAAAATGATGGTGAGTAGTCGCATTCTAAATCAGAAACCCATGTGTCATTGAGTTTCACTATAGCAATCAAAAACCCCTTCTTCAAGAAATTCCTGCTGTTATAGGATAAACCTAATGCATTAAGTTCAAATTAAACGCCAACCTACATCTCTTTAACCAGCTGAGAGCCCTGCTATCCAGGCCTCTCCCCGTGAGGACACCGGCTGCAACTGCAGCTCCCGCCCTTCTTCCCGATACTGAATCTGAACCCTCAGATCCACAGGCGGCAAAAAGCCCAGCCCTTTCTCCGGCCACTCGATCAGCATCAGACTGATGTCGTCATAGAGATCCTCCATGCCCAGAAACATCAACTCTTCCGGATCGGCCAAGCGGTAGAGATCCCAATGGTGGAGTTGTCGGTCCGCCACCGGATAAGTCTCCACCAGGGTATAGGTCGGACTCTTTACCCGGCCCTTATACCCCAACCCCCGCAAAACGCCCCGCGCCAGGGTCGTCTTGCCTGCGCCCAGGTCCCCTTCTAAAAAGATCACTCCAGGTGCAGTCAGCACAGAAGCCAGCATCTCACCCCATGCTTCCTGGGCTTCAGCACTTTCCAATATGAGCTTTTCTGTCATCGGGGGCACTGCTGCAACATCTCCTGCAATTTGTCGGCCACATCCATGGCCAATAATCCCCGTTCTCCCTTGAGTGCTGCCCTGTCCGCTGCTGCGGCATGCAGCACTACGCCAAACTCCGCCGCCTCACCAAGGCCCATGCCCTGGGCCAGGAGAGCACCGATCACGCCACTGAGCACATCGCCCATACCCGCTGTGGCCATCCCCGGGTTCCCGGCACTACAGAGGGCGGGCGATGATTTTTCCTCAGCGGCAATCAGCGAGCCTGCCCCTTTGAGTACTACCACTGGGGCAAAGGCTTGCCGCAAGGCCGTGACGGACTGAAACCGATCGGCGTTGATTTCAGCGCTGGAACGCCGTAACAGCCGTCCTGCCTCGCCGGAATGGGGGGTAATCACCGTTTGGAAAAGGCGCTGGGGTTCTTTGGCCAGTAGATTCAGGGCATCGGCATCGATCACCATCGGTCGTTCAGCCGCCAAAGCACGCTGATAAAGAGCCAGAGACCAAGGCGACTGCCCCAGACCGGGACCCAGCACAATGGCGGAGGCCTTCTCCAGCAGAGGACTCAACGCCCCGGCCCCGCCAATGGCCCGGCACATGAGTTCCGGGCGATGCAGATTGAGCAGGGCCGCATGCTCCGGATGGGTGGCCAAGGTGACCAGCCCTGCCCCGCTTCGCAAGGCCGCCACTCCCGCTAACAGTGGCGCTCCACTAAAACCCGGCGCACCACCAATCACCAGCAGATGACCGGCCTGCCCCTTGTGGGCATGACGGGGGCGACGCGGCAGATTGCCCTTAATCCGATCCCAATCCAACCGCCGTGCACTGGGCAAGGCAGCGCCATAAACCCGTGCGGGGATCTCCAGACCATCAAAACGAATCTCGCCACAACAATCGGGACCGACACCGGTAAAGAGTCCCGTTTTGAGTCCAACAAAGCTTAGCGTCAGGGCAGCACGAACCGCCACCCCCATCTCTGTGCCCGTATCGGCATGCAGACCGGAAGGAATATCGGCGGAGATAACCGGGGCCTTTTGACTGTTGATGGCGGCAATAGCCTCGGCCCAAAGACCGGTGACAGGACGGTCCAGCCCCGTGCCCAGCAGGGCGTCGATGATCAGATCCGCCGCTGGCAGGGCCCCGCCCCCATAGACCTGGCAATCCGCACCGGCAGCCAGCACCTGATCCAGATGAAAACGGGCAGCCCCGGTGATTTTTGCCGGATCGGTCAACAAGATAAGGCGTACCGCCAGTCCTTCGCGGTGAGCAAGTCGAGCGGCGACATAGCCATCTCCCCCATTGTTGCCTGCGCCGCAAAACACCAGCCATCGCCGGGCCTGGGGAGCGATTTGACGTGCCTGGGCAAAGAGGGCAGCCCCGGCCCGTTCCATCAGGGTCTCAGCGGGAATACCAAAATCCTGTATGGCCAGACGGTCGAATTCACGCACCTGCTCTGCCCGGTAGAGGGCATAGGGCAAGCGGTCAGTGGGGGGCAACGCTCTCACTGGGGAGCGTCCGATCAGCTGGAAGGCTTTTTGATCTTATCGAAGGAGACCGTTTTCACAGCCTGGGCATCATCGGTGAAATAGGGTTTTTCTTGCACAACACCCGCCATATCGGCCAGTTCGCGCTCACGGGCGGCGATGAGCGCCAGACACTGGCGCACCTCCTCAATGGTGTTGGAGGACAGAGGATGTTTCATCTCACGATGGGCTGGCGTGGTGTCCTTGATTACCGATGCCAGCACCCGGCGCATCACCGCCAGGATATCCCGTTCTGTTTGCTGTTCAGAGGATAAGGGATGGGAATCTGTCATGGAAACAATCTCCAGAATCGAGTTAAGGGTATCAAGCCCGCAAGCGGACGCCAAACTGCGCCAAATAATGGGCCATATCCTGGATCGCCCGTTGCAGCAGAACCTGGTAGATCGCCACCATCGCATTCAGATCAGCGTCCTCCGGCACTGGCTGCTGATACTCGCTGGTCTGTACTTTGATGGGCTTATCCCCATGGCGACGATAGACCGACCACGCCAAAGAGAGCCTTGCCTGACCACCAGGGGTCGCGGTCATGTCCATCACCTCCACAGCGATGCGATAGCGCGGAACCTCAGCCCCAGACCAGGGAAAAGGCACCACCCTTTTATTGTCCAGCAAAATAGCCAGGGTATCGATCATCTGCTGGCGCACCGCTTCACGCAGAGGACCAGCCCAGAGGTCTCGCTCTTTGAATTCCACCTGGGTTGGAGATCGGCGAATCACCAATTGTGGCTGATCGATTTGCTCAGCCAGAGTGACCGGCCCCACGGCCAGAATCCCCTTCAGATGTCCCACCGGCGCCAAACCTGCGACATCGACTGGGGGCAAGGAGTAGTAACGCAGAGTACTGGTACAGGCAGCCAGTAATAACAGCATGCCGATCAAAAGTAAGTGCGAACGTATCCGGGCCATAGGGATCTCGTAGTCGGAACCAAACCAGGCAAATCATGCCTTGATGCTCAGCCATTCTACCGCAACCCAGGCCCGGACAAAGAGCCACCCCATCACCAGCAGAAGACAGGGCGGTTTTTCGTTCAACCCGCTATCGATTCCAACCTTGACCCTGACCTCGTCCCATTCCGCGCCCCATTCCCGGGCAACGACTCATCTCAGCGGGGCTGATGGATCCATTGCCATCAGTATCAATTTCCTGAAAGCTGGGCGCATTTCCAGCATTGCGCATGGGATAGCCCTGCCGGGCACGATAGCTCATGCGCTCCCCACGAACTTTGGTGAGCTCATCGATCGTAATGGCCCCATCGCCGTTCAGATCCATCACCTTAAAAGGCAGGGGGCCACGTCGGTCGTAATATCTGCTGCGCTCGTCTGCATCAGAGCCGGCCAGTACCATGGTCGATGTCAGCAGCGCAGATATAATGGCCAAAACCAGGGTTGTCGTTTTCATCGTCATTTCCTCATAAAGAGGGGCCTTTCGATTCTCATCCTTGGCATAAAAAACCCCTTGGCATCACGCCCATACTTGGACTCGAAAACACCAGTAACACTGGTACTTCCTCTCACTATTCACTCTAAGGGATCAAGCTGAAATTAAGCTGAAAACTGATCGTGAGATCTGGACATATCGACCGACAGCGGCAATTGAACCCGAACTTCCAGCCCCCCCAGAGCCTCGGAGCGAGACAACTGAATACGGCCCTGATAAACCTGTACCAAATCACTGACGATGGACAAACCCAGTCCATAGCCAGCCACCTGTTCATCCTGACGGACGCCGCGCAGCAGTAAAGCATCGGCTTCGTCCTGCGGAATGCCTGGGCCATCATCGGCAACCCTGATCTTAAGCGCCCCGTTTAGATCCATCTCCACCACCACCTGAGAACGCGCCCACTGGCAAGCGTTATCCATCAGATTGCCCAACAGCTCCAGCATGTCCTCCACATCAAACGGGATAGGCGCTTGCGGCAATTTTTCAGCCACAAAGATCAATTCAGTCCCATGCATCCGCTGCAAGGCCTCAATCAGCTCAGGCAAATGGCGACTTGGATGAAAGCGCTCTCCGACGGTCTCTCCAGCCAAACGCGCCCGTTTCAGCTCTCGCTCAACGAGCGAGTGAATACGGTCCAATCCCTGATGCAATCGCCCCTTATCCCCATCCGGCACGGGGGCAGCATCCAGATCGCGCATCAACAGACTCAGGGGTGACTTCAGGGCATGGGCAAGATTCCCCAGCGCCTGGCGAGATCGCTTTAACCGCGATTGCAGCTGATTGGTCAGGTGGTTGATCTCTCGAGTCAGAGGCTGAATCTCTGTCGGCCCAAGGGTTTCCAACTGCCGCTGCTGACCCGCATTGATGCGTTGCAACTCATAACGAACCTGATCCAGACGACGAAATCCCCGCCGTAAGATCCAGGCTTGGGTAATGAGAATAATCACCGTGGCCAGCACAAAAACACCCAGGGCATAGCCTTGGAATGTGCGAATCAGTGCCAGGGTGGGACTCAGGTTTTCAGCCACAGTCAGCACAAAAGCACGACCTGCCTTTTCATAGGCAGCAGAACGAACCAAAAGCCACTGATTGTTCGGACCGAACTGTCTACGCACAATCAGAGCCGATGCCATGGATTCCGGTACCATCAAACCTTCGCCCACCAGAGAATCCGAGCGTATCACCTGCCCGTCGGCAAAGGTAAAGACAAAATAGTGGCCGGACTGGAATTGCTGATAAACGGGGGGGACGCGATGTTCTCGCAACCGAAGCTCCCCTCTTCGATTGAAGCCATAGGCACCAACCAGCGTCTCTGCATCGTGCGCCAGGCTAGCGAGGATGTGAGCCTCGCTGATGGCGCTAATCGCGGTAACGGATATCCAAAACAAGAGACCAAAAGCCAGCAGCAGCACCAGCCCCTGCCCCACAACAACCTGGCGCTCCAGCGAACTCAAGAACAGCTCCGAAACAGATAACCCTGCCCCCGCCGGGTCTCAATATAGTCCCGGCCAATCTTATCGCGCAGCCTGCGGACATAGACCTCAAGCACATTGCTGTCCCGATCGAAATCCATGTCATACACATGCTCAATCAATCGGCTCTTGGATAAGACCTTATTCGGATGACTCATCAAATAACGCAGTAACCGAAACTCCGTGGCCGTCAACAGCACCTCCGCCCCATCAGCCAACCGAACACTTCGATGATCCTCATCCAACATCAAATCAGCTGCAGTCAAAGCAAACTGGGCCCGACCGGTACTGCGACGCATGATGGCCTGCAGACGGGCCAGCAACTCCTCAACGTGAAAGGGCTTGCCCAGATAATCGTCAGCACCACTACGCAGCCCAAGTACCCGGTCATGCCAGGAATCGCGGGCAGTCAAGAGCAGGACAGGGAAAGACAACCCAGCAGAACGCCAGTCTGCAAGAACCACCAGCCCGCTTTTGCCCGGCAGCCCCAGATCCAGAATCACCGCATCATAGATCTGCTCACGCCCCAAACAGTCGGCTTCAATGCCATCCCCAACCACATCCACAGCAAAACCCTTGGCCCGCAGATCCTGGGCCACCCCTTGGGCCAACGCATCATCATCCTCTACCAGCAGGAGCCGCATGGTGTTTATCCGGTCTTATCTCAAAAACAGCCTTCGATAGACATGTATTCAGAACAGCATAGGCAATTTAACTGAAAACAAGCTGAATTTGGTTCGACAGCAACGCTCCTTCGGCAAAGCCAGGGCTTCCACTCACTTCCCCAACAACAACGACTGTGGCTTGCGTTCAAGCAGTCTTGCCAGATCGCGAATGGCCTTGGCGGCGGCACTCAGATCAGTAAGGGTCTGTTGCAGTTGCAGCTGAGTCGCCGACTGAGGTGCCACGGTTTGACTCACCCCGCGCATAGCCTGATCCAAACGTCTGACGGCACTCTCCACAGAACTGGAGATGGTCTCGGATCTTTTGCCCAAGGGCTCCAAAACCTGATTCAGGTTGACCAGAGTGTCTTTCATCTCTTTCAACGAACCATCCAGATTGTTGGCAATGCTGTCGAGAGGCAGTTTATCCAGGCGAATGAAGAGTTGATTCAGTCGATGCTCCAACTGGGTCAGGCTACTGGGCACAGAGGGAATCACGGGCAAGGGCGATCTGGCCATGGGAGGGATAGGGGGAAGTTGATCTTTGGGCAAAATAGTCAGCTCGATCACCTGGGCACCGGTCAGCAAACTGCCGCTTTTGAGGCGCGCCCGAAGGCCTTTGGCCACCAGCGCATCGATAAGATCGTGATCAGGCCGGGTTAATTTGGGAAAATCACCCACCAAACGAATGGCACCACGGTCTACCTTGATCACCACAGGGATATTGAACTCCAGAGTCTCGGGATCAAATTCCAGATCGATATGGATCACCTCTCCAACCTCAAAGCCATAGAGCTCAACCGGTGCGCCCACTTTGAGACCGGCCACGGGATCGGTAAAGTTGATCAGATAGGTTTTGACATTGCTGGAGGTACGCTTTCTGGCCTCTTTTTCCGAGCCAAACAGAAAGAAGCGATGCCCCCCTGGGGCAGGTTCTTTCGGCCCAACCCCTTTGGGCAATCCAAAAGCAACACCGCCTTGAACCAGGGCATCCAGAGACTCCATGCCAAAACGGAAGCCGTCTGAGCCAAACTCCACATCAAATCCAGCCACATTCCAGAACACGGTATTGCTGGTCACCAATTGATCATAAGGTTTATGCACAAAAATGCTGAAAGCGACCTGACGGGTTTTCTGATCCAGCTCCACCGCAGTGACGAAACCGGCCGGTATATTACGATAGGTTACCGGGCTGCCAATACTGACCGAGCCCTGACGTTCTGCAAAAAGTCTGAAAGTACGACCAGGGGCATCGACCGAGACTGGAGGCTGGGCATCCAGACCTTTGAATTCACGGGTATCGTCACGCTCTCCGGCATTGAAATCCATACCGATGTAACTGCCGGAAAGCAAGGTCTCCAGCCCGGTTACCTGCCCCAGCCCCACATGGGGCTTCACCACCCAGAAGCGCACATTTTTCGACAGGAAGTTTTCCGCTTCTTTGTTCAATTCGGCGGTGACAATGATGCCTTTATGATCCGGCGCCAAACGAAAGGACTTAACCGTGCCCATCTCCAGGCTGCGGTAGCGGATCCTGCTCTTCCCGGCCTCCAGGCCCTCCACATCTTTAAACTGGATCTGCACCACAGGGCCACGGTCACTCCAGTCTTTCCACACCATCCAGCCACCGATCAGCGCCGCCAGCAAAGGCACCAACCAGACCAGGGCAAAATCCCTCCGCCGTGCCATCATCGGGACAACACTGTATTCAGCCAAATCTTCACTCATGGATTGCCACCTTCCGCCTGATCCCAGATCAGACGGGGATCAAAGGATTCCGCAGCCAGGGCAGTGAGAATCACCACCAGAGCAAAAAAAGTGGCGCCCACACCGGCAGTGATGGTGGCCAAAAGTTGAAATTGCACCAAGGCCGCCAGAATCGCCACCACAAAAATATCCACCATTGACCAGCGGCCAATAAAAAGGGTCAGGCGAAACAGGCGAACACGATCCAGGTGCGACCTATCCCAACCCCGCCCCACCGAAATCAAAAGGCCGCCGAGAATCAGCATCTTTAACAGAGGAATAAAGATGCTGGCAAAGAAAATCAGTGCAGCCAGGGGCCACATGCCTTCCTGGGCCAGTAGCACCACACCACCGAGAATGGTGCTGTCATCCCCCCTGCCCAGCATCTCCAGGCGCATCACCGGCAGCAGGTTAGCAGGGATATAGAAAATCACAGCGGCCAGCAACAGTGCCCAGCTGCGACGCAGAGCATCTGGCTTTCGCTGATGCAGTGGGGCGCCACAGCGACGACAATGGCTCTCCCGGACCGAATTCAAACTATGGCAAAGATGACAGCCAGCCAGATCCAACTGCTGTGCAGTGCTCATCGGGGACGCTCCCCAGGCACCAGAATGCGCCACAGATGAAACCGATCCAACCGGGTCAGAGAGAACGTACTGGAGAGAATCAGCAAACAAAAGGCGAGAAAGGCAATGCCTACAACCACATCGGCCAGATCGCCCAACTTCACCAGCGCCACCAGAAGTCCCAGGAGATAGATCTCCAACATACTCCAGGGCATCATCTCCTCGCTCCATCGAAACAGGCCCACATGGAAACGGCTGGTTTCCCGGCCACGCCAACTGTGCCACAACAACAAAGAGTGGCTGAGGATACGGAACAAAGGAATGGCAATACTGACCAGAAAGAGCACCAGAGTTAAAATCCACATCCCCTGCTCCGCAAACGCCTGTACCGCCTGCCAGAAGGTGGCCTGAGACAGGCGACCGGAAATATTGATGGTCAGAATAGGATAGAGATTGGCAATGACAAAGAGGATCAGAGTGGACAGTGACCAGGCCAGGGTCGCTTCTAGATCGATCTCCCCGCCACGATAGAGAACCGCACGACAGCGGTGACACTGCGCCACCTCGCCCTGAGGCAGCGGCTGAATCTGATACAGCAGATCGCAGTCAGGACAGGCAATGTAATCGTCCAGATAATGGTGAGACTCGGTGCTGTGGCGACCCTGGGGCAAGTTGAGAAATCCTGAACAGCAAAAGAATCTCGTAGTTTAGCAGACCTCGAGGCTATCCTTATTCCAGCGGTGCCGGTCTTTTGGTTTATCCGCTTGAGGCTATCGAAAGTTATCGTAATAGCTGAATTTATGTGACCTCAAGACCAGGCCACAATCTTTCCTACTGTACGATCAAATTACCTACGCCCTTGATGCCTTCGGTGTATCAATTTCCGAATCATTATCTCCACCAACACATACAAACCATAACCATAATTTATCTAAATTATTCAATAAAAATACGTGTAACTTCACATTGAGCACCATTAGACTCATACTTAACATCCACTTTCTTATTAGCCATATACGCAGCCAACAGTGCCGAATAAAACCGACCAACATCCACCCTATTAGAACGCAGCGAATAATATGCTTTCCCATTTGGGCAATTTTTATCCAGATAGAAATTCACATAATCAGTTCCATCAAGATACAACTTCGTTATTGAACTATAACCACCAACACTCTCCTCAGAATGAGCAACAAATGATAACAACAGGAGCACGAACACACAAACAGCTTTAGACACAATACAACTCCTTGCAAACAGAAGAATTAAGGGACAGGCCATATTTTTGACACACTGTGAAGTGTAGCAGAAAACAAGAGATCAGGGTCTCTTGTTCTGTTGACCGGAGAGGGCTAATGGGTGACCCCATTGATTTTTGTGAATATTGGACTACCTTTGGGATGGATCAAGCTGGCTGACCACTTGATTCTATATCATTGAAAAATCAATTCATCAGTAATCATATTTTTTTCACTATCAACATGAAGAACAAAAGACTTTCCACCTGAAGAACTCAATCTCCGAAGATCATCACAGTGCAGCACCCAAATAACTACATCACCGTGACGAAGGCCCTTCTGCTTAAGAATATATTCACTTCTATCCCACCTCTTATCATTTATGACATATTTATCAACAAGGTCGCAAACTTTTTTGCTCGCATTGCAATGAGAAACTGGAGAGCTTTGATCGCACTCTGATAGTGCATAAGATGCATGCTGCATAGTAAACAGGAAGAAAAATATACGCGCATATTCGACTTTATTAATCATTTTAGCTCTCGCTATTTTGGAGGATAAGGCACAGTACTATACCCCTCATGATGCCTCACCACCATTGGCGTCATAAGATGGTAATTAACTGCATTTTCATCATAACTACTTGGACCTAAAGAATAGCCTTCAATTTCAAGATTTGGATGCGTATGGAAAGTTCCTACAAAATATGCTCCATCCTGATATGGAACCGGCCCAGAAAAATCCAGAATTTCATCACGAGAACCAGGAGAGGTTCTTATTACAAAATAATCACCCGTTTCAGCGCTTTGAAATATATATCCACCCTGCTCAACCTTTGTTGAGCCTAGCTCATCACTAAAAAATAAATCTCCATACGGATTAGACTCAATGCCATTAACTTAAGCCCCCCACTCACCGGCAGCGCTTGTAATTCGGGTGAAAGCCAGGGACCCTGACCTTCTTCAAGGGTCTTGGAAAGACCCGATCCGGTCTCACGGCCTCGACCGAAGAAGCCATTTTCAGCAACAAGGACCAGCCCAAGTCGGTTGGCGAAGAGCGCATGAACAAGAGGCCCAGATTGTTTTTCATCTTCGACAGGGCATTGGCGAAGTTGATTTGATAGGCGAGCTTGCGATGGCGGTAATGTTCATCGGCCAGCCACTGAGCGAGATAGACGAAGAGAGCGGTGAGATTCTGGGCCAGGATTTTGGCATAGAAGTCCTGCAGAATGACCCAGGGAGAGCGGCCCGAGAAGTTCTCGATCTCCAGGCGTTTTTTCTCGCGCTTGTAGTTCTCTTCGATCCCCCAGCGCAAGGCATAGAGCTTGGCGAACCAAGCGGAGGGATAAGCCGTCTCATTGGTCAAGGAGGTCATCAGCACCTCGACCTCGCCGGACTTGAGTTCGACCCGAATCAGT
>JBNKLG010000051.1:0-19672 GCA_050292235.1 Sedimenticolaceae bacterium | reverse complement strand
CAGTGAAGGAAGAAACCAGCCGATGCCGAACTCCCGGTTGAGACTCTGCAAGGAAAGGCGGCGGGTGGCCAGGATCAACTGACCGTCCCAGGCCTGCTCGAAGAGCACTTTGGGCAGAGAGAGGGGGCGTTTTTCCAGGGGGTCCTGGATCAGGACCTTATCCCCGCCCACCTGGGCAATCACAAACCAGTGACCGTCTTTGTGCCGGGCCAGAGCCGGAAGAGCCGTCTGGCTCAGACGATCCCAATTGCTATCAACCTCCCGGGTCTTCAGCCCCAGGGAGCGCCCCGCCTTCTGAATGGCGATGCCATCAAAGGGCTGGCCGTGGCCAAACTGGTGTTGCAGGTGATCGGGATCGGCGGGCAGACCGTGGAAACGGGCAAGCAGCACCAGAGCATGCAGACCCGTGTCAGTCTGCGGGTTTTGATGGGCACAGTGGGGCATGGACAATCCCTGTTACGGCTTCAGGATGACAGTAAAACTAGAGAAAACGGCCGCTACTTTGACAGCTATTCCCGAGGAAAACAATCAGACAAATCGGATTTTTTACTCAGATTTTTCTGAAAATGTTGGCGCGTTTTTTTGCTAGGGTCGCCCCATGGGGTCCTCGGACTGAAAAACGGGCAGGCTATGCCCCTGTCACGATGCTGTGGCGGATACGCTGAATCAGCTCTGCGTAGATCTCTGGTGTTGTCTCGTCAGGGGTCATCAGCCAGGTCAGTAGCTGAGGATCGGGTTCTTTCAGAAAGGCCTGAAACCGCTCCTGTTGCCGGGCATCCAGATCTTCATAGCCCCGATCCAGAAAGGCGTTGAACATCAGATCCAATTCCAGCAGACCGCGGCGGCATTGCCAGCGAAGCCGGTTGGGGTTGTCAGATGATTGTTCGTTGGAGAGGTTATCCGTCATCCAGGCCAGGCCCAGGGTGGTGGAGCGGGTGAAGGGAATCGAACCCTCGTATGCAGCTTGGGAAGCTGCCGTTCTACCATTGAACTACACCCGCAACGGTGAACAATCATAGCACCATCATGCCGGTTTTTGCTGGACACCTTGCCAAAAAACAGGCTTAACTTGGCAGTTGATTCCCATACCGCGAGGTGGAAAGAGATGCCGATGGAGATACAACTCAATGGCGGACCGCTGACGCTGGCTGAGGGCTGTAGCCTGGCGCAGTTGGTTCAGGAGCAGGATCTGGCTGGCCGACGCATTGCCATTGAGGTCAATGGTGAGCTGGTGCCCCGCAGCGAGCACCCCAATCATCTGCTGCAATCCGGTGACCGGGTGGAGATTGTGCAGGCCATTGGCGGTGGTTGATCACCGCTGGGCCAGACCCATGGGGTACAATGCTCACCTCCATCGACCCATCTTCTGGAACAACCCATGACAGAAACGACTCAGGATACCTTTACCCTCGCTGGCAAGACCTACCGATCACGCCTCCTGGTGGGTACGGGTAAGTACAAGGATATGGGGGAGACCCGCGCCGCCATTGAGACCTCCGGGGCTGAGATCGTTACCATTGCCGTGCGCCGGACAAATATGGGGCAGGAGGCCAACGAGCCCAATATTCTGGATGTGCTGCCGCCGGATCGCTATACCATTCTGCCCAATACGGCGGGCTGTTATGACAGGGAGACCGCTGTGCGCACCTGTCGGCTGGCGCGGGAGCTGCTCGACGGCCACAAACTGGTGAAGCTGGAGGTGCTGGGGGATGAAAAGACCCTGTTCCCCGATGTGATTCAGACCCTGGCCGCTGCGGAAGAGCTGGTGAAGGATGGTTTTGATGTCATGGTCTACACCAACGATGATCCCATCGTCGCCAAGCGCCTGGAAGAGCTGGGCTGTGTCGCGGTGATGCCGCTGGCGGCGCCCATTGGTTCCGGGCTTGGCATTCGCAATAAGCTCAACATCATGACCATCATCGAAAATGCCCAGGTACCGGTGCTGGTCGATGCCGGTGTGGGTACCGCTTCTGATGCCGCTGAGGCCATGGAGCTGGGTTGCGATGGTGTGCTCATGAATACTGCCATCGCTGCCGCCAAAAAACCCATCCTCATGGCTTCGGCCATGAAAAAGGCGATCGAGGCCGGGCGCGAGGCCTTCCTGGCCGGACGTATGCCTGCCAAACGTTTTGCCTCTGCCTCCAGTCCGGTGGATGGCCTCTTTTTCTGATTCCAGCGCACCGGTCAAGCGGCGTCCCATTCGCAGCTTCGTGCTGCGTGAGGGGCGGCTGACCCCGGGTCAGGAGCGCGCCTTTGCTGACCATTGGCGCTTTTATGGCGTGGATCTGGTGCAGGGAGAGTGTCTGACCGGGCCGCTGCTGTTTGGTAACGATCATCCGCTCTGGCTGGAGATTGGCTTTGGCGATGGCGAGGCGCTGTTGGCAGCGGCTCAGGCCCATCCCGGGCGCAACTATCTGGGGATTGAGGTACATCGTCCCGGGGTAGGGCATCTGTTGCGCCGTGCGGCGGAGGAGGGGGTGTCTAACCTGCGTCTGATCCGGGAGGATGCGCTGATGGTCATGGAACGCCATCTCGCCCCAGGCAGTCTGGCCGGTCTGCAACTCTTCTTTCCCGATCCCTGGCACAAGAAACGTCACCATAAGCGCCGTTTGGTACGCCCGGCCTTTGTGGCCCAATGTGCCCGCCTTTTGGCTGTTGGTGGCATTCTGCATATGGCCACCGATTGGGAAGATTACGCGGAACAGATGATGCGGGAGCTCTCGGCCAGTGCCGATTTTGAAAATTGTGCCGGTCCCGGTCACTATTCGCCCCGTCCCGATTCCCGCCCTTTGACCAAGTTCGAGCGCCGGGGGCAGCGTCTGGGGCATGGTGTCTGGGATCTGCTGTTCCGGCGCCTCGACTGATGGCTCTGGTGGTCTCCGGTTTGCAGGTGCCGGGTCTGCCACCTTTGGATTTCTGTCTGGAGTCGGCTTCTATCCTCGCCCTGTCGGGGCCTTCCGGGGTGGGCAAAACCCTTTTATTACGCGCCCTGCAGGATCTGGATCCCCATCAGGGGCGGGTCAGCCTGGGTGGTCGCTATGCGGATGCCATGCCGGGGCCACAATGGCGCAGGTTGATAGGCTATCTGCCTGCAGAGAGCCACTGGTGGGCGGATACACCTGCTGATCACTGGCCGGATGTCGATGTCGCGAAGCGGGATGCACTGTTGGCGGCGCTGGGATTGTCCGCAGAATCCCTGGGTTGGAGCCTCTCCCGCATGTCCAGTGGTGAGCGTCAGCGAATGTCGTTGGTGCGACTGTTGTTGGGGTCACCTCAGGTATTGTTACTGGATGAGCCGACGGCCAATCTGGATGCGGAGAACAGCGCACGGGTGGAGTCACTGGTGCGCCGTTTGGTCGATGAGGGGCTCTCTGCCATCTGGGTCTCCCACGATACCGGCCAATGTCGTCGTCTGGGCGATCGTTATTGGCTGTTGACGCCAGAGGGTGTCAGGGAGGCTGGCCAGTGAATCTGATTTCGCTGTCGGCCTGGGATTTGGGCGGTGCGGCAATCCTGGTGCTTTTTCTGGCTGGCCTCTCCTGGCGTCTGCAGCTGGGCATTGAGCGACGTTTGTTGATTGCCGCAATGCGCAGTCTGGTGCAACTGCTGTTGCTGGGGCTGGTGCTGAAGGTGCTGTTTCAGCAGCAGGCGCTCTGGCTGGTCTTGCTGATGACCCTGGTGATGTTGTCCGTGGCGGGTTATGAGGTGCTGGCCCGGCAGCAACGCCGGTTTCAGGGGGGTTGGGGCTATGGCATCGGCGCTTTTTCCATGTTTGTCTCTTCCTATTCGGTTGCTCTGCTGGCTTCTCTGGTGATTATTCAGGTGGAGCCCTGGTATCGTCCGCAATATTTCATTCCTTTGTTGGGCATGTTGCTGGGCAACACCATGTCCGGGGTTGCCATCAGTCTGGATCAACTATCCCGCAATGCCTGGGAAAAACGCGGTCAGATCGAGGCCCGGCTCTCCCTGGGGGCGGATTATGCCCGGGCTATTGGTGATATTCGGCGCGAGGCTTTGCGTTCCGGTCTCATTCCCATCATCAATGCCATGTCGGTGGCTGGTGTGGTCAGTTTGCCCGGCATGATGACCGGACAGATTCTCGGTGGCAGTCCGCCGCTGGAAGCGGCCAAGTATCAGATCCTGATTCTGCTGCTCATCGCTTTTGGTACGGGGCTGGGCAGCATGGTGGCCGTCTTTGTGGGTAGTCGGCGCTTGTTTGATGAACGCCATCGACTTCGACTGGACTGCCTCAAGCCCGCACGCCACAACTGAATCAGTCAATCTGAAGGGTTGTGCGAATGGATGACTTTTGTTAATCATTGCTATCCTGTAACCCTGCTTGGGAAAATGATGCATCTGGGTGGGATAAAGGTTAAGATGTGCCTGCAAATATCCACTTTCCGAAATCTAGAACCAAATATCCATGAAATGGAGATGAATATGGATGCTTTTTCAAACCGGATTACCCATGCCCGTAAACGCATGGGCCTGTCTCAATCTCAGTTGGCCGGCATGCTTGGCGTCAGTCGTGGTGCCTGTGGTCAGTGGGAGCAAGATGTCTCACTGCCCAGTGTGGCGCACATGGCGGAATTGGCCCGCCTTATGGAGGTCAGTTTTGAATGGCTGGCGACGGGGCGGGGTGAAATGGAGCTGACTTCTTGTGGTAGCCCTGATGTCAGGGCTCCCGGAGAACCCGGGCGTGAGCTGAGTGGTCGGCCGTTGACGGGGGATCTGCGTGAAGTCACTGTCTGGATGCAGAAATTGCCTAAGGATCAGTTCCGGCAGGTCGTTAGGGTACTGCGCAATGTGCGCAGTCTTATGGGAGAGGCTGCTTAGCCTGAAAGCCTCACTGGCCATGGTTTCTGCTGCTGAGCTGAGGTAGTCTGTCAGCATTTCCAGTGGTTGTGTTGAGATGATGACGGCTTGGGGGGAATCCCTACTCTATTTCATTGTTCTGTTGGGGCTGCTCTGGTGGTGGCGCGCCAGTGCCCAGGCCAGGGAGTTGGCCAGTGCTTCAGCGAAAACCCTCTGCGAACGCGAAGGGGTGCAGTTTTTGGATGGTACCGCTTCGTTGGCCAGCCTGGGTTTGATTCGGGTGTCTGGAAGACTGGGTGTCAGACGCACCTTTAATTTTGCTTATAGTGAGTCCGGTGAGGACCGTCAGAGAGGATCGATGATTCTGGTTGGTACTCAGGTCACCGCTTTTGTGCTTAAAGGCCGAACGACGTTGGAAACCGAGTAACGGTCTATTTGACGACCCGCAGGCGAGGGCGATTGGGCGGAGGGTCCGGCTCTGGATCCGGTTCTCCGGCTGATTCAGGCAGATCAGTTTCGATGCTGCTGGCCTCGCTTTCCTCTTCTGGAAACAGCATGCCGCGCCCATTCTCCCGGGCGTAAAGGCCTAATACGGCATCAATGGGAACAAAAATATCCCGTGGGGTGCCGCCAAAGCGGGCATTGAAGCGAATGAATTCATTGCCCAGTTCAATGGCCCGCGCCGCCAAAGGGCTGATGTTAAGTACGATCTGGCCGTTTTCGACATATTCCAGGGGGATCTCGGTATTGGGGTATTCAGCATTGACCAACAGGTAAGGGGTCAGGCTGTTATCCACCAGCCAGTCGTAGATTGCTCGGATAAAGTAGGGGCGGCTTGGGGTCATGCCCTCTTGCTCAATCACGCAGCTCTTTTTCCTGCTCAGTGAGGCTGAGCTTGAAGCCGGGACGGGCGAAAATTGAATCAGCATAGTCGCTCACCGCCTTGGCAGAGGAGGGCAGGTCGATACCCAGCTGTGGCAGACGCCATAACAGGGGGGCGATGCTGCAATCGGCCAGGGTGAATTCATCGCTCATGAAGAAGGGCTTGCTGCCAAAAATGGGCGCCGAGGCGACCAGGCGCTCCTTGAGCTGTTTGCGCGCCTTGGAGGCTTCCTTGCTGCTGCCGTTCAGGATGATGTTCATCAGCCGGTACCAGTCATAGTCGATGCGCCAAAGATAAAGCCGGGTCGTGGCGCGACTGACGGGGTCGATGGGCAGCAGGGGGGGGTGGGGAAAACGCTCATCCAGGTATTCCATGATGATACGTGATTCGTACAGCACCAGTTCCCGATCGATCAGCGTTGGCAGGGAACCATAGGGGTTGAGGTCAATGACATCTTCCGGCGGCTGTTTGGGGTCGGCATCAATGATGTCAACGCTGATGCTCTTTTCCCGCAGCACAATACGCACCCGGTGGCTGTAGGCGCTCTGGGGATTAGAAAAGAGCGTCATGACAGATCGTTTACTCGCGGCTACCGCCATCGGGGAACTCCATCCAAAAATAAGACATTAAAAAAGGCGCACAGTATAGCAGACTGTGCGCCTTTACGGGGACTGGTTGACGGGTCTTAGTGCACGTCTTTCCAGTATTCTTTTTTCAGCAGATAGGCCATGACCGTGAATACGGCCAGGAAGAGCAAAACATATGCGCCCATCTGTTGGCGCTTCACCTGAACCGGTTCACCCACATAGCTGAGGAAGGCGGTGAGGTCACGCATGGCCTCTTCATACTCTTCAGGACTCATGGTGCCGGGTTTGACCAGTTCAAAGCTTTTGAACTCTGTATGCTTATGGCCTTCGGCATCGACGGTCTCTTCAAAGTTGGCTTTTTGCATACCCTGAAGTTGCCAGAGGATGTGGGGCATGCCGACATCGGGAAAGATGGTGTTGTTGACCCCAAAGGGACGCTTTTCATCAATGTAGAAGCTGAGCAGATAGGAGTAGATCCAATCCACGCCACGGGCACGGGTGATGACGGAGAGATCCGGCGGTGGATTGCCAAACCACCCCAGTGCACCGTTCTTGTCCAGGGCATTGGTCATGTGGTCACCAATCTTGACGCTGGGATCGAACACCATGTTGGCCAACACCTCGTCATGGGTCAGGCCAATATCATCGGCCATGCGCTGGTAACGCTCGAATTGCAGCGAGTGGCAGCCCTGGCAGTAGTTGACGAACAGCTTGGCGCCATGTTGCAGCGACTCCTTGTTGCTCAGGTCAATATTGGCACTATGCAGGTGCGGGCCGCCACTGTTGGCCATGGTGGCAGAAGACGCTGCCAGTAGTAAGGATAGTAATAGCTTTCTCATTAGGTCACCCTCTCCGGAACAGGCTTGGTTTTGTCAATTTTGCTGTACCAAGGCATGAGGAAAAAGAATGTGAAATAGAGGCCGGTAAAGATCCGTGCCAGCAACGTATAGAGGTCAGTGGAGGCCTGTATGCCCAACCAACCCAGGGCCACGAAAGAGGTTACGAAGATGGCCAGGAAGATCTTGTAGAGACCACCCTTGTAGCGAATGGACTTCACCGGGCTGCGATCCAGCCAGGGGAGCAGGAAGAACATGATGATGGCACCAAACATCACGACGACACCAGGGAACTGGGAGTCGAACAACGGTGGTACGGCGCGCAGCATGGCGTAGAAGGGGGTGAAGTACCAGACCGGTGCGATGTGCGGCGGGGTCTTCAGCGGGTTGGCCGGTTCAAAGTTCGGGCCTTCCAGGAAGTAGCCGTTCATCTCTGGTGCGTAGAAGATCACCGCAGCAAAGAGCATCAGGAAAACGCCGACACCAAAGATATCCTTCACCGTGTAATAGGGGTGAAAGGGGATGCCATCGGCCGGTGCGGTTTCGCTCCATCGGTTGCCCTTGGGGCCTTTTTTGATTTCGATGCCATCCGGGTTGTTGGAGCCAACCTTATGCAGGGCCACGATGTGAATGAACACCAGGGCAGCCAACACAAAGGGCAGCAGGAAGTGGAAGGCAAAGAAACGGTTTAGGGTGGCGTCAGAGATGACATAGTCACCGCGTACCCATTCAGACAGCTCGGTGCCAACGTAAGGCACGGCAGCAAAGAGGTTGACGATAACCTGAGCGCCCCAGTACGACATCTGACCCCAGGGGAGCAGGTAGCCGAAGAAGGCGGTGGCCATCATAGCCAGATAGATGATGACACCGAGAATCCAGAGCAGTTCACGGGGCTTACGGTAGGAGCCGTACATCAAACCGCGGAACATGTGCAGATAGACCACGATAAAGAAGAAAGAGGCGCCAGTGGAGTGCATATAGCGAATCAGCCAGCCCCAATCCACATCACGCATGATGTATTCGACCGAAGCAAAGGCCAAACCGGCATCCGGTTTGTAGTTCATGGCCAGGAAGATGCCGGTGAGGATCTGAATGACCAGAACCAGCAGGGCCAGGGAACCGAAGAAGTACCAAGAGTTGAAGTTCTTGGGGGCGTAATATTCGGCGAGATGCTCCTTCCACACCTTGGTGGCGGGGTAGCGTTCGTCAATCCAATCCATAAAGCTCATTAGGCTGCCTCCCCATCCAGACCGATAATGATCGTGGTGTCGTTGGTGTAGTGGTGTGGCGGGATGACCAGATTGGTCGGGGCGGGCACGCCACTATAGACGCGTCCGGCCAGGTCAAAACGGGAGCCATGACAGGGGCAGTAAAAGCCACCCAGCCATTCTCCTCCCAAATCGGCGGGCGCCACATCGGGACGGTAGGTCGGGGAGCAGCCCAAGTGGGTGCAGATGCCGATGGCGACCAGAATCTCCGGCTTGATAGAGCGAGTCGGGTTTTTACAGTACTCAGGCTGCTGTGCCACCGTAGATTCTGGGTCAGCCAGTTTGGGATCCAGGCTGGACAGATCCTTAAGGTTCTGTTCTGTGCGGTGCACCAGCCAGATGGGCTTACCGCGCCATTTGACGCGCAGGATCTGGCCGGGCTCCAGTTTGCTGATGTCCGCTTCGACGGGTGCGCCGGCCGCTTTGGCTCTGGCACTGGGATTCATGGATAGGACGAAAGGAACTGCCACATAGGCAGCACCCACGGCACCTACCCCAGCTGTTGCGGCCGTCAGAAAACGCCGCTTCTTTAGGTCAACCTCGCCTGCGCTCATACGCTGGACCCCCTAAATACATTGGTAAAGTGGATGAAATGGAAGTGAAAAAGACTATTGGAATACTGCTCAGATTTTTTCGGGGCAATCCTCCCGTCAATGGGGCTGATGTTGGGTGATTTGCCTGATTTGTCTGTCTTGATGTTCATTGGAACGGATTGCAATAGTCTTCTCAATTTCCGACCTTCAATCATCTTTGGATTGCGTTTCTGAAACCAAAGCCGAAGGTCATTTCCCAATCAGAGATTTTCATCTCATTGATTGTTCAGGGTTAAGTGCAAACTCCCTTTGTGCCCTGGCGCGCTCCAGGTCATCTCGATGGTGGCACAAAGGCATCGACACAAACACAAGTCATTCCATTAGGAATCCGGGATTCTCTTATATGCCCCTGTTCTGGTCAAGGAAATGACTCATTTGATCGGCTTTCCTTGTCCTGCGATGTGGGTTCGCTAAATTGGGTTGTTTTGGTCGAAAAAACACCAGTCCAGACTGAAATGTTCTGCCAAATGCTGTCCCAGGGCCTGAATCCCCAGGCGTTCGCTGGCATGGTGACCTGCAGCGAAATAGCTGAGATTCAGCTCCTGGGCCTGATGAAAAGTGCGCTCGCTGATCTCTCCACTGATGAAGCCCTGGGCGCCGTGGCGGGCGGCCTCTTCAATGGCATCCTGAGCGGCACCTGTGCACCAGGCAAGGCGTTGGATGTGGCGTGAGGCTGGGATGACCTGGGGCTCTCGCCCCATGAGGGTCTCCAGCTGACGTGCCAGCTCCTCTGGCTGGCGGGGCTGTTTCAGGTCGGCGATCCAAAGCAAGCCAGAAGTATCCACAGGTCGCCCCTGCAAACCCAGGAGTTCGCCAAGGCGGCTGTTGTTGCCCAGCATGGGGTGGCCATCCAGGGGGAGGTGATAGGCCATCAGGCTGATGCCGCTGTTCATCAGGGTGCGGATACGGCGACCTTTGATGCCGGTGAGGGGGGGCGGTTCTCCATTCCAGAAGTAGCCATGGTGAACCAGCAAAAGATCAGCCTGCCACTCCTGCGCCATTTCAATCACCGCTTGAGAGGCGGTAACGGCGGTGGCCAGACGTTGGATGTCGTTGCGTCCGGCATCGACCTGGAGCCCATTGGGACAGTAGTCCTTAAAGGCGTCGACATTTAGCAGGGTGTTACCATATGCCAGAATGTCGTCGATTTGAGCCATGAGTCTTCCTGAATGATGAATAAACGTGCTGCCCTTTCATTGGTTGCCAAGTCCGTGGTTGTCGGCTTGGCCGCAGCCTTTGTGTTGGTGCTGATCTGGCCCGATCTGATACAGCCCTCAGCACCACTACATGATGCCACAACTCTCCCCCCCTTGGTGCGTAACCAGGGTGTGGCCTCCTATGCTGATGCGGTGAATCGGACACTGCCCTCGGTGGTGAGCATCTACATCGCCAAAGTGAAGGTGCAGAAGGGGCCGGCTCTCTATCAGGACCCGCTGTTTCAGCACTTCTTTGGCGGCAACCGCTTCTATAAGCCCCAAAAACGGCTGGAGACCAGCCTGGGCTCCGGGGTCATTGTCGGGCGTGGCGGTTATATTCTGACCAATCATCATGTGATTGCCGGGGCGGACCGGATTCAGGTGGCTACTCCCATGGGTGGCATTTTGGATGTCGAATTGATTGGCACCGATGAGGATACGGACCTGGCTGTACTGCGGACCAGCAATCATCAGTTGCCAGGCATCCCCCTGGGCAGTGCTGGTGAGTCGCGGGTGGGCGATGTGGTGCTGGCCATTGGCAACCCTTTTGGCGTGGGTCAAACGGTGACCATGGGCATCATCAGTGCCACCGGACGCAATAAGTTGGGGCTCAATACTTTTGAGAACTTTATCCAGACCGATGCCGCCATCAATCCGGGTAATTCTGGTGGTGCCTTGATCAATGCCCGGGGGGAGCTGGTCGGTATCAATACCGCGATCTATTCCAACTCAGGCGGCTCTTTGGGCATCGGTTTTGCCATTCCGGCAGACCTGGCCATTAATGTCATGGAAGAGATCGTGAAACATGGTCGGGTCAAGCGAGGCTGGATGGGGATCTCTGCCCAGGATATGACCCCGGATCTGGCACGCACCTTTAACCTGAAGGATGTTCAGGGGGCGCTCATTACGGGGCTGGTCAACGGAGGTCCGGCGGATCAGGGCGGGCTAAACCCTGGCGATATCGTCACAGGTATCGACAAGACCGGGGTCTCCGGGACAGCGGAGTTGACGGCATTAATCGCCAGCGCCAGACCGGATCAGAAAGTTACCCTTTCGGGCTGGCGTGGCAATAAACGGTTCGAAGTCGATATCCAGATGATCGAACGCCCACAGGAGAGGCGTTTGGTACGCTGAAGGGCCTTGTCCTCATAGTGTCTGGTTTCTCAGACTACACTTAGAGAAATCCCGGCGTTTCCCGGGCGGGTACTGCAAGTAGCGAGCACATCATGACTGCTGAAGAACAATTTGATGGCATGGACTGGCTCCGGGCTGAGCTGGAAGATACCCTGGACGAGGACTACGAACTGGAGATGTCGGATCCTGAACTCTCCATCCAACTGCGCAAGATCTACAAACACAAACACCCCCCCAGCCTGGATCGGGCGGTCTACTTCAAATCCCTGCTCGAATTACAGGCCGAACTGATCAAACTGCACGACTGGGTACAGCACTATAAGGAAAAGGTACTGGTGATCTTTGAGGGCCGTGATGCCGCCGGCAAGGGCGGGGTCATCAAGCGCATCACCCAACGTCTCAATCCACGGGTCTGCCGGGTGGTGGCCCTGCCAG
This sequence comes from Sedimenticolaceae bacterium, assembly GCA_050292235.1. Taxonomy (GTDB): domain Bacteria; phylum Pseudomonadota; class Gammaproteobacteria; order Chromatiales; family Chromatiaceae; genus JBNKLG01. The sequence continues at coordinate 7,925 of JBNKLG010000051.1, read as the reverse complement.
CACCCTCGGAAAAAGAGAAGACCCAGTGGTATTTCCAGCGCTATGTGCCTCATCTGCCCTCGGGCGGGGAGATCGTCCTGTTCGACCGCTCCTGGTACAACCGCGCAGGCGTTGAACGCGTCATGGGCTTTGCCAGCCCCGATGAGGTGGAACAGTTTTACCAGGACGTGCCAGAGTTCGAGCGCATGCTGGTGCGATCCGGTGTTCGTCTGGTCAAATACTGGTTCTCCATCACCGACGAAGAGCAGCAACTGCGGTTCCTGATGCGGGTACACGACCCGCTGAAACAGTGGAAACTCAGCCCCATGGACTTGCAATCCCGGGTACGCTGGGAGGACTATACCAAGGCCAAGGAGGAGACCTTCGCCCGTACCAACATTCCCGAAGCACCCTGGTATGTCGTGGTGGGCAACGATAAAAAGCGGGCGCGACTCAACTGCATCCGTCATCTGTTGGACCAGGTGCCTTATCATGACATCCCCAGCGAGCAGGCCAATCTGCCAGATCGTGTGTTCAATCCCGATTATGAGCGCGAGGTGCTGCCGCCGGAGCTTTATGTGCCCAATCGGTACTGAGGACGTTGGATGAGAAAAGGGATCGACAGGGAGCGGATTAAGCGAGAGCTTGTCTTGTCCCTGTCCTTTTTCAAATTCATTCGCGGCCCCAGTTTGGAGGCGCTGGACGAGCCATTGTCGCGGCAGCAGCGATTCATCCTGAAAGGCTCCTTTCTCGCTGTGCATCTGGCGATTCTGGGTGTTGCCTATGTTTCCCTGATGAACGGTTTGTCTGAAGAGGTGTTGAGTTCAAAGCCAGCCAGCGGTTGGAGGGTTTTTATCGTCATTGCCTTGTCTGGTCTCGGACTGATCATGCTGGGCAATCTTGTCTGGGCCTTTCTCATGCGAACCTTCAAACTGGCTTCGGAGAAGTCCATTGTTCGGGTGATTCGGTATTTTCGGTGAAAACGACTACTGCTGAATTTGAGAAGGTGCTAAAAGAGAGTGCCTATCTTTACCCTCCATGGATTTGACAATGGCCTACTGTTCGATACGAGCCAGGGGCTATATGGCTGGCGTTGCAGGGGTCGTGATCAGGCGCATCCATTGGCTGGTGTTGATCGTTGGTCTCTGTTTTCAGATGCTGGATTTTGGTCTGATTGCGGCTCCGGTAGTTGGGATCGCTTCCAACCAAACCGGTGACATGGCCTTTTCTCTGGGCTTGCTGGCCATTGGGCTGTTTCTGGTCCAGATTCAGCGAGACCTGATTCAGGGTGCTCGATTTGCTGCCTATCTGACAATACTGCCGATCTCGACCGGCAGACAATGGGCTGCTGACCTCTCTGTACTACTGCTGGCCAATGCGGTACTTTGGGTACCCGTAGTATTGGGCATTCTGTTTTATCTCGGTGAGGCGCATTCGCAGTCTGGAGAGCTGCTGGCCGGTTGCCTGACTCTCTGCTCGACAGTTTTGCTCATCCTGCAGGCACAACTCTATTGGCTCCGCTGGAATGGGGTTGCGGTCGGCTTGGTAGCATTTGCACTGTCTGCTCAGGCCCTATTGGATAGAATCCTTACTGGGACGGCCTACCTCATGGTGATGGGGCTGGTGGTGATCATCACCATCGTCCTCTTGCTGAGGCCGGTGGCAGCAGATCACAGAAAGGCCTGGGGGCGACCTTCCCTGCGTCGGGGCGTGGTGTCGCGCCTCATTACTGCCCATCTGCCTGCTTGGTTGTCGATCCAAATAGAGGCTCTGGCAGAAAAGCCGTTGGGTACGATTCTCTCCTTGCTCTCTGGTCTGTTGGCGATGGCTTTCTGTCTGGCTCTGGTCTTTCTCGGGCAGAAGCAGGCGTTGGCAGCGAATATCGCCGTGATGACGGCTTCAGTGGCCTCTCTGTTTATGAGCAAATGGTTTTATACCCTGGGTGATAGCCATCGGCTATCCGGCGACTATTTGCGGGCGTTGCCGATGTCGCCCCACTACTGGCTGATGCGCGACTGGGTGTTGGTTGGCGTCTTGATGACAATCCTCCTTCTTCCTGTACAGCTGTTGCTGTTGATTCTCACAACAACAGCGATGGGTTCCTTGATGCTGACCTTTGCCGTTGTCTGGAGCCTGTTGCTGGTGTTCCGGGTGGTGATCGAGCATCTGAGGCCGCAGGCCGTCCTCCTGTCAGGTCTGGCGACGGCCCTGTTTCTCTATCTGTTTGGCGTGGTGTTTCCATGACTCAGCCGACAACCCTTCCGCCGCGTCTGGAAGCCTTTGCCCTATCGAAACGCTTTGGCGGACGCACGGTGCTGGATGCTGCCAGCTTCCGGATCCAGGGGCAGGTCATGGCACTGACCGGCGAAAACGGCATCGGCAAAACCACCTTGCTGAAAATTCTGACCGGTTCCGAGCCAGCCGATCAGGGGCGGGTGGAGCTTTGCGGTATCGACCTGCACAAACAACCTCTGGAGGCCAAACGGTTGCTGGCCTATGTGCCAGCGGAATGTCCTGTCTATCCTTTCATCCGTGGCCGTGAATTTCTACACTTCGTGGCCGGTATCCGTGGCCAGCAATCTGACGATCAAACATCCTTTGTCGAAGCGTTTCGTCTGACCAATTACCTCGACCAGCGTTTCGACCAGATGTCCCTTGGCACCCAGCACAAATTCCTGTTGGTGACGGCACTCAGTGTCCAGCCCCAGGTGTTGGTGATGGATGAGCCGACCAACGCGCTGGATACCGAGGCTTTGGGTGTTTTGCAGCAGTATCTGATCGACAGCCAGGGCCAGCGGGTGGTGCTGTTTGCCTCGCACAATGAGCGTTTTATTCAGGCTTGTGCTTCCGGGGTTTTGCGGCTTGAAAGGGGAGGGGTGAGAGAAGTGTGAGAACCTCGTGGCATGACTATTGTTGAAAGAGATCCTGGTTCCTGCGCTATTCCTGGCCTCAAAGAATGATCAATAGGGCCTAGTAGCAATTGGCATATTGATACTATGCGATGCAAAAGGGGACACCCGCCAGACAAGTACTCAATCGCCCAGAACTGGAGGAGATGCGGCGGGGTTTCATTATCGGTACTTTCAATAAACGAGGTATGACGAGTCGTGACCTTAGCGATGGCGGCGATCAAGAGCGTGACTTGGCAGCCTACTATCGAGATCAAGCTGTGAGAGTGCAATATGAGTTTCCCTTTGTGGCCGAATCGCTGGAATCACTTGCCCAAAGCTACAAACACGATGCAGTGCGTGAAGATAACGCGGCAGGCCTGCGGAAAGAGGGTTACTGAAGCAGTTTGGATTTTCGTTGATCGGTTGCTATGGTGTTGTTGAAGCTAAAAGTATCTTTATTGTAGGTCATGTCTGCAATGTGAGCCTTAGAGTTGCTTCCTCAACTACCCTGGTCGATGACCATACAACGTCAGGCACAACAGGCGTGGATTTCGTTCAATTCCACAGCAACAGCCTGTTTGGCGATATCCAGGTCGTATCCCGTTTGTAAATTCATCCAGAATTGCGGCGTGGTGGCGAAGAAACGCCCCAAACGTAGTGCAGTATCGGCAGTGATGGCTCGCTTCCCCTTTAAGATGTTGCTTATCCTGGTCTGTGGCATGTGAGTTGCCTGAGCCAAACGGTAGGCGGTAACGTCAGCACCCTCCAGGTAGTTTTGCAAAACTGCTCCGGGTGTGACCGCCGGAAGTCTTTCTCCGGTAGCGATGTCGGAAAAGTCGATATTGTCTAGATCCTCGACTTTGATGTTCATGCCTCACCTCAATGATAATCAATCAATTCAACGTCAAAGGCATCGCCATCGACCCATCGAAAACAGATACGCCACTGTTTATTCACCCTGACACTCCACTGCCCTTTTCGGTCTCCGCATAATTTTTCCAGATGATTGGATGGTGGCAGGCGCAGATCCTCGACTTCAATGGCATTATCCAGGGTGACTAGCTTGATTCGCGCGGCCATTTGAAGCTGAATTGCCATCTTTTTGACGACCATTCCGTGAAAGATGGCTGCCGTACGCTTATCTGCGAAGTCCCTGATCATATTAAATACTAGCGCGATACGTTAGTAATGAATAGCGTTAGCTGGAGATTGTGTCCGGCATTAAACTTGCTCACCCAATCCCACTAGGCAGCGTCGATTCTCTTCCGCTGTTCCTACCGTAATTCGCAAACAGTCAGCCAGTAAAGGATGACTGCCATCCAGTTTTTTGATCAGAACACCCCGTGCTTTAAGCCCGTCGAACAGGCTGGGGGCCTGTCCTTCCGGTGTGCGCACCAGAATGAAGTTGGCTTCAGAAGGGTAGGGGGTCAGGCTGGGACAGGCCTCCAGGGCATTGAATAGGGTGGCCCGGTCGGCGCGAATCTGCTGGGTTTGCTGATCCAGTATCTGGCGATGTTTGAGGATGAATCTGGCAGTGAGCTGGCTCAGGCTGTTGATGTTGTAGGGCAGGCGCAGTTTGTCGAATTCGTTCAGCCAGGCGGCGGGGCCGCTGAGGTAGCCGAGGCGCAATCCGGCCAGACCCATTTTGGAGAGGGTGCGCATCACCACCAGGTTGTCGAAGCTGCCGAGCCGTTGCAGGAAGCTGGCATCGGTGAAGGGGGCGTAGGCCTCGTCGATCACCACCAGTCCCGGTGCGGCCTGGATGATCCGCAGCAGCGCCGCTTCGTCGAACAGGTTGCCGGTGGGGTTGTTGGGGTAGGCGAGGAAGATGACGGCGGGCTCTTCCCGCTCGATTGCCTCCAGCAGGGCGGTGAGATCGAGGGAGAAGTCTGCAGCCCTGAGCGGAACACCGCAGTAACGGCAGCCGCAAAAGGTGGCGATCATGCGATACATGACGAAGCTGGGCTCCACCGACAGCACGGTGCGGTTGGGGCCGGCAATGGCCTGGATGATGATCTGGATCAGTTCATCGGAGCCGTTGCCCAGCAGCAGTGACATTTCGTCTGGGATGCCCATGCTCTGGCGCAATGCCTGTTGCAGCTCACGGGCCTGGGGATCGGGATAGCGGTTGAGGGCCGCTTGATCAAGGGCTTGGTGCCAGTCGGCCAGCAGTTCCTCCGGCCAGCCATAGGGGTTCTCCATGGCATCCAGTTTGATCAGGCCACGGCTGTCGGGAATAGGGTAGGCCTGGATCGCCTGGATCTCCGGGCGAATCCAGTGCTTGCTCAGATCCTTAGCGCTCATCAAGGCGGTATTCGGCAGCGCGGGCATGGGCGGTCAGGCCCTCGCCCCGGGCCAGTATGGAGGCGGTCTTGCCCAGGGTCTGACTCCCCTGGGGCGAGGCCATGATGAGGCTGCTGCGCTTCTGGAAGTCGTAGACGCCCAGGGGTGAGCTGAAGCGCGCTGTTCTGGAGGTGGGCAGGACGTGGTTGGGGCCAGCGCAGTAGTCCCCCAGAGGCTCTGAGGTGTGGCGGCCCATGAAGATGGCCCCGGCGTGGCGGATTTTTTTCACATAATCTTGTGGATCTGCGATTGAAAGCTCCAGATGCTCTGGTGCGACCTGGTTGGCGATGGCGGCGGCCTCGTCCAGATCGCGACACTGGATCAGGGCACCGCGCTCGCGTAGGGCGGTGGCGATGATTTCGCGGCGCTCCATCTCCGGCAGCAGGCGTTCGATGGCGTTCTGCACCTGCTGGATGAAATCGGCATCGGGGCAGAGCAGGATGGATTGGGCATCCTCGTCATGCTCCGCCTGGGAGAAGAGATCCATGGCGATCCAGTCGGGCTGGGTCTGTCCATCGCAGATGATCAGGATCTCGGAGGGCCCGGCGATCATGTCGATACCGACCTGGCCGAAGACCTGGCGCTTGGCGGTGGCGACGTAGATGTTGCCGGGGCCGACGATCTTGTCCACGGCGGGGACGGATTCAGTGCCATAGGCCAGCGCCGCCACGGCCTGGGCACCGCCGATGGCGAAGACCTGATCGACGCCAGCGATGTGGGCGGCGGCCAGCACCAGTTCGTTGAGGGCACCGCCCGGCGTGGGCACCACCATGATGAGTTCGGCAACTCCGGCGACCTTGGCAGGGATGGCGTTCATCAGGACGGATGAAGGATAGGCTGCCTTGCCACCGGGGACATAGAGGCCGACCCGATCCAGCGGGGTGATCTGCTGGCCGAGCAGGGTACCGTCGGCCTCTTCGTACTGCCAGCTCGGCATCTTTTGACGCTCGGCATAGAGGCGGATGCGCTCGGCGGCGTTGGTCAGGGCCTCAACCTGCTCGGCAGGCAGATTCTTGTGGGCCTGGGCCAAGCGGGCGAGGGGGATCTTCAGTGCCTCGGCATCGGCGGGTTGCCAGCCATCGAAACGGCTGCTGTAGTCGATCAGGGCCTGATCGCCATCCTTACGGACGTTGGTGATGATCTCATTGACCCGGCTCAGCACCTGATCATCGGAGACCGATTCCCAGGCCAGCAGGGCATCCAACTGGGCTTGAAAATCGGCTTCAGTCGTTTGGAGTCGGCGGATGCTCATGATGTCTTCACCACTTCACGCAGAGACTCCACCAGCCGCAGCAGGTTGGCGTGTTTGATCTTCCAGGAGGCCTTGTTGACCACCAGCCGCGAGCTGATGTCAGCCACATGCACCAGGGGCACCAGACCATTGGCCTTGAGGGTGTTGCCACTTTCCACCAGATCGACGATGAGGTCGGCCAGTCCCACCAACGGGGCCAGTTCCATGGAGCCATAGAGTTTGATCACATCCGCCTGTTGGCCGCGCTCGGCAAAGAAGGTGCGGGCGCAATTCACATATTTGGTGGCGATGCGCAGGCGGCGGCTCTCCAGATCGGCCTCGGGCAGACCGGCCACCATCATGCGACAGCGGGCGATGCCCAGATCCAGTGGCTCGTAGAGGCCATCGTAGCCATGCTCCATCAGCACATCTTTGCCGGATACCCCCAGATCGGCCGCACCCCATTGGACGTAAGTGGGCACGTCGGTGGCGCGAATCAGTACCAGTTTCACGCCGGGCTGGTTGGTATCCAGGATCAGCTTGCGGCTGGTGTCCGGATCGTCGGTGGGTTCAATGCCCACCTGAGCCAGCATCGGCAGGGTATCTTTGAGAATGCGGCCTTTGGATAGGGCGATGGTGATGGGCGCGTCGAAGGTCGGCGTCATGTCCAGCTCACTTAGTTGATGCGTTTGATATGGGCGCCCAGGGCGGCCATTTTTTCCTCGATATTTTCGTAACCACGATCAATATGATAAATGCGATCGATCTTGGTATCCCCCTCGGCCATCAGGGCCGCCAGTACCAGACTGGCTGAAGCGCGCAGATCGGTGGCCATGACCTGGGCACCGGTGAGAGTCTCGATGCCGGTACAGATGGCGGTATTGCCCTCCACCTTGATCCTGGCGCCCATGCGCTGCATCTCCGGTACGTGCATGAAGCGGTTTTCGAACACGGCCTCGGTGATGGTGCCCACCCCGTCGGCCACGGCATTTAGCGCCATGAACTGGGCCTGCATGTCGGTGGGGAAGGCGGGATAGGGCGCGGTGTGAATATCCACTGCCTTGGGGCGACGGCCTTGCATGTCCAGGCTGATCCAGTTCTCGCCGGTCTCAATCTGGGCACCGGCATCGCTCAGCTTCTGCAATACGGCGTCCAGCAGATTGGGGTCTACGTCCAGTACCTTGATCTTCCCCCGGGTGATGGCGGCGGCCACCAGATAGGTGCCGGTTTCGATTCGGTCGGGCAGCACACTGTATTTGGTGCCGTGCAGTCGTTCGACACCCTCGATACGGATGCAGTCAGTACCGCCACCGCTGATTTTGGCACCCATGGCGTTGAGGAAGTTGGCCAGATCGACCACCTCTGGCTCACGGGCGGCGTTCTCGATCAGGGTTTCCCCATCGGCCAGGGCGGCGGCCATCATCAAGTTTTCGGTGCCGGTTACAGTGACCAGCTCCATCACGATACGGGCGCCTTTCAGT
>JBNKLG010000050.1:0-19711 GCA_050292235.1 Sedimenticolaceae bacterium | reverse complement strand
AGAAAATGTAAGGGCTTTCTATAAGGTAAGCCCGCAAACCGTCCCGGTTATGGCTAATGCGCCTCCTCTCCCTCACTGCATCCTACATCACTCGAACCTCGGTATCTTAAGCCGGATACAGAGGCGGCAAGCCTTCCTGACCATCTGCCACCACCACCTGGGATCTCGGCTTCAATCCCTGGCGCATCACCGCCGCCAGGCTCTCACCATTCCAAGCTTGGCTCTCCTTGTCTGACTGATAGAGGCGTTGGTGCAATTCACCCAGCCTTTCTGCACCGGTTTCCACTCTGGTGGCCAGTTCGGTCAGTGACAACGGTGGATTGTTCGGCCAGACCCGTTTTGCCCAGTCCAGCAGGGTTTTGGCGGCGAGATGGGGATCATTGTCAGAGCAGGCGCTTAGGAAGGCATCACGGGCGGCATTGAAGGCTAGGCGCTGGGCAAGGGATTCCTGAGTGCCCTCCCCTGCCGCTGTTTTTGCTCCATGCTGAGACATTGCCGACCTGTGATGGTGGCGATACCCAGCCCAACCCACTGCCAGCAGCAGGACGAGCAGAATGGCACCGATCACGACACCCTTTGTGTCAAACCCATCCTGAGGGCTGGGCTTTGGGTTGCTTTCAGCCGTCGGCTCAGGCGAAGGGGGTGGCTCAGTAGCCGATAAGGCTGGAGCCGCTGCGGTATCCGCTTGAGGCTGAGGCGTCGCTGTCGAACCCTGAGCAACTTCCAGGGTTCGGACAGGCAGTTCTGCCGTCTCCAGACTTCGGGTCTGGGTGTTCCACCAGGGCAGGCTGATGGCGGGGAGTTTCAGCGCCCCGGCCTGTTCCGGGATCAGGGTAAATTGCTGGGTGCTGATGCCGGTCACCTGCTCTCCATTGGTTCGGCTCTCCGATTGGGCCGGTTCCGGATAGACGCGCACCCCTGGAATCTCCGGCAGCGGGATGGCCGGGATCTGTGGCCCAAGCAGACCATCGGCGGTGACGGTCAGGGTCAGGCTGACCGGTTCTCCGCTGCGTAGTTGCGGCGGGTTTTCTTGCCAGGAGTCGGACAGGGTGACCTTGCGGGCAGGCAGCCAGGTTTTGCCCCGCGCTTCGGCAGGAATGGGATCGACCTGAAACTGCAATCCCTGGCTGCGTAGGCTGATCTGCTCGCCTCGCCCACCCCGGCGAAAAAAGGGGTCGTTCATCAGATGCTGCGCCAAGGGGTTATTTCTGAAGGTATGCCGAAAAAAGGGATCGTCCATCACGCTGCCGCGAGGGTTATTTGGGTCGGGCTTGATGCCACGCATGACAACCGGCGGGATACTCAGCTGGCCCGGCTGCTCTGGAAAAACCGCGTAATGCTGCTCCATCACCTGATAGATCTGGCCCTTACGTCGGGTTCGATAGAGCTTGTCCCGATCAATTTTTTCAACCACAGCACCAGTGGGGGCAGGTGGCGTGAGAGTGACACCGTGTAGCGAAGTGGCCGAATAGAGGCGCACAGTGATGGGGATCTCCTGTTGCACCACCGTAGCCTGAGTATTCGGCAACGCGGAGTCCATCTCCAGCCACACCGAGTCTCCCGCCTGGGCGCTCTTGGATACGGGGACATCCCCAACCGTCAGGGACAAGGGCTGGGTGGTATCGGCACCGATTTTGAGGGCGGGGATGGTCAGTTTTCCTTTGCTGTGAGGGGCCAGCGTGATGATCAGCTGACTGCTCTGGCTGATGTTGCCATTGATGATCTGTACCTGAGAGTTGCTGCTGGAGCCGAGTAGATCAAAATCCTGCTTCAGGGGCGACAAATCAGGCTGGCTGTTGCCACCACCGGGCAGTTCGATGGAGAGCCGCACCTGATCACCCAGGGTAATGTGACTGCGATCCAGTTGCGCATCGAGCGTAGCCGCCTGGGCAGATGTCGCCATCAGCCACCCTGCCAGGGTCAGCGCGAACAGGAGGTGGCTTTGCAGTCGTTTCAGGATGGTGATATTCATAATTACTCCTGTTTCGTTCAACGTCGGGCAGCCTGCTGTTGGCGCAGCCGATATTGGTATAGGAATTTGCGCCGCAACAGCCCACCGGGATCATCCGGCACCCGCCTCAACCAGTTTTCTACGGCCTGACGCTGTTCCGGGTTGAGGTTATCCTCATCGTCCTGCCGGGCCTGGTTGCCGGTCTTTGACGGCTTCTCCTTGGCAGATTGCTCCGCCTCTTTGACGGCCTGTTGCGCCTGCTGTTGCTGCGCTTTATCGCCTGCCTGATCAAACTGGGCTGGCTCTTTGGCAGCGTCCTCTTTGTCAGAAGGCGACTGAGCAGGGTCGGTCTGGGCCTGCCTCTTCTCCTGCTGATCCTGTTGATCCTTGCCCTGCTGCTGGCCCTTGGCCTGCTGTTGATCCGATGGCTTTTTATCCTGCGTTTTATCCCCGGCCTGTTGCTGGGCCTGCTGATCGGAGGAGTCCTTTTTGTCGCCAGCAGAGTCCTGCTGACTCTTGTCCTGCTGGCCTTGGCCGGAATTCGCCTGGTTGTTGTTCTGCTGACCCTTGCCCTTTTGCTCCTTTTTCTCCTGATCCTTTCTCTTTTGATCCTGGGCCTGCTGTTGCTGCTTCAGCAGATCCTCCACCAGTTTGCGATTGTGAACCGCATCCGCCATGCCGGGCTGACGCTTGAGCGCCTGATCATAGGATTGGATGGCCTTTTCATACTGACCCTGTTTGGCCAGCGCATTGCCCAGGTTGTAGCTGGCCTCAGCACCCTCCTGCTGTTGGAAGCTCTCGCTGGCCTTGGCATAGTCACCCGCCAGATATTCGGCCGCGCCGCGCTGGGCGGCACCGGGGGCAACAGCAGCAGCCTGGCCGTACGCCTTTTTGGCCAGGGCGGCGGCGGCCTGTTGATCCGGGCGTTGCCACAGATCCTGCCAACCCGCTGCCATCGCGGGCTGGGGTATCGTCATGGGAATAAGCGTGATGAAGGCCAGCGTCAGCAACCAACCCCGCCGAAAGGCCAGCGCCGCCAGCGGCAACAGCAGCATGGCCAGCCAGGGGCCATTCTCCTCCCAGCGTTGGGCAAACTGCTGCTGAGTCGCATCGCCCGTCTGGGTCAGACCGGTTTGGCGATCCGCCGCCAGGATCGCAGTCACATCCTGCAAATCACTGCTGTAGGCAGCGAAGTGACCATCTCCGGCGGTGGCGATGGCTTGCAGGGCAGCATTGTCCACCCGGCTCATCAGCGGCTTGCCCGCCTTGTCCTGTCTACCCGGAATGGGGGCACCGGCAGCGGTGCCCATGCCCAGCACCGAGACCTGATAGCCCTGCTCGACCTGCCTGCGGGCCTCGGCAGCGGCATCCCCCGGCTCGTCGGCCAGAAGGATGATGTGGCCGTGGGGCAGTCCCGCCTGCTTCAACAGCTCTCCGGCCTGTTGCAGACCCTGCTCCGGGCGATTACCGGCCAAGGGCATCAGGCGCGGATCGAGCACGCGCAACTGGGATTCCAGGGTTGCCATGTCGGTGGTCAGGGGGGTGACGGTATAGGCATCGCCTGCGTAGACCACCAGCCCGGTCTGTTTGCCACGACTGTTTCGCAGCAGGTCTTCCACCTTGAAGCGGGCCTGCGCCAAGCGGGAGGGCGCGGGATCCTGCGCCATCATGCTGAAGGAGAGATCCAGCACGATCACCTGCGCCTCGGGCTGCTGATAGACCGGCTGTGGAATCTGTTGCCAGACCGGGTTGGCCAGCGCCAACAGCGCCAACAGCCAGCCGCTGGCCAGCAGATAGAGCGAAAACCGGGATCGGCTGGCAGCGCCCGCCCCATCCCGCACCAGCAGATAGGGCAACAGTTGCGGGTCGATGAGTTTTTGCCAGGCGGATCCCTCTGCCCCCCGTTGGCGCCACAACGCCCACCAGAGCAGACCCAGGGGGATGAGGCCGAGCAGCCAGAGGGGGTGCAGAAAATGGAACTGGCTGAGATCAGGCATGATCCACCTCTTGCCGCACCTTGCCCAACAAGCCCATGCGACTGACGCTGGCCAGGAGTCCCATCTGAGCCGAGAGCAACAGGGCGAGCCCAAGCGGCCACAGATACCATTCGTGAATGTCGCGATAGAAGAGCGTGTCTTTGGCCAGCGGCTCCAACTCATCCAGTTTTTGGTAGATGGCCTGCAGGGCTTGCAGGTTACGGGCACGGTAGTAGTCGCCACCAGTCATGGCCGCGATCTTTTGCAAACCGGCCTCGTCCAGATCCGTACCCAGGCTGATGCTCTGCCCAAACAGGTTTCGCACCTCTTGATCGGCCCCAATGCCGATGGTGTAGATCCGCACCCCTTCCGCCTGCGCCAGCTCGGCAGCCTTCAGTGGCGGGATGTTGCCAGCGGTGTTGGTGCCATCGGTCAGCAGAATCAACACCCGATTCCCCTGCGGCTGTTCGCGCAGACGTTTGACCCCCAGCGCGATGGCATCGCCCAGGGCGGTCTCCTTCCCCGCCAGACCGATCACCGCCTCGTCCAGCAGCGTTTTGACCGTATCGCGGTCGAAGGTCAGCGGGGCCTGAAGATAGGCATGCCGACCGAACAGGATCAGCCCCTCCCGATCACCGACCCGGCGTTCGATGAACTGGCCCGCCACGGCCTTGACCGCCGTGAGGCGACTGACCTGATACTGACCGAGGATCATGTCCGGTTTGGCCATGCTGCCGGAGATATCCACCGCCAACATCAGGTTGCGGCCATTCTGCGGCAGCGCCACCGATTCGCCGATGGATTGCGGGCGGGCAGCTGCACCCAACAGCAGCGCCCAGATCAACAGCGCACCCAGCCAGCGCCAGCCTTTGTGGGATGTGGTGCTGTGGCTCGGCAGCGCCATCTGCTCATGCAGCCGGGCATACAGGGGCATGTGGATGGCCTGGGGTTGATGACTCTGGGCCTTGGGCCACCACCACCAGATCAGTAGCGGCAACGGCAACAGCGCGAACAGCCAGGGCCAGACGAAGTGGAGGCTCACGACAAGTTTCTCCTGACCCACGTCCGCACCAGTTGCACCAGCGGATCAGAGGGTTTCAGGGGGGCCAAACTGATATCGGGCTGGCGATAGAGATCGGTAGCCAGCACCGCCGCCTCGCTCTGGCAGAATCGACCTTCGCCGCCGTTATGATCCAAAAACGCCAGCCAGGCATGGCCATGCAAACTGGCCACTTGTTCACGAGGATAGCGGCGCAGGGCGGTGCGGCGCAGGATCTCGCTCAGACCCGCGATTTGCAGGTGGCGCTGTGGCTGCTCCACAATGGCCCTGTCCACTTCGGCGAGGATGCCATTCTGCCAGCGGCGCCGACGGTGTTTGCGCCAACCATAGACGACCAGCGCCACCACCATGGCAAGCAACAGGGCCGCCAGCATCCACCAACCGGGAGCGGGCGGCCACCAGGAGGGATCGGCGGGCAGATGAATCGGCTTCAGGCCAGCCAGGGGATCGGCAGCGGGCGCGGCCGTGGTCATGCGGCAACCCCCTTGGCCGATTTACGCCCAAACAGCGCTGCTAGCACGGCGCCCACCTCATCCTCCGTACTCAGCGACAGCAAGGGGATGCCGCTCTCCTGCATCAGCTCTGCGGTCGATTGCTGGTGGCTCGTCAGTTGCTGCTGCAAGCTCTGCCTGCCCGAGCCGTTCAGCGAGAGTAGCCAGTAGCGTTTGCCATCGCTGATGCCATAGTCGCCGGTGGGTGGGGCCTGATGTTCCAGCGGGTCGGTGATCTGGACCGCCAGCACCTCGTTATGGCGGCGCAACTGCTGGAGTCGCTGCTGATGGCACGGCTGAAGCTGCTGAAAATCGCTGATCAAAATGACCTGGGAGCCGGTCTTCACCACCCGTCCCAGTCGCGCCAGCAAGGTATCGGTCATGTCTGGAACAGACGCGCTGAACTGGGTATGGGGTTGGCCGAATTGGGTCAGGGCATCGATGAGTTGCAGCACCCCGCGGCGTCCGCCCTGGGGTTTCAGTTCGCGGTGTTCGTGATCGCTGCGAAAAACCAGCCCCCCCACCCGGTCGCCCTGGGCCGCAGCAATCCAGCCACACAAAGCAGCCGTACGAGCGGCGATGACGCTTTTGAAGGCACCACGGGAGGCCAGTGACATGCTGGCGGAGAGGTCTGTCAGGATCACCACCGGGCGCTCCCGCTCCTCGGCGAAGACCTTGACGTGGGGGTGCTGGGTTCGGGCGGTGACGCGCCAGTCGATGTTGCGAACGTCATCGCCGGACTGGTAGTGACGGGACTCCTGGTAGTCCATACCGCGACCGCGAAACCTGGACTGATGCCAACCGACCAGAGGGGATTGGCTGCGCCGGCCGGGCTTGAGCGTCAACCCACGGGCGACGGGGCGCAGGCTTAAGAGATCATCGCGCCAAACAGCAATGTTGGCAGGCCAATCGACGGGTTGACTCATGCTGATTCCCCGGTGACTCAGGTCAGGGGCACGCGCTGCAACAGGGTGCGAATAAAGCCCTCGGGCGTCATACCGGCAGACTCGGCGGCATAGGTGAGGCCGATCCGATGGCGCAACACATCCACCGCCATCGCCTGTACATCCTCGGGATCGACATAATCACGCCCCCGCAGCCAGGCCCTGGCTCGGGCCGTGCGCTCCAGCGCAATGGTGCCCCGAGGGCTGGCGCCGTATTCGATAACATGGGCCAGATCCTCGCCATAAGCAGCCGGATCGCGGGTGGCCAGCACCAGTTGCACCACATAGGCCTCCAACGAGGGGGCCAGATGCAGCGCATGGATCGCCTGACGGGCGGCAAAGACATCGGCCTGCGTCAGCAGAAAATCGCTGGCTGGCTCCTCCTCTTCCTGGCTGCGTGCCAGCTGAAGAATGGCGTGTTCGGTCTCTCTATCAGGATAGTCGATGCTGATGTGGAGCAGAAAACGGTCAAGCTGGGCCTCCGGCAAGGGGTAAGTGCCCTCCTGCTCGATGGGGTTCTGGGTGGCCATCACCAAAAACAGCTTAGGCAGTGGATAGGTGTTGCGTCCCACCGTGATCTGGCGTTCGCCCATCGCCTCCAACAGAGCAGACTGCACCTTGGCGGGTGCGCGGTTGATCTCATCCGCCAGCACCAGATTGTGGAACAGGGGGCCGGGCTGAAACTCAAAATCACCGGTTTGGGGACGATAGATATCCGTGCCGGTCAGATCCGCTGGCAAAAGGTCAGGCGTAAACTGCACTCGGGCAAAATCCCCTTCCAGACGCGCACCCAGCTCCTTGATAGCCGTCGTCTTGGCCAACCCCGGTGCGCCCTCCACCAAGAGGTGTCCATTGGCCAGTAAGGCGATCAGGAGCTTTTCCACCAGATCGCTCTGGCCAAGAATGCGGCTGGAAAGCCGGGTTTCCAACTGGTTGAAACTGGTTTGCAATGTCGGCCTGTCATTAACGTTATTCATCGTTTGATCATTTCCTAATTCTCGCCCAGAGGACTGAAGCCAGCGGCTGATGCTATGTCAGGATGTTGGGCTATCTTGAGCCCATAGAGTTCCGCATCCAGCTGACAACGAGGCATCATACAAGGCTGGTGACAAGATCCGCCAAATTCGTCATCATCAACTGATGACCAGCTTGACTCAACCCGAACCCTCATCCCACGGGCCCATCCCCGATTCTCTGCAACAGCCACTCAAAATTCCGGGGCTCTGATAAAAATGGGGCGCTATCGACCACCGGCTCCACCCAAATCGCCCTATATCACCCGGGCCGGTTTTGAGGTGCTGAGCGAGGAATCACGCAGACTTTGGGTTCGGCGAAGGGAGGTGACGGCGGCTCTATCAGCAGCGGCAGCCGAAGGCGACCGATCTGAAAACGCCGAATACATCTACCGTAAGAAAGAGCTGCGTGAGCTGGATCGCCGCATTCGTTATCTGGATAAGCGTCTGCCCCAGCTACAGGTAATCGATGCACAACCCAATGATCCTGATAAGATTTTCTTCGGCGCCTGGATCTGTTTGGAAGACGCCGAAGGCAAAGAACTTCAGTGTCGCATTGTAGGCCCGGATGAGATCGATACCGGACGCAACTGGATGAGTATCGACGCGCCTTTGGCTCGGGCCTTGCTCAAACATCGAATTAATGATGAAGTGCAGGTGCAAACGCCAACCGGAATGGCACGCTATTGGGTTGTCTCGATCCAATATGGCGGGAATCCGGACGCCAACAACTGAAACCGTTGAAACGACCTGATGTGCCCAAATAAATTCGGCATATCACTGGATTCTGATAAAGCCTTTGTGGGATGATAAGGCATTGAGATAACGCAATATACCACCGGGGTATTGCTATGAGCAAAGCTGAGAAACACTTGGGGTGAATGATATGGTGAAAACGGTTCCCACGGCTGACGCCTGGAACGGCGCTGCCGACTGTAAAACCTGTGCGCTAAGGGAATCCGTACTTTTTGCTGGCCTGGAAGAATCCGCCTTCGAACGCCTGCATCAACCTATCGATCAGTTCATCCTGCCTGCTGGTGCCACCCTTTATCACACAGGTAATTCCGGCGACAAGATGTATACCATTCGCTCGGGCATGATCAAATTGGTGCAATACCTACCGGATGGCAGCCAACGCATTGTGCGTTTGTCCCGGGATACCGATGTCATTGGTATGGAAACGCTGCTGGGTAATGCCTATCAGCATGATGCCATCGTGTTGGTAGATACGGAGCTCTGCTGCCTCCCCGCCTCCGTGGTCAGAAAGCTGGCCGATGAGAATCCCAAACTACACACCGAACTGCTTAATCGCTGGCAGCGGGCCCTCAATGAGGCCGATGCCTGGCTCACCGAGCTCTCCACCGGTTCGGCCAAACAACGGGTCGCACGCCTGCTGCTGCGCCTGATACGCAACCTGGAGGTCACTGAATGCCGCCTTTTCAGTCGGGAGGACATGGGTTCCATGCTGGGGGTCACCACAGAAACTGCCAGCCGCACCATCGCCGAATTCCGCCGCCAAGGGTTGATCAAGGATATTGGCAACAATCGCTACCAATGTGATTTAAAAGGGCTGGATCGCATCGCTGCCGAATAGAGCAGGAGTCGCTCTATCCAGCTTGCCCCTCTTCGCTCTAATCCCAGACAGGCGAATATTAAACGGCCCAATCGAAGTGCCGTTCCCATCCTGAAATCGATGACCTATCTCAGGCAGACTCTTCGAAAATTCTCTTGCAAAACCACCCTTTTATCTGCCAAATACTCCCGCTTATCCGGTACAAACCTATTCTTTATGGCCCTTTACAGGACAGCCGTTAGAATGAAGCGGAAGTGAGGATAGGGACAACTGCAAAACAGTTTGCAGACCGTGCTCTTAGACCTCGCTGAGATAGATCCGCCTTCGGCCTCTGCATCCAATCCACGAAGGCCACTTTAACCAACAACAAACAGGGTGAACCCAGATGATCAAACGTTATTGCGATATCTGTGGCAATATCATGGAAGAACACAATACGCCCATCTCCTCTCCAGACGGCAAGATTGTGTCTTACCTCTCGCTCAACCACCAGGTTTCTCTCAGCATCAATATTTTTCTGGAAGAGGACGATAAAGATGTCTGCATGCCGTGCGTGGTGAATATTCTTCGCGACATGGTGTCCGAGCGTAGCGTCCTGAACGGACATACAGCAATCAAATATCCGGATCAAAAAGACATTTCCAAGTCCTCCAAGATTTCCTCTATACCCACCTGAGCACAGGCGGCGTCGGTCTCTCCCGCAGGGGCTCCGCTGACACCAACAGCTCCGTAAAGGGTTCCACCGGCCTGGATGATCAAACCGCCGGTGGACATCACTACACCAGGTACCCGACCAATAGGCGTATTGGCCCTAGAGGCCAGTTGCTCCGTGGCAACGCCCATAAAGACGGCAGCTCTCGCCTTGCCTTTACTGACATCCAAAGTAAAAGGCGGAGCCAGGGAGTCGCGCATCACAACTTGCTCGATGCCATTGCGATCCACCACTGTCACACCAATCTGAATCCCTTTCTCTCGGCACCCTTTAATCGCCGCCTGGGCCACTCTGACCGCACTGTCCAGGGTTAAGCGCTTCACATTAATGCTGAGGGATGCCTCCTCAGCAGCAGAAAAAGTACTGGTTCCCATCAATAAAACGGCCACTGCCACCATAAATTTTACAACAGAAGACATCGAACCCCTCCCACAGTATTGATAATTATCAATTCATAGTTAAGCAAATAACCAGGAACAAATAAATACCGCAGCAGCCATGCCGGCCACATCTGCTGTTAAGGCTGCCAACACAGCATGACGGGCGCGTTTGATCTGCACCGCACCGAAATAGACCGCCAGGACATAGAAGGTCGTCTCCGTCGAACCCTGCAAGGTGCTCACCAGCAGCCCCACATAGGAATCGGGCCCATTGCCAGGTGTCTCCATAATGCCAGCCATGATGCCGTAGGCTCCTGAACCAGAAAGTGGCCGCAACAGGGCCATGGGTAGCGCCTCGGCAGGCATGCCAAACCAACTGGTGACCGGACTGATCAGGGCCACCAGATAGTTCATGGCCCCACTGGCCCGGAACATGCCTACAGCGGTCAGAATCGCCACCAGATAGGGAATGATACGCACCGCCAACTGGAATCCATCTTTGGCCCCTTCGATAAAGGCCTCGTAAACCTTAACCCCGCGGAACAGGCCAAAGCTGACAAAGAGCACCGTCAGCACCGGCACCACCCAGGGCGACATCTCGCGACCATAGAGAATGGTGACTGGCACCAGGGCGAGAATGCTGCCCAAAAACAGCAAAGAGGCCCAAAAAGGAAAAGCCGCTGTAGGGGCTTCAAGGGCTTTCGGTTCAGCCTCTTCGGTAACAGAAGGCTGTTCTTCAAAGGGCAAAGGCACCACGGGAAACCAGCGCTGATACCAACGCACCGCCAAAATAGCCATGGTAGTGGAACAGATGGTAGCAAAGAGGGTGGTGGGAATGATGGCTGCCGGATCGGTCGAACCCATGGCTGCCCGCAGGGCCACCACCCCCGTGGGCAGCAGGGTGATGCTGGAGGTGTTGATGGCCAGAAACAGCACCATGGCATCGCTGGCCACCCCTTTGTGCGGATTCAACCGATCCAATGCCTGCATGGCGCGTAGTCCAAAGGGTGTGGCCGCATTACCCAGCCCCAAGGCATTGGCGGAGAGATTCATGATCATGGCCCCCATGGCTGGATGATCCGCTGGCACCTCGGGGAAAAGCCGCACCATCAGTGGCCGAATCAACCTGGCCAACACCACCAGCAGACCACCCTGCTCGACGATCCTCATCAGCCCCAGAAAGAAGGACATGACACCGATCAGCCCCAGCACCAGAGTCACCGCCGCTCCGGCGCTGTCGATCATACCCGTGGTCAGGGCCTGCATGGGAGCAACCGCCTCTGGCCCCGTAGGAACCCAATGCCACTGATTCCAGGCAGCCACTGTAAAAGCGGAGAGTATCAGAAATGAAAAAATAATATTCATTATATAGTTACAAGATATATTGAAATAATTAAATTAAATTGTAGAATTAAGATAACGACAACATAACCATTTTTTGCCCAATGAACAATAAAGGCTATTTTCAGGTTCAGGCGCTACTTGGTTTTGTATTGACCTGCCTGCTATTTCTGCAAGGCTGCGCCAGCAACCCAACCACCCGCCACCACCGCCCTCGACTTTCCATTTCTCAAATCATGGAGGCCGGCCGGGCGGAAGTCACTTTAGCCCAGGATGGCGAAGGTGGACTGCGAATGGAACTCATCAGCCGCGCCATGGCCCAGTTGGACACCCCCTACAATCTCGGTGGCACTCAACCGGAAAAGGGCTTTGATTGCAGTGGTCTGGTGCAATATACCTATACGCAATCGGGTATCCCGGTACCCCGAACCGCCGCCAACCAATACAATGGCGCTAGGCAGAAACCGCCTGAAGAGCTGCTTCCCGGCGACCTGGTTTTCTTCCGTATGAACCGGCAGGTGGATCATGTGGGCATCTATCTGGGGGCTGGCGAATTCATCCACGCCCCACGTACAGGCAGTCTGGTTCGCATGGAGAGCATTTACAGCCCCTATTGGAGCAAACATTTCCAAGGCGTTGGAAGTTATCTGTAAAGGAAGAGAATTGGCAGGTCGTATCCACCGGGAAAAACAGACAATTGAGAGGATGATCCACCTCTATTGCACCGATCACCATGATACACAGGGCGAGCTATGCGATAGCTGTCAGCAGTTGCTGACTTATGCCAAAAGGCGTCTGGACAGCTGTCCGTTCCAAGATCAAAAACCCGCCTGCAATCATTGTCAAACGCACTGCTACACCCCTGCAAAACAGCAGGCCATGCGGGAGATCATGCGCTATTCCGGTCCCAAAATGATGGTTCGCCATCCCTGGCTGAGTTTGAGGCACTTGATTGACACTTTCCGCAAGGTACCTTCACTGGAAAAGCCTTCCAAATAAGATCACCCCTTCACGCACAACACCTGCTTCAGGGTATGCCGAGCCTCAACCAGATCGCGCTGATTGGCCATCACCTCATCGATATCCTTATAGGCCAGAGGTATCTCATCAATCACACCCGTATCCTTACGGCAGATCACCCCTTGGGTCTGGTGTTCCATATCGGCTTGGCTAAACTGCTTTTTGGCCTGGGTTCGGGACATACGCCGCCCCGCCCCATGGGCACAGGAACAAAAGCTATCGGGATTTCCCTTACCCTGAACGATATAGGAACGGGTTCCCATGCTACCAGGGATGATCCCCCACTCCCCTGCCCTGGCCCGGATGGCCCCCTTTCGGGTTACCCAGACATCGGTGTCGAAGTGATGCTCCTTCTCCACATAGTTATGATGGCAGTTAATCACCTCCTGAGTGATCTCAAACGACCGTAGATGCCGACGCAAAGTCGCCAACACCAGATCCAACATAGACTGGCGGTTCTGGTAGGCGTAACGCTGTGCCCAATCCACGGCCTCTACGTAGTCGTCGAAATGTTCACTGCCTTCCGGAAAGTAAGACAGATCACGATCCGGCAACTGAATGAACCAACGCTCCATATCCCTTTTGGCCAACTGGATGAAATAGCTGGCCATGGCGTTTCCGATGCCTCGACTACCCGAGTGCAGCATGATCCAGACCTGCTCGCTCTCATCCAGACAGACCTCGATGAAATGGTTACCACCTCCCAAAGTGCCCATCTGATTGACCCATTTAGACTGTTTTCCATAGGACTTCAGCAAAGCGGGATGGCGTTCCATCAGCCCATTCAAACCCGCTTCAAAGGGCCTGGCCGCATCGACCAGGGCCCGCTCATCCTTATGCTGACCAAAACCGACCGGTACATCCCGGCTGATCTGATCGAATACCAGCTTCAGCCGTTTTTCATCCAGATCATTGGCCGTCAGGGTCAAACGGGTGGCGATCATGCCACAGCCGATGTCCACACCCACAGCAGCCGGGATGATCGCCTTATCGGTTGCAATGACAGAACCGATGGTTGCCCCCTTACCCAGATGCACATCCGGCATGGCCGCCACATGTCGATGGATGAACGGCAAGCTGGCAAGATGGCGCAACTGCTGCCTGGACGGTTCATCCACCTGATCGGTCCAGATTTTTACGGGGCGCTTTTCGTCCCCAATGATCTCTTTAATCGGCATGATGGTTACCTCCTACTCCGCCGTTGTCATCGCTGCCCGAAAGATTCGGTTCAGCTCATCCTGGTATTGATGTTGTTCCAGCTCTGGTCGCCCTTGACCAGAAAACAACTGGCCGTGCCGCTCCAGCTCATCGCGAATGAAGCCATCGATCTCGGGTACTGGTTCGCCCATGCCCAACTCCGAGCAATGGCGCTTTTTCTCTAGCAATGCAGCGATGCTTGTATGCAGCTCCTGAGGGGCAACCGCATCGACCAGTGATTGGAATGCCACCGGTGGTGGCGCACCAAATTCCTGAATAAAGCGGATCGCCAACAGGGGACGAAGCACATAAAAGTACTTCTTCAACCTGACCAGATCACCAAACAGATACTCCCTCGCATTGCCCCGAGCCATGTGGCTGTAGTGATAACAAAGCGCCGTGGCATTGAAAGCCCGCGGCGCCAGCTGACGTAATGCCTCGACCGTCTCTCCATGTTCACAATATGTAATGGGACTGCTCAGCCACTCCAGCAGAGCCCCATTGGTTCGCGCGAAGAGATATAAGGCCTTGCGGATATCCCAACCATTGCAATCGATCTCATCGACAATCGGTTTTTCGATGACATCCCGCCGCTTCTCCACGTCGAAGGAGAGATACCACACCTGTGGACGCACGTAGATAAAGCGCACATCATAATCTGAATCGGGCGAGTCGAAGCCCCAGGCCCTGGAGCCGGATTCACAGGCGTAAAGAATCCGGACATCGAACGTCTGTTCGATGTCCGCCAGTCGTCTCAGTATTTCGTTACGGATATTCATGATCTCCTCCGCATCCGGGCCTGCAAAAATGCCTGTTGATCGGCAAGAATGGCCCGGTTTTCCAATAACAAATGCTCTGCATAACAGGGCACATAGGGCACCGCCAACAACTCGACACCCCACTCCGTCGGTGTTCTGGCTCCCTTGCTGTGGTTGCAACGCCGACAGCTGGCCACCACATTAGACCAGCAATCCTCTCCACCCCGACTGCTGGGAATCACATGATCCCGGGTCAGCTCTCTCGAAGAGAAAGCGCCACCGCAGTAGAGACAGAGATGGCCATCACGGGCAAACAGCGCCCGATTGGTCAGTGGCGGCTCATAGGCCTCGTCCCACCGATGCCCCTGCACCTTGGCCTGAGTCAGCAAGATGGTCGAGACCTCGATGCGGGATCTCAGGCCGGTTCTGGCATTGATCCCACCGCAAAATACCTGACTCTCTTCACCCAGAGGCGCAAGCACACGACCACCGGCCATCAGTTGGATGGCGGTTTCGTGGTTCAGCCAAGCGCTGGGGTTTCCAGCACGATCCAGTGCCAAAAATTGCATGTCAGATCTCCTTTAGGGGTTATGAAAACGGACAATTCGGAATGCTGAATCGATGTAGGGTAGAGGTAGACTGGACTCTGCCAAGGATTGGGCTGCAAACTACGTCTAACCCCTCAAGCCCAAACCATTTCATCTTTTATGACCATGGATCCGACCGAGAGCAAAGCCCTGGCCCTCCAGGCCAAACAAGGTGACAGAGAGGCATTCGCCCGACTGCTTTCCGCACACTATGAGCGGATCTACCGCCTCGCCTTTCGCTGGACCGGACAACGTCAGGATGCCGAAGATGTGGCGCAGGAGGTCTGCATCAAACTGGGCCGGGCCATCGATGGCTTTCGGGGCGACGCCGCCTTCTCCACCTGGGTGCATGGCATCACCTTGAATGCCCTCAAGGATTGGTCACGAAAACACCAGCGCCAACAACAGGAGGTGGTCGATCCCGATCTGGAAACGCAGCCCGATCCCGCGGCCGACCCGGAACGGGCGCTGCTAGGCCGCCTGATCCGCCGCTGCATCGCACTCCTGCCCGAACCCCTGCGCGCCGCCGTACTGCTGGTGCATGCCGAAGGGCTGAACCACCGGGAGGCCGGTGCCGCCCTGGATTGCGCCGAGGGCACCGTCTCCTGGCGTCTGAATCAGGCCCGCCAGCAACTAACCACCTGCCTTGAAGCGGAGGGTTGAGCCATGACACGCCAACAACTGACCGATGATGATCTGAAACAGGCCCTGCAGGGGATGCAGATGCCAACACCCGATCCCCATGCCCAGAAAACCGCGCTGGAAGCGGGTTTGGCGGCCTTCGATGAAAAAAATGCAAAAAGTCGCCAAGGATCTTCCTCCCCCCTGCGTCTGATCTCCATGACAACCTCGTCATTGAAACGCTTAGGAGATTGGATCATGAAACCCAATGTGATTGCCGCCACCAGCTTTGGTGTCATTACCGCTTTGACGCTGCTGGTGGTTTCTCAAACCAGCAATATCGACCAACCAACCACCACAGACAACCCTGTTGCAAGCATAACGCCGCAGCCACCGAACCAGAACCAGGTTGTCAGCCAACCTGCTGCCAACGATAGAAAGCTGGCGAAGATCGCTGAAAATGTCGCTGGAGGAACCATTGAGACCGTCCAAGCAGAACCCTCAGCCCAACCAGAAGGGACAGATGCCACCATCATCGGGCAAATGGATTCTGTAGCGTCTATTGATGAAGCGAAACCCGCAGAACAGCTCGCTGAGGCAGAAATGGTCGCCCAAACAGCTCCGGCCCTAAGCATGAATGCGCCGCCACCTGCAGCCCTGTCCCCGGCCAAAAAATCAAGAACCCACCGTCAACCCGCCATAATCGGCGGAATAGTGTCTCCAGCTCCGAGATTGGAATTTTACGACGCCCTCCCCACCGAGCAGAACCACGACAAATTCACCCAATTCGACACCAACGCCATCAAGCAAGTCGCCCAGGAACCGGTCTCCACCTTCTCGGCAGACGTGGACAGCGCCAGCTACAGCTTCGTCCGCCGCCAGTTGGATCGGGGCATCCTGCCCAACCCAAGCGCCGTCCGGGTGGAGGAGATGGTCAACTACTTCGACTACAACTACCCCGTACCCGAAGATCGCGACACCCCGTTCAAGCCCACGGTGGCCATCCACCCCACCCCCTGGAACCCGGACAGCCGCCTCCTCCACATCGGCATCAAGGGTTTCGACCTGCCCAAGGGCGAAAAGCCGCGCAGCAATCTGGTCTTCCTGCTGGATGTCTCCGGCTCCATGAGCGACAAGGACAAACTGCCGCTGCTGAAAAGCTCCCTGCGACTGCTGCTGGGCCAGCTCCAGCCCGAGGACAGCGTGGCCATCGTCGTCTATGCCGGGGCTGCTGGTGAGGTGCTCAAACCCACCAAGGTGGCCGAGAAGCATAAAATCCTGGCCGCACTGGATCAGCTCGAAGCCGGCGGTTCCACTGCGGGTGGTGCAGGCATCCAGTTGGCCTACAACCTGGCTGAGGCCAATTTCGACAAAAAGGCGGTCAACCGGATCATCCTGGCCACCGATGGCGATTTTAACGTCGGCGTCAGCGACCCCGAGGCACTGAAGCAACTCATCAGCAAGAAGCGTGAATCGGGCGTCTTCCTCTCCGTGCTGGGCTTTGGTCAGGGCAATCTCAACGACCAATTGATGCAGACCCTGGCCCAGAACGGCAACGGCATCGCCGCCCACATCGACACCCTGCACGAGGCCCGCAAGGTGCTGGTGGAAGAGGCCGCCGCCAACCTCTTCCCCATCGCCAAGGACGTGAAGTTCCAGATCGAGTTCAACCCGGCCCGGGTGGCGGAATATCGCCTGATCGGCTACGAGACCCGGCATCTGAAGCGTGAGGATTTCAACAACGACAAGATCGATGCCGGTGACATGGGCGCAGGCCACACCGTGACCGCCCTGTACGAGATCACCCCGGTTGGCAGTCAATCCCGTAGCGTGGATCCCCTGCGCTATGGCAAGCCCGAAGCCAAGCCCGCTGCCGAACCGACTGGCGAATGGGCCTTCCTGAAAATGCGCTACAAGCTGCCCAATGGCGACAAAAGCCGCCTCATTACCCGACCAGTGACCGATGAAGACGTGCAAACGGATCTGGATAAACTGCCAGCAGACCTGCGCTTTGCCACCGCCGTGGCCGCCTTCGGCCAGCAGCTGCGAAGCAGTCAATATCTGAAGGATTTCGACTATGCCAAGACCGAGGCCCTGGCCCAGGGTGCACGAGGGGATGACCCCTATGGCCGCCGGGCGGAGCTGGTGAATCTGGTTCGCCAGGCCAAGGCGTTGGAAGCGGCCCGTTAAACTGCAACCAGACGCCCTTCACCACGGAGGACACGAAGAGCACCATGGGTTTCCTCGTGTCCTCCGTGTTCTTCGTGGTGAAGATTGACCTAGCCCAGAGGAAACAACCGGATTACCGGAAGTAATCATCCCGAGCTGAACCCTGATAGCGCCTGGATTTCAAACAACAGTGCTTGAAATCTACGCGTAGAACCGCAGGGACAGGGGTCATTTCGCCCAAGCTTCTCGACCAGATGCTTGTCGTTGCCAACCATGCGATAGCCACGTTTCACCTGAGTCTCCGAGGAGAATCCCCTGCGTCGTTTACTGGTTCGTTCGAAAGGAAAGGTTATCGAATGAGTTGTGATGTTTCATGGTGCACCTCCTTAGGTTTGCGTTATTGGTTTGGGCAGAGCCGAAGCCAGTGCTGTAGGGTGGATAAGCAAAGCGCATCCACCGATCCTGCCCTGAGCTTGGTGGATGCGCAGCGCTTATCCACCCTACTACCGATGGTGCACATGCCAATAAATGGTCTGGGTGGCTGGATTCGAACCAACGACACTTCGCTTCCAAAGCGAAAACTCTGACCAGACTGAGCTACACCCAGAAAACGACAGCCTGAGACTACAGCTGCCCCCATCACGCCTTTGGTCGGATTATCCCCAGAGGACCAACCCCGGGGTTCCCGCTTATCCACCCGAATCTGCCGAGGCAGCACCCGAGTAACGTGACATGACGGCCTTTTTCGCCCTACAAGGATATAGGGCGCGTCACGAATCCTGGGATCCAGGATTTGGACGTACAGGTGGCTTTTCCTGCATGGGATAGGACTACTCAATGCTTGGTTTACCGTCTGCCCTGCCGGACAATGAAGGCTTGCGACCTCCGTGCAACGCCACATCAAAGACCGTTGGCTTGGGGCCTCGGGTCTCCCTGGATTTCACCCGAAAGTGATCCAGGCTTACGCCATTGTCGACCTATCCTGGGACGCGTCTTTCCGTTATACGGGCCGGACTTGAACCGACGACCTGTTGATGAGGAATCAACCGCTCTACCAACTGAGCAACCATACCCCCTGCCAAGATGTGCGCGTCCCAGTGGTTTCAGGATCTTTTAGACCCCAAAATGCCACACATCTCCTGTCCTTCCCCTGTCGGGTACTCGACCGTTCTTCAGGACGCTGTGCCCTATGAGCCCATCACCCCTGAAACTGCACCTCCGCCCTCGCCAACAAGGCTCGGACTGGGAAGCGCTACCCCTTGTCGATCAAGGTTGGCAAGTTGGTATGGCGGTGGTCAGTACCACCTGTACCTTCATCAGCTCCGGTTCCCTTGTAAAAGGCCGGTAAACCGATTCAGACCGCCACTTGCTTCCCCTCTACCTCCAGCCGTTCACTGAAGGCCCGCATCTAACGGGTGGACGAGGCTTGCCTGGATTGACCCCAAATCAACGGGGCGAGGGTACGCAGGCTTCCCCCCTTTCGACGTGTCACCACGCCTTATCTGCGCCAGGCCGCAAAATCCAAAAATCTTGGCGCTGCCGGTTGCACTTATTGGGTTTCCGGCTTACCCATGGTCACTAGCCCGATACGCAATACAAACGAACCCCTCGGGCCAAGAGGGCTTGTCATCAGCATTCCAAATTGTTAAAGAGCCGGGGTTTTCACTACGCCAAAACGCAAAAAACCCCGGTAGTGCTTTCAGGGCACCGACCGGGGTTTCCGTGAATCCTCGGGAGGTGCCTGTTGTGTCCAGGTGACCTCCCGTTATCTGTGAGGGAGGTTACCTCATATCCATCTCTTTCCAGGCCTCTTCAAAATCTGATGGCCCAAGCAAGAAGTTGAACATTGACTCCAGTTCACCATTCATGCCCTTTTTACAAGCATACAACCTGTCCAAATCATACCTCCAAGTACTTA
>JBNKLG010000049.1:0-19980 GCA_050292235.1 Sedimenticolaceae bacterium | reverse complement strand
GCTACGACCCCTTCGGCAAACGAAGAGCGGGCAACTGGCGTCACGACCTGGCCATCACATTACCGAGCCTCACCACCAGAGGCTTCACCGGCCACGAACACCTCGACGACATGGGCCTCATCCACATGAACGCCCGGGTCTACGACCCGGAACTGGGGCGGTTCCTCAGTGCCGACACCTATGTCCAGGACCCGGGTGACAGCCAGAGCTACAACCGCTACTCCTATGTGCGGAATAATCCGCTGAAGTATACGGATCCCAGTGGGCACTTTCTGGCGGCCCTGGTTGCGGGTATCGCCAACCTCTTTACCGCCGTCACCACACTCAGTACCGCCACCATGATCGTAGCGGGGGCCGCGCTGGGGTTTGCGGTCAGTACCATCACTGCTCTGATCAATGGGGCCAGTATCGGAGATGCGCTCAGGGCTGGGGCCATTGGGGCGATATTTGGGATGGTCTCGGCGGGGGTGACTGCGGGGATAGGGCATGGGTTTGGGACTTTTTGGGAGAACATACCCTTTGGCGGGATAGCCAAGGCGGTTGCCCATGGGGTAGCTCAGGGACTGATCTCTACAGCACGAGGTGGGACGTTCAAGAATGGATTCTTGCCGGGGATGTTTGGGTCGTTAGCGGAAGGGTTTATCAATAACCTCAGTAAAGCAGGATCCTGGCTGGTCGGTACCACGGCACGTAGAACGCTGATTGCTGCTACGGTTGGGGGGATTGCAGCTGAGCTGGGCGGTGGGAAGTTCATGAATGGGGCCGTTACGGCGGCTTTTGTGCATTTGTTTAATGCGGAGATGAAAGCTAAACCTACCTATATTCATAAGGATACATTATCAGTAAATGTTTCGGATTGGCAGCCTGTTGGGATAGCAGAGAAGTCTGTATGGGGTTCGTTCAAGGCTTTGGTTGTAGCGAGAACAATGCAGCTGTTTGGTATCAGTGAAACTGCTTCGGCAACAACGGGTGGAGTGGCAGCTATAACTGAAAATCTTGATATACAGGTACGAACTATTGCGTACACAGCTGAAGCATCAGATTGGAATGGGCATATAGAGTATAGTTTTTTTGGTGGAATTAAATCTGTTCAGTTTGATGGATTGAGTAATACGCATACCATGGCTCTAGAAATATTGCAGCAGTATAGGGTGACAGCTGGCGCACAAGTTATTTATACGTCAACGCCGGAAAGGGTTTCCTTTGGTAGCGTGTCTGATTATGTTTCAAATAAAAATTCTTACCCACTTCACAATATTCCTTAGGCAGATGCGTAAATTAAGACTCTTGATGATATCGATGATACTAGGTATTGCTTTTGTTTTCTTTAGTGTACCTCTGGCAACAGATATGCGTGGCATATACAAAATAAGGGAAATGATTAGTCCTGACGAGATCGCAGATATTACCCAAACAATAATATATGTTTCTTGCGTCATTTTTATTTCATCCATGCTATTTGGACTATACTATTATTTTATGCCCAAGGTTGTGAGTCATGTTGAGCTTGTGGAGAAGTTTTTATTTAAATACTATGTTAGTGTGTTTCTGGTACTTACTGTATTTCTTATCCAGGAATTATACTTGGATGTCGATAAAAACTTCATTGTTGAGTTTTTTAGTGCACTTGTTTCCTTGGGAGCCTTGCTCGCAGTCTATACAATCAGGAAAAGGTAAGCAGGAAAGGGAGCCTAGTAAGAAGAGCTTAGAGGAGCTTAGGGTCATGTGGAGCTTAGGGTCAGGTCTTGAATCTTGAATTCTGTTGTTTTAGGTCTATACTAGCTAGCAAATTCACGATTCAAGACCTGACCCTTATGCCCATTGGGTTTTGGCGGCTTTTGGGAAAAGAAAACGGCAAGCTATTGAGGTATATAAGCAATTTGTGGTGGATGGGAAGGTGCAGCCGGAACCATGGCGGGAACTGAAAAATCAAATCTACCTTGGGAGTGATTCCTATATTGATAAAATCCAAGGATACCTTGACTTGGATAAGGCGTTGGGTGAAGTTCCTCTCTCGCAAAGAAGACCTGTGGCCAAGCCACTTAAGGTATATCAGGCAGCAGGCAAAAGCAGAAACGCGGCAATATATGAGGCCTACCAGAGTGGAGGATATACTCTAAAGGAAATCGGGCAGTATTTTGGGTTACACTATTCTACCGTGAGTGGCATTATTAAGAATCACAAATCAAAGACCTGACCCCGGGTTCTGCTCGGGTTCTGCTGTGCGGGTTGTGTGTGTTATTTATTTTACTTCAGGTTTAAGGAGAAAAAATTGAAAAAATATATTTTAATTACATTTCTTATGGGTTCTATCGGGCAGACGTTTGGCTGCCAAACATTTTGCGAAAATTGTAAAATAACACAAATGGAACCGCACGCTACAGGCAGTACAGTTGTTAGCTTTAATAGCAGAACAAATGACAACCCTGATAATTGCGGAGATGTTTCTAAAGTTATAATCGATGTGAATGATGCGGGATCAAAGGAGCTGTTTTCGAGTATGTTGAGTGCATTTATGGCCGGTAAAAAATTTGCTGCTGTTAGAACCTGTGGTTGTAAAGATGAATGGAGTACTTTGTGGCCTAAAGTTGGTTGGGTGAGAATAAATCCATAAGGTGTAGAGGTTAGCCCGCTACTGTGCCGGAAACGACTGGTTTTCGGGTACTTTTCGCTCCAGCGCTTAGCAAGTATTTTTTGAATTGCTCCGGGTTTTGAGAGCCCCTGGAAAATACGGGACTCCTTGGAATTAACGGCCTTGCAGGAGGCTGGGGTCCAGGAGGCTGTACAGGGAGGCTGTGGTCAGGTTTTGCATTATAGTATTTCCTAAATTCGCTATGCTACGATGCAAGACCTAATTCTCCCTTGACAACGCCTTGGCCGCGACAATCAATGGACTGTACAAGGCTGAGCTGATCCATCGTCGAGGGCCGTGGAAAACGCGTGAATCTGTAGAGTTGGCAACCTTGGAATGGGTATCTTGGTTTAACCATCAACGATTGATGGGACCACTCGGTCATATACCTCCAGTTGAAACTGAGGCAAACTACTACGAGCAACTCAATCGCTAAATAGCGGGAGCTGCTTAACTTAAACCAAACAGCCTCCGCGATACCCGGGGCGATTCAAATAGTGGGTATCATGAAAAAATTGGCTAAGAAAAAACCAACCTGGACTGATCTCAAGCGCCAGCTTGCCGACCTCGACCGTCCGGCGCTGCTGGGTCTGATTCAGGATCTGTATGCTGCCAGCAAGAATAATCAGGCCTTTCTCCATGCTCGCTTCGCACTGGGTGAGGATGTGCTCGAACCCTACAAGTTCACCATTAACCGTTGGGTTTGTCCGGATGTGATGCGCAACCAGGACGTTTCGGTCGCCAAGGCCAAGAAGGCCATCTCCGATTACAAGAAAGCCATTGGACGGCCGGAAGGATTGGCAGAGCTGACCGTATTTTATTGCGAGTCCTGCATGAACCTGCTTGGCGACTGCGGCATGGAGGACGAGGGTTACTTTAATGCACTGGTGCGCATGTTCGAACAGGCGTTGAAGGCAATTGCGGTGCTTGAGCCAAATCAGCAGGTATCCTTTGTCGAGCGGCTTGAACATGTCCAGATCGAAGGCCAGGACTGGGGCTGGGGCGTTGGCGATGACATGGCCGATCTGATGGCAGAGTATGGCCTTGCCGAAAAGTGACGAGAGCAATGCTGTTTGAAATGCCCTGGGCAGATGGGAAAAATGCTGGTTTCTGCCTGCATCGGATGTTTAATCTTCTTTGATAACAAAATCTCCCGCATACCCAAAGGTCTTGCCGAACCAGGGATGCACCATCTCGAATTCCATGGCGATGCGGTTTTCTGACAGGCCGCGCTCCAGGATGCGGGCGTGGCCCAGGATCAGCCAGGTGGGGAGGCTCAGGCGGAGGAAACCCAGCTGCCAGAGATAGCGGGTGCTGGTGAAGACCAAAGCCCCGTCCTCGACCGACAGGCGCATGCGGATGCCCAGGTTGAAGCGCACATACTCGATGATCTCGTCATCCTGCAGATACTCCATGCGGGACTTGAATACCGCCAGGGGCTTGCCGGGGAATTGCAGTTGCCGGTGCCAGAACATGGCCTGCTGGTTGTTGGTCTGCGTCCAGTTTTTCACCTCGGTGGGTACCTCCTTGCCCTGATAGGGGATGAGGGCACCGAAGAGGCGGCCCGGCAGCAGAAACAGTTCGGCGATGCGCGAGTGGAAGACCTCCAGCCTGCCTTGCAGGGTCATGCGCTCTTCCCGTCCCGGCACCATGGCGTAGTGGCGTTTGACGCTCTCGTCCAGTCGATCCCAGTCGTCGCCCAGGGCTTGTTGCATCACGGATTTTGGGGTTGTTTGATTCATGTGTTTTGCCTCAAAACAGGGTGAAAGTGGGTTTGAAGACCATCAAAAAATAGACGATCACCATGGCGATGAAGGCGGGCACCCCAAGCCAGAACCAGGTGCGGGCATAGCGATGGTATCGCGCATCCAGTGGTGCCTGGTTTTGCACCGCTTCGCTGGCCAGGTCGCGCATGCGGATCTGTAGCCAGACCACGGGCAGCCAGCAGATTCCGGCCAGGGCATAGAGCGCGTAGACCAACAGCACCCAGGGCTGATCCAGTGGAATGCCCATGAGGTAGAGTAACCAGACGCCGGTGATGGGTTGAAGGATGACGGTCGGCGTGGTGAACATCCAGTCGGCGATGACCACCGTGCGGTTGGTCTGCGCCATGTTGTGCAGATCGCCGCCACGATCGGCCATCCACTTGTAGAAGGCGCTGCCCAGCCCGGTGCCGAACAGCAGGGTAGCGCTGAGGATATGCACCCATTTGAGGATCAGGTAAGTCATGGTTTTCTCCTTTCCAGTACCAGCATGATGAGGATGCCTACGAGCAGCGGCAGGTTTTTACTCATAGGGCCGAAGGGGTGTATCCATTGCTCGGGCAGCCAAACAGTGATGATGAGGCTGTAGAACAGCACGATGCCAATCTGAATCCAGCCAGTCAGTTGCAGCCGAAAAGAAAACAGCGTGGCCAGCCCCAGGCCGAAGTCGAGGGCGGCGGCGCCATAGAGCAACATCGGCTGCCAGATACCCGCGATGCCCACTTGCTTCAGCAAGGCGTAGCTCTGCTCGGCGGGGAAGAGAAAGGCGGAGACGATGCCGGTCCAGATCCAGAGAAAGGCGATGCTCAGGCGTAGCAAAGGGGCCAGAAAATAGAGCCCGGCGTACCAACGATCGGCCTGTCGGGCTGGGTCCTCGGCTAGGGCCTGTGTCAAGGATCTGGGCCGAAAACCAAACCGTTGAATGAAGGGTTCCACTGAAGCGGTATTGCCCTTTTGCAACATCTGCACCGCCTCGGCATTGATCGGTGTCTGCCCCAGCAGCCCTGCCCATTGGGCCCCTTTAAACGCCAAAGGGTAGGGGATGCGGAGGAATCTGGCCTGCCCCAATCCCTGCCAGTCGCACAGTCGCCGGTAGAGTTCCTTCATCTGAATGGGGCTGGGGCCGACCATCTTGATATCCTGGCGCAGGGTTGTCGGTTGCTCGACCAAAGAGATCACCGCCCGTACCAGATCCTGGATATGAATCGGCTGGATGGGTTGGTCTCCCTGGTCGATCAAAGGGATCAGTGGCAGGGCGGCCATGGCCTGGAAAAGGGCCATGCTTTTGGCCCCAGGTCCGTAAACGATGGAGGGCATGAGGATGGCCCAGTCCAGCTCGGTCTGTTTCAGATAGGTGTCGGCTGATCGCTTGCTGCGGTGATAGTGGCTGAAGGCCTGATCATCGGCACCCAAGGCTGAGAGTTGAAGCACCCGCCGCACCCCGGCGGTCTCGCAGGCCTGAAAGAGGACTATGGGGCCACGACTGTGCAGTTTGTCGAAGCTGTTTTCCCCACTTTCACGGATGATGCCGACGGCGTTGATGACCACATCCACGCCTGCAAGATGGGGGGTCCATTCCTCTGGATTCAGATCGCGACTGAAATCTATCGGTAGAGTACGGATGTTGGGCCAGCGATGCTGCAGGCTTTGTGGCCGACGTACGGCGGCGATGATCTCATGCCCGGTTTCAATAAGGGCCTGGGTCAGATGTCCGCCAATGAAACCGCTGGCGCCAGTGATGAGAATCCGCATGACATGTTGTTCCGTAATTTCAGTTAATACAGAAATTAGTGTGAATGGTGGGTCTTGTCAAGTGGCGGAGGTTTTTTCAAGGCGTGGGATGTGGCGATGCAGGAACCGCATCATTGACCATCGATGCGCTTTGCTTATCCACCCTACGCACTATGTAGGAGCGCCCCGTGGGTGCGATGACTGTGGTGGTGCGCCGGTCATACATGATTTGCAGGTGTGGGTTTCGCGCCCATGGGGCGCTCCTACTGGCGGTAGTGGTAGGTAATGGAGAGGTGGTGTCTACGTTCCATCAGGAAGCAGGCAAACACTCGGCCAGACGCACAAAATCCCCGATGCCCAGGGTCTCTGCTCTGGCACCGGGGTCAATCCCCAGATCGCTGATGGCCTCTGGCGTTATCAGGCCTTTAAGGTTGTTGCGCAGGGTTTTGCGGCGCTGGGCAAAGGCCGCGGTTACCAAACGACTGAAGCGGTCGAAATCGCTAATGGGGTAGGGCGGTTCGGCGTAGGAAACCAATCGCACAAAGCTGGAGTCCACTTTGGGCGGTGGGCGGAAGGCCTCCGGGCCGATGTCGAACAGGTGGCAGACCTCGCACTGGGCCTGCAACATCACCGAGAGCCGACCGTAGTCCTTGCCCCCCGGTTCGGCAGCCATGCGATCCACCACCTCTTTTTGCAGCATGAAGTGCATGTCCTGAATGATGTCGCGGAACGCCAGCAGGCGGAACAGAATGGGTGTGGAGATGTTGTAGGGCAGGTTGCCGACGACACGCAATGGCTGGCCCTGATAGAGCTGGCGGAAATCAAAGCGCAGGGCATCGGCGTTATGCAGGCTCAGCTTACCCAGAGGGGCGCAGAGCCGGGTCAGATGATCGATCAGGTCGCGATCCAATTCAATGGCTTGCAACTTTTCGGTGGCAGAGAGCAGTTCCTGGGTCAGTGCCCCTTCGCCGGGGCCGATCTCGACCAGCGTCTGATCCGGTTGAGGGGCGATAGCTGCTGCGATGCGCCGGATGACGCCGCGATCCTGTAAAAAGTTTTGGCCGAAGCGTTTGCGGGGGCGATGATTCATGGCACTAAGCCTAGCATGGCTTTCGGATCTCAACCTCCGGCAAGGCAAAAGAGAGCAGGCCTGCAGCAATGACAAAGAGGCTGGACAACCAGAGGCAGCCGCCAATTCCCTGAGTTTGGTAAATCAGGCCAGAGAGTACTGTACCGGCCAGACGCCCCCCTGCGTTAGCCATATAATAAAAGCCCACATTCATGGCCACCTTGTCGTGGTCGGAGTAGGCCAGAATCAGGTAGGAGTGGAGGGCGGAATTGATGGCGAAGACGATGCCAAAGAGGATGAGTCCGCTGAACAAAATCGGCCCGGCGGGCCACGGCTGTTGGAGGGCCAGGGCAATACTCGCAGGAAAAAGGGCCAGAACGAAGGCCCAGAGGCGAACAGCTCGACCACCAGGATGTTGGCCACGCAACATCTTAGGTGCCGAAGCCTGAACCAGACCATAGCCGATCACCCAGAGAGCCATGAATGAGCCAACGGCGGTGATCGAGCAGTTCAGGGATTCGACCAGAAAGACCGGTACCGCCACCACAAACCAGATGTCCCTGGCACCAAAGAGAAAGAAACGCGCTGCCGATAGCCAGTTGATGGCTGCCACCTTGGAAAACACCTGGGTGAATTTGGGCTTGTCGGCCATTTTACCGACACCGGAGGGCAGGCTCAGTGCCGTGGCCACCAGCACGACGAACAGCAAACTGGCCAAAGTGATAAGCGCGCCACGAAAGCCCAGCCATTCCAACAGGGCTGCGCCGACAAAGAAGCCCATGCCTTTGAGGGCGTTTTTCGAGCCGGTCAGCACGGCCACCCATTTGAAGAGTCCGGATTCTTCGCCGCCCTTGGCCAGTGTCTTGACCGAGGCCTTGGCCGACATCTTGTTCAGATCCTTGGCGATGCCAGACAAGGCCTGGGCAGTCATGACATAGGCCACTGTCAGCCAGGCATCGGGCACCGCCAACATGCCCAGGGCAATGACCTGCATCCCCATGCCGATGTGCATGGTGTGATTTAGCCCGATGCGCGCCCCCAGCCAGCCGCCTATCAGATTGGTGACGATGCCGAAAAACTCGTAAAAAAGAAACAGCATCGCCACCTGAAAGGGGCTGTAGCCCAGCAGGTGGAAATAGAGCACCACCAGCATGCGAATGGCGCCATCGGTGAGGGTGAAGGCCCAATAGCCAGCGGTGATGATGAGGTAATGGCGGGTGGCGGTTTGCATCTTTAGCCCGAATGCGTTTCCTGGCCGCTGAGTATCAAAATGCTACCTCACGGGCATTTCAGTTCGGTGAATCAGGGCAAATGCAGCTCGAAACAACTACCCGAAAGCTGGTGTCCATTGCTCAGTCGAATCTCACCAGTGCGATCCCCAGCCTTGTGCAGTCGGGCAACCTGGTCGGCAAAATACAAGCCCAGTTGGGTACGACCGTTGGAGAAGGCCTCAGACATCTGTTCCGATGTGGCAGGGAAGAGCGCCAGCATGGCCTCGGGGTAGCCATTTCCATCGTCCTCAATGCGGATGGTGAGTCCCTGCTCGGTCTTTTCGGCATTGAGCAGGATCTGGCCCTTGGTGTAACGAAGGGCATTGCCAATGGTACTGTTGATCAGGCCGCGCAGCAGATCCTGATCGAAATAGCCCCCCAAGGCCGGGTCACATTCATAGCTGAGTTTGATGCCCATGGCCTGACAGGTGGGGCTGTTTTCCGCGATGATTTCACTGAAAAAATCCTCGACGTTGTATTCATCGATAACCAGCCGCAACATCTCCTTGTCCATTTTGTACAGGGTCAGCAGTTGCACCAGGTTGTGTTGGGCGCGCTCCGTTTCCCGTCTCAATAGGTCGGCTTTTTTGGTGTTGACGATTTGATTGGCCGGGTCACCCAGAAGCTGTTCCAGGTGATAGAGAATCATGCCCAGACTGTTTTTGATGTCGTGTACCGAAGAGGCAAAGATGTCGTTCAGATTCACCGTGATTTCTCTCTATTTTTGGGTTTGGGCGTTAGGAAAGGGATTGCGCCAAAGCTTGCAATCGCGGCATTAATGCATTGACTCGCCAATCTTCTGGCACCATTTTGGTGAGGTTGCTTAGGTACTGTTCGACCTGTTGTACCCCGCTTTCTGTGGCGCCCTTGCGTTCCATGAGCATGATGGCCGCCTTAGCGGCGTTAAGATTGATGGTGCGGTTGTCTGGCAATTGTCTCGAAGCCGCTTCCAGCAGCTCGACGGCGGCTTCCAGCTTGCCTTCACTGATCAGACGCACGCCCTGGTTATTTTGTTTGATCACGCTCTGGCGCGCCTCATGGATGATCTGGGCGGCTTCCTCTTGGTCAAAACTGGCTTCTTTGAAGGCCTGTTTGACCTCGCTGAGTAGCTCATCGTTGTCATGGTGGTTGGCTACCACTCGACCAAATAGCTTGGCTGCTTTCTCTTTTTCATTCAGCAAAGAGAGCGCCTTGGCCATCTCCAGTCCCGCCTTGGTCGACATCTCCTGGTCCAGATCAACTAGAATGGTTTCAGCCTTCTCCAGGCAGGCGCGGGCGGCTTCCTGATCACCCTGGTTCTGGTGAATCACAGCAGCCGTCGCTTCTTTGAACAGGCAGGCCTCCTGGTTCTCGGGAAAACGTTTTTCCATTTGGTCCAGGGATTTGAAGGCCTCTTTGTGGTTGCCATTGGCAGAGGAGGATTTGGCCAGGCCGGAAAAGAGGGAGGGATGGTTGAAGGCTGAATTGTGACCATGCCGAACGGCCTGTTTAAAGGCGGTTTCGGCGGTGTCCGAATGGCCATTACTGAGGGCAAGTTCGCCCAGGAACTGTTGCCTTCGCACGGATTTTGGTGAGCTAACGACGGCTTTGCTGAGGGTGGCCTCTGCCTCTTCACTCTGCCCCAGTGCGGATTGGCATTTGGCCAGCCAGTCATAGGCGGGGATCAGGGCATCGTTTTGTTGGATCAGTTTCTCGAAAATCTGCTGGGCCTCCGGGTATTTCTTTTGTGTGTAGAGTATTCTGCCTGCACCCAGATGAGCCCAGGCCAGGTCACGCTCCTCCAGGATGCGGTTGTAGATGGCGGCAGCCTGATCATACTGGCCGATACTGATGGCGATTTCCGCCTTGAGCTTCAATAATTCGGACAGGTTTTTAGGGCCGGAGGCGATGATTTGATCCAGCTGTGCCAGGGCCTGGGTCGGTTGGTTTTTGGCCAGGGCATCGTTGACGGGGATGAGAATCTGTTTGCGGGCAAAGAGCTTATCCAGGCGGTTTTTGAGTAGCTCCTTGTTAAAAGGTTTAGCGAGATAGCTGTCGGGTTGGTGCTCAACCACGCCCATGATCATGTCTCGGGTATTCTCTGCCGTAATCATGATAAAGATGGCGTGAACCCCCAGTAAGTTTCGGTATCGTGCCTCCTCCAGTATCTGCTGGCCGTCTTTGCCTGGTCCCAGGTTGTAATCGGACAGCACGACATCGTACTTTCTCTTTTCCAACAGTTTGAGGGCATCGATACCATTGCTTGCGGTATAGATTTGATCGTCAGGTACCCCGAGACTGCGCAAGATACCCTGCACCATCAGCCGCATATCTGGAAAGTCGTCAATGACCAAATAACGGGCATTAATGTAGGGGTTATGGTAGCCAGAGTTTTTTATCATGCTGTAGTCTGATGGGGTTTTTCGCTCGCCATCTGGCTTAAAGAAGCCTGTTAAAATTTCATTTTGAACCAAAGTATAGATAGCGCATGGCCAAAAAGCTCTACATCAAAACATTCGGTTGCCAAATGAACGAGTACGATTCCTCCAAGATCGCGGAGTTGTTGGCTGCTGCACGTGGTCTGGAACTGACGCCGGAAGCGGAGGAGGCAGATGTATTGCTGCTTAACACCTGCTCTGTGCGGGAAAAGGCCCAGGAGAAGGTGTTTTCCCTGCTGGGTCGCTGGCGGTCCTGGAAACAGGCGAATCCGGATTTGATCATCGGCGTCGGCGGCTGTGTTGCCAGTCAGGAGGGAGAGCTGATCCGCGAGCGGGCCCCCTTTGTGGATCTGGTCTTCGGCCCACAGACCCTGCATCGGCTGCCCCAGATGCTGGATCGTCGGGTTCAGGAGGGGCGGCCCCAGGTGGATGTCTCCTTCCCCGAGATCGAGAAGTTTGATGCCCTGCCGGAACCTCGTGCCGATGGTCCCAGCGCCTTTGTTTCGGTGATGGAGGGCTGTTCCAAATTCTGCACCTACTGCATCGTTCCCTTTACCCGTGGGGCGGAGGTGAGCCGGCCTTTTGATGATGTCATTGCCGAGGTGGCCATTCTGGCCGGACAGGGGGTGCGGGAGGTCAATCTGCTGGGGCAGAATGTCAATGCCTATCGGGGCGAGATGCACGATGGCGGCACAGCGGATCTGGCCCTGTTGATCCGCTATGTGGCCGCCATTGATGGCATCGAGCGTATTCGCTATACCACTTCCCATCCGGTGGAGTTCTCCGATGCCCTGATTGAGGTCTATGCCGAAGTCCCCGCCTTGGTCAGTCATCTGCATCTGCCGGTGCAGAGCGGTTCCGATACTATCCTCATAGCGATGAAACGGGGTCACACCGCCTTGGATTACAAGCGCAAGGTGCGGCAGTTGCAGGGGATTCGCCCGGATCTCAGTCTCTCGTCAGACTTCATTGTCGGTTTCCCCGGCGAGACCGAACAGGATTTCGAACATACCCTGGCCCTGATTGAGGAGGTTGGCTTTGATCACTCCTTCAGTTTCATCTACAGTCGTCGCCCCGGCACCCCGGCAGCTGATCTGCCCGATGACGTGCCTCT
Organism: Sedimenticolaceae bacterium; assembly: GCA_050292235.1. Lineage (GTDB taxonomy): Bacteria > Pseudomonadota > Gammaproteobacteria > Chromatiales > Chromatiaceae > JBNKLG01. The sequence goes on along the minus strand of JBNKLG010000049.1, from coordinate 7,983 downwards.
GACGGCCAAGCAGCAGCGATTGCAACGCCTGCAACAGCTCCTCAATACCCAGGCCCAGCGCATCAGTCGCCAGATGGTCGGTAGTCGGCAGCGGGTGCTGGTGGATCGCCATGCGCCGCGGGATAATCGGGAACTCAGCGGTCGCACCGAAAACAATCGGGTGGTGAATTTCCCCGGTGATGCGGTCCTGATCGGAGGCTTTGCCGAGGTGGAGATCACTGAGGCGCTGCCCAACTCATTGCGTGGACGGCTGATCTCATGACGGATACCCAACGACTGAGCTTTCGGCTCGAACCCCAGGATAACGAGCGTCTGGCCAACCTCTGCGGCCCGCTGGATGCCCATTTGCGTTTGCTAGAGACCCGGCTCGGCATCGAGATCAACAACCGGGGCAATGAGTTTCTGTTGATCGGCGAACAGGCCGTGGTGCGCAGTGCCGAGGAGGTGTTGCGCCAGCTCTACTGCGATACCGTCGATCATCATAGGCTGGATGCCGAGCGCATCCACCTCCAGATCCGAGAGAGTGGGGTGGAAGAGGCCGTGGCGCAGCAGCGGCCTGATCGGCCTGAGGTGCAGATCAAGACCCGGCGCGGTCTGGTGCGCGCCCGGGGGGCCAATCAGCAGGAGTATCTACATCAGGTCTTGCACCATGATATTAATTTCGGTATCGGCCCGGCGGGAACCGGCAAAACCTACCTGGCTGTTGCCTGTGCCATTGATGCCTTGGAGCGCGACCAGGTGCGCCGTATCCTGCTGGTGCGCCCGGCGGTGGAGGCGGGGGAGCGTCTGGGCTTCCTGCCCGGTGATCTGAGCCAGAAGATCGATCCCTATCTGCGCCCCCTTTACGATGCCCTCTACGAGATGCTGGGCTTCGAGCGGGTGGCCAAACTGGTGGAGCGTAATATCATTGAGGTGGCCCCCCTGGCCTATATGCGTGGCCGTACCTTGAACGAATCCTTCGTCATTCTTGATGAGGCCCAGAACACCACCCCCGAGCAGATGAAGATGTTCTTGACCCGCCTGGGCTTCTCTTCCACCGCCGTTATCACCGGAGATCTGACCCAGACCGATTTGCCGCGCGGCCAGACCTCCGGCCTGCGTCAGGCGATCGAGATCCTGAGCGAAGTGGAGGGCATCGGTTTCACCTTTTTTACCGCCCGGGACGTGGTGCGCCATCCCCTGGTGCAGCGGGTGGTTCATGCCTACGATGATTTTGATTCCCGCAAAGTCTCCTCATGAGCATTGACCTGGTGGTACAGCGGGCCAGCGCAGCTGGGCGACAGCCCGGCGATGAAGCGTTGCGTCGCTGGGCCGAAGCAGCCGTTGAACAGCGTTCTGACGAACCTGAGCTGCTGATCCGCCTGGTGGATGAGGCGGAGGGGCGGGTGCTGAATCTCCAATATCGGGGCAAAGATTACGCCACTAACGTGCTCTCTTTTCCCTTCGAGATCCCGCCCGGTCTGCCGCCAGAGGCGGTGAACCAGCTGGGGGATCTGGTGATCTGCGTGCCGGTGGTGGCCCGGGAGGCTGTCGATCAGGGTAAGCCTGTTGAAGACCACTGGGCTCATCTGGTGATCCATGGGGTATTGCATTTGTTGGGTGAGGATCACGAAACGGACGAGGAGGCCGAGCGGATGGAAACACTTGAGGTGAAGATTCTTGCTACACTGAACGTCCCCAATCCCTACGAGGACAGGCTTCGCGATGAGTGAAGACGCCACTGGATTGGCGCCGACAAGCTGGTGGGAGCGATTTGCCCAGTTTTTCGGCGCCGACCCCAAGGACACCGAGCAACTTCTGGAGCTGCTGCGGGATGCAAAACAACGTGATTTACTGGATGCCGATGCCCTGGCAATGATCGAGGGCGTGCTCGGTGTGGCCGAGTTGCGGGTACGTGACATTATGATTCCCCGAGCCCAAATGGTGGTGGTGGGGCGCGATCAGTCCATCGCCGACATTTTGCCGGTCATCATTGAATCTGCCCATTCACGCTTTCCTGTGATTGGCGAAGACAGAAGCGAGGTCATCGGCATTCTGCTGGCTAAGGATCTGCTGCGTTACTTCGGCGATCAGTCCCCGCGTTTTGATTTGCGGGATGTGCTGCGTTCCGCCTTTTTCGTGCCCGAGAGCAAGCGTCTCAACGTGCTGCTGAAGGAGTTTCGCGCCAGTCGGAATCATATGGCCATCGTCGTCGACGAATATGGGGCGGCGGCTGGATTGGTGACCATCGAGGATGTGCTGGAGCAGATTGTCGGTGAGATTGAGGATGAGCACGATTTCGATGAAGGTGCCTTTATTCTCAAGCGGGATGCCACGCATTACACGCTCAAAGCCCATACCAGTATCGAGGACTTTAACGAGCACTTCGGTTCCACCCTGTCCGATCAGGAGTTCGATACCATTGGTGGCTTGGTGGTCAATGCCCTGGGTCACCTGCCCGAGCGGGGCGAACGGGTGCAGCTTGAACACTTCGAGTTCAAAATCCTGCGGGCCGACAGTCGTCGCATCCATCTCCTGGACCTGACCCTGGCGCTTGATGCCGCCTCTGTTGATCATGTGGTGGCTGACTGAGTATCGTTCCAATCCAGCGCCCTATTTCCGTCTGAATTTGCTGCTGGCCTTTTTCGGCGGCGCTCTTGCGGTGGCGGCTTTTGCGCCGCTGGGTTGGGTTCCGCTGCTGATTCCCGGGCTGCTCTGGCTATTCTGGCTTTGGCTCCAGGTGGGTGCTCGCCGTGGCTTTTGGCTAGGCTACGCTTATGGTCTTGGCCTCATGAGTTTCGGCATCTCCTGGCTTCAGGTCAGTTTGGCGCAGTTTGCCAATGTGCAGTTGTTTGCCTCGGTGCTCTATACCGCTGGATTTATTGCTTTTATCGCTCTCTATTTCGGTCTGACCGGTTGGCTGATGGTCTGGTTGGCCAGGCGTCTCCCGGTTGTTGCTCAATATCTGTTGGTGATGCCTGCTGTTTGGGTGCTGGTGGAGTGGCTGCGGGGCTGGTTGCTGACCGGTTTTCCCTGGCTGAGTCTGGGCTATGCCCTGGTGGATACCCCCCTGGCGGGTTTTGCCCCAGTGCTTGGTGTCTACGGTCTCAGTTGGCTGGCACTGCTTTGGTTGGGTGCTGTGGGATTGGTGCTGCGAGGTCGGTACTGGTCTGGGTTGCTGATACTGGCCGTGCCATTGTTGGGCTGGGCACTGAGTGGCGTCCGCTGGTGGTTGCCACTGGGTGAGTCCTTTCGCGTCAGCCTGATTCAGGCCAATATCCAGCAGCAGTATAAGTGGGATCCTGACCTTTTTACCCAATCCATGCGGCGACACCTGCAACTCACCGATCAGAGTCGGGAGAGTGACCTCATTATCTGGCCGGAGACTGCCATCACCGCCATGGCCTATGAGGTAAAGAGCAGCTTATTGGATCCTCTAGAGATCCAGGCACGTCAGCATGGGGCAGAGATTCTGGTTGGTGTGCCCTGGATGGATTTGGCCACAGGCCGTTACTACAACACCTTGCTCAACCTTGGGGGGGAGGGTGGTCACTATGCCAAGCGCCACCTGGTCCCTTTTGGAGAATATGCCCCTCTGGCCTGGTTGCTCAAACCCTTTGTGGATTCGCTGGGCGTGGAACTGTCCGATTTTACCCCCGGAGACGGTGGGCAACCTCTGCTGAAAGTGGGTGGGCTTTCAGCAGGTATCTCCATTTGTTATGAAGACGCCTTTGGAGATGAGGTGCGACAAGCCCTGCCTGAGGCGGCCTATCTCATCAATGTCACCAATGATGGTTGGTTTGGCGAAACTCTGGCTCCTTATCAGCATTTGCAAATCGCCCGATTACGCGCCCTGGAGACCGGGCGCTATTTGCTTCGGGCTACCAATACCGGCATCTCCGCTATCATCGGGCCGGATGGTAAGTTGCTGCGCTATTCAACGCTGATGAAAGAGGTTGCGGTGCATGGTCAGGTGCAGCCTTTGCAAGGCTCGACACCCTATGTACGCTGGGGAGGGTTACCTTTGCTCTCTTTGTTGGCAATTGGCTTGGTATGGAGTAGAGTCTCGGCGCGCACTCAGGCGAATGTTTGACTCTGCAAGTGGCTTTGATTGGCTGGGTACCAGCCACAATCTGGTCAGTTTTCGCTCTGAGTCAGTATAAACTGATAAGAAGAGTAAAGCGGTTCTGGCCTCTCAGAGGGGCTAGGGTATGGATACAAGATTCCAAAGGTATTGTTATTGGAAAGAAGCATGTTAAGTTCCACAACAAATAACGAGGGAAAGGTGGTGTGAACTCTGTGTCAATGTCAATCGAGATTCACCATTTATTTGGGTGGTTTATCCGAAAAAAACCAGTTGTGGCAAGCTGGGACCTGCGTTTTACCCAGGATTCGTCTGTTGCTTGTAAGATGTTAAATTAAAAAGTTTTTTTGGTATTTAGGCTAAAGTCGTCTTCCACAGGTATGCGCTGAAATTCTTTCAGCGCACTTTCCCTGCTTGCATATACTTGAAGGAGCTCGTTCCACAGTGCGGCTGACCTTTGGGTGAATAAATAGATGCCATCAGAGCAGAAAACGGTGGAGGATTACTCTTACAGCGATCTCGTGAATATCGAGGAGTTTTCGCGTCTTCTGCACAATTTCTATGAGGCGACAGGTATTCCCAATGGTTTGGTGGGGCGTGATGGGGAACTCCTTAGTCAGGCGGGTTGGGTGAGCGCCTGTGCAGATTTCCACCGCCTACATCCCCTTTCCGCCGAAAATTGCAAGGAGAGCAATCTCGATCTGATGCGCTATCTGAATGATGGCGAAGTTGCCTGTTCGCTCTGCAAAAATGGGCTCATCGATTATGCGACGCCGGTTATGATTGAGGGACGCCCACTGGCTACCCTGTTTCTCGGTCAGGTATTGAACGAGCCGCCCGATATCGACTATTTTCGCAAGCAGGCTCGACATTACGGATACGATACGGGCACCTATCTCAAGGCCATTGATGCAGTGCCAGTGGTCTCCAAAGAGCGCATGGAGTCTTTGATGGCCTGCATGGTCGGCATGTCGCAAATGCTTGTGGCAAGTGGGCTGGCCCGTTTGAAGCAAGAGGCGTTGGAGCAGGATTTGAGTCGCAGTACTGAGCGGCGCATTCAATTGGAGGATATTCTTGATTCCTCTCCCGTAGGCATTGGCTGGTCCGATGTTGATGGCAATCTGGAATATATCAACGAGCAGTTTACCCATCTGTTTGGCTACACCCTGGAGGATCTGCCTGATCTAGAGACCTGGTATCGACGGGCTTACCCCGACAACAATTACTGGAAGACGGTTGTTGAGCCTTGGTACAAGCAGTTGGATGAAGCGCGTGTCAGCAATACCCCTGTGTCGGTGTTAGAGGCAGCGGTGTGCTGTGCTGATGGCAGTGAAAAGCGTGTCCTTGTTCGCGCCACCTGGGTGGGCAGGAAACGCCTGATCAACTTTAGTGATATCACTGCTCACTGGCTAAGCGAACGACGCAATCATACGCACGATGCCATGTTGGAAATGGTGGCAAGGGGGGAATCGCTCTCAAACATCCTGCATGCCATTGTTGAAACGGTGGAGACGGAAGAGCCATCAGCGCTCTGCAGTATTCTCTTACTGGATGAAGAGGGACGGCATCTGCACACCGGTGCTGCCCCCAGCCTGCCCTCTGCTTACAACCAGGCGATTGATGGTGTTGAGATTGGCATGGGGGTGGGGTCTTGTGGCACAGCGGCCTGGCTGGGAGAGCGGGTGATTGTCGAGGATATCATGACCCATGAGTACTGGCAGCCTTATAGGGGCCTTGCCGAAATCGCTGGTGTGGCTGCGTGCTGGTCTGATCCCATTGTAAATACAGACGGCAAGGTACTGGGTACCTTTGCTATTTATCATAGGACAGTGGCTAAACCGACTACGGCAGACATTGAACGGATCAGTTTTGCGGCTAACCTGGCTGCCATTGCCATCGAAAATCAGAATGCTCGAACGGAGCTGGAGCATCGTGCCTACTTTGACTTTCTGACTAAACTGTCCAATCGCCGCCATTTCATTGAGTTGGCTGAGAACGAACTCTCCCGGTTTGACCGTTATCAAGGGGGGCTCTCTCTGCTAATGTTCGATGTCGATCACTTTAAACAGGTCAATGACCAACACGGCCATAATGTGGGCGATCAGGTGTTGCGAATGATCGGTGATGTGTGTCGGGATATCTTGCGCAGTGTCGATATTATTGGTCGTATTGGCGGAGAGGAGTTTGCGGCTTTGCTGCCACAGACCCCTGTCGACCCTGCCATGATGGTTGCTGAGCGCCTGCGGTTAGCGATTCATCAGGCAAAAATTCCGTTGGCTGATGGCGGCACGTTGAGTGTCACTGCCTCTTTTGGTGTGGTTGAGATCGATGGCGAATGCCTGGATCTGGACAAGCTTTTGAACAGCGCTGATCAGGCACTCTATAAGGCCAAGGCAGAGGGGCGCGACCGGGTATGTCTGATGGGGGCCAATCAGATCATCAACTGCCCGGAAAAGATTGTGATCAGAAGATCGAGCTCATGATGGGCAGTCCTCAGGCCAAACCTGAACTTATCCCATATCATCTCTTTGTCAGATTGGCTCTTAACTTCTCAGGTGCTCTTGGCTACTCTTCAATGTGTTCTTACCCATAACCAACGGAAGCCCCATGACAACCCGAAAAAAACAGGCCCAGTTCGGTACCGATGAGATTTTGTTGATCCTGTGTAAATCTGTGACCAAAGTGTTATCCGAAGCAACCGGGAGCCGTATCCACTATGCACCTATGGTGCAACGTATCACCAAGACCAGCCTCAAGCCAGATATCGGCTGTTTTGTCCTCTTTGATGGCGTGTTCTCTGGCATTGTGATCATGAATATTTCTGCGGCGGCGGCGATGGAGCTTTATACCCGCTATATGCTGCAAATGGGGATGCCGGAGAATGAGCTGGCCACGCGCCACTCCTCGGACGAAGTGGGCAATACCCTGGGTGAGTTGATGAACCAGGTGGTGGGCGAATTTGCGGCGGCCATTCAGCATGAGCTGGAGGTGTCGGTCAATCAAAGCCAGCCCAAGATGATAGCCATTAACAAAGAGGTGGTCTTGTCCATCAATGCCAATCTGGATAACCCACAGATGCGCAAGGTGGCCTTTCAAACCGAGGATCATCAGACCTTCTATCTGGAGATGGCTATCGAGAAAACGACCTTCATCCAGCTAGAAGATTTTCAACGGGGCGAGCGGGCCGATGCGGACAGCATCATTGCCCGGGAGCAGGAAGCCAAACAGGCATCTGAAGACTCCCCCCCCGTTGATGGCGATGCCCATGATGATCTGCTGGAGAGCTTGGGCCTCTGATTACTTCCGAATAGACTCGACAGGGATTCGCCATTCGGCGGGTCCCTGTTGGTGGATGGATTCACCCCGCACGTCGACCGCTACAGTGACGGGCATATCCACCACTTCAAATTCCCGGATGGCCTCCATCCCGAGATCCTCAAAAGCGATCAGACGCGAGCTGCGAATGGCGCGGGAAACCAGGTAAGCGGCTCCGCCAACAGCGATGAGATAAACCGCACCATGGCGCTGGATGGTCTGGATGGTCTCCGCACTGCGCTCGGCCTTGCCGATCATGCCCATGAGGCCCAACTCCCCTAGCATCAACTCGCTATAAGCATCCATGCGGGTAGCGGTGGTGGGGCCGGCAGGGCCGACTGCCTCTCCCCCGACGGGATCAACCGGGCCGACGTAATAGAGGAAACGATTGCGCAGGTCGACGCCATCAGGTAGCGGTTCGCCCCGTGTGAGCATTTCCCGCAGGCGCCGGTGCGCGGCATCGCGTCCGGTGAGCAGGCGGCCGCTGAGCAACAGGGGCTCGCCAGGACGCCATTGGGCGATGTCGGCCTTGGTGAGAGTATCCAGGTTGACCCGCTGCGCTTGATCGCTGGGTTGCCAGCGGATGTCAGGCCAGTCGTCGAGCG
>JBNKLG010000048.1:0-20360 GCA_050292235.1 Sedimenticolaceae bacterium | reverse complement strand
TTTTACCAAAAGGCTCACGAAACCGGACTCTTATCTGCGCGCTAAGTGGGACAGCAGTGGGTCAGACTCGATTGATCCGTAACGAATAGAATTTTTGTTATAGAAAATACCCGCTTAATCAGTCATTGACCGGGGCTTTTCTATTGTAGCTTTGCTCCTCGGCAGTCACCACCAAGCACCCTGGCATGACCCTGACCCTGACAGGTGTTTTGATATCGAACCCAGCCTGCTCCAGCCACAGCCCATTACTCCGGGCATCCTGCCCTCTGCCCTTCGGGCCAGCCTTCGACTGTTCAAATGTGCTCCCGGCACATTTGTGAGTTGCAGCCACAGCACCATTCTTTCTCGTTTGGGCGAGTTGGGGTAATCGCTATGACAAAATCAGCCCCAGAGGTGTCGCCGCCCTTTCCGATAGCGGCTATTGCTGCTATCAATTATAGGGTTACGACAAAAACCCCACGCCGCTTTTACCCCTGGGAGACCTATGGAGATCGAACTCGCCGAGATTCGTGATTTTCTGACTGCACACCCACCCTTCGATCAACTCCCTAACGAGGCACTGGATCCTTTGATCGGCGAGATTCTGGTGCGCTACCTGCGCAGGGATACCGCCATCCCGGAAAAGGCCGACCAGGCCCGCCACCTCTATTTTGTGCGCAAAGGGGCGCTGAGGGTAATGGATGCCGAGGGCAAATTACGGGAACAGCTGGGTGAAGGGGATTATTTCATCCCCAACTGCGGCATGGAAAACGCTACCCCGTTGCAGGGCCGCACCGAGGAGGACAGCCTGGTTTATCTGGTGCCCTGTGATCTGCTGGAGCGTCTGCGTCAGTATTCCGCCGATTTCGATGCCTTTTTCAGTGCCGGCACCAATGAACGCCTGCGCCAGGCCCTCGCTGGCATCACCGATACCGATGAGCTCTCCAGCAACTCCCTGATCAACATCAAAGTACGCAACCTGATCGAGCCCCGGGTGGTCGAAGTCAATGTTGACACCTCGGTGCTACAAGCTGCCCAGACCATGACCGAGCATGGGGTCTCCTCCCTGCTGGTGACCGACAAGGGCGCTCTGGTCGGCATTCTGACCGACAAGGATTTACGCCGCCGCTTCATCTGCGAGAGCCTGCCCTACAACACCCCGATCCACCACATCATGACCCGGGAGCCCAATACGATCAGCCCGGATACGCTGGGGTTCGAGGCACTGCTGAAGATGACCCGACTGGGCATACACCACCTGCCGGTACTGGAACGGGGGCGGGTCCTCGGCCTCATTTCCACCACCGACCTGATCCGGTTCCAAAGTGTCCATGGTCCCTACCTGGTGCGCGGCATCATGCGGGCAGAAACGGTAGACGAGCTGAGTGCTGCCGCCCAGCACCTGCCCAGGCTTCAGGTACAGATGGTCAACAGTGGCGCCACAGCCAATCACATCGGCCAGGTGGTCTCCTCTGTGACCGACGCCATCACCCAACGTCTGATCTTACTGGCAGAACAGGAGCTGGGACCTGCCCCCATCGCCTATGTCTGGGTCACCGGCGGCTCTCAGGCGCGGCGGGAGCAGACCTCCCACTCCGACCAGGACAACGCCCTCATCCTTGCCAATGGCTGCACTGAAGCGCATCGTGCCTATTTTGCCCAACTGGCCCGCTTTGTCAGCGACGGGCTCAATGCCTGTGGCTTTGTCTACTGCCCCGGCAACGCCATGGCCACCAACCCCCAATGGTGTCAGCCCCTCTCCACTTGGCAGGGCTATTTCGATACCTGGATCGAGCGACCCGAGCCCATGGCCCTGATGCTCTCCAGCATTTTCTTCGACCTGCGGCCGGTCCATGGCGAAGAGAGCCTGTTCAGCCAGTTACAGCAGCACATGCTCAACAAATCCCAGCAGAACAAAATCTTCCTCGCCTACATGGCAGCCAACGCCCTCAAACATCGCCCGCCCATGGGCTTCTTCCGCACCTTTGTCCTCATCAGCGACGGGGAACACGATAACACCTTCGACATCAAACATCGGGGCACCGTCCCCATCATCGATCTGGCCCGGGTCTACGCTCTCTCCTGTGGCAGCCCGGCCATCAACACCCTGGAGCGACTGGAAGATGCCGCCCGCCAGGGTGCCCTCAGCCAAGAAGGGGCGGAAAACCTGACCGATGCCCTGGAATTCATCGCCACCCTGCGCATTCGCCATCAGGCAGAACAGCTCAAGCAGGGTCTGGCTGCCGACAACTATCTGCCACCCAACGACCTCTCTCCGCTGGAACGCAATCATCTCAAAGATGCCTTCAAGGCCATTACCACCATGCAAGAAGCCTTAGACGCCCGCTACCAGGCCAGCCGGTTCTTCTGATGTGGAACTGGCGCTTTTGGCAACCTTGGCACAACCTGGAGCAACAGCGCCAGGCCATGCTGGACAAAGCCCCTTCCGGCCCTCTGCAAAACTATTTCGCCACCCCGTTTCCCCCGGCAAACCGTGATATCCGTGAGATCCGTTTCACCGTCCTGGACTTTGAAACCACCGGGCTCGACCCGACCCAAGACGAGCTGCTGAGCTTTGGGCTGGTGCGCATGGATCAAATGGCCATCCAACTGGGCACGGCACAACATGAACTCATCGTCCCAAAAGGAGAGATTCCCGAATCCAGCGCCATCATCCACGAGATTACCGATGATCAGGCCGCAGAAGGGATCGAGCTGAAGCAGGCCCTGAAAATCCTGCTCAGCCGCCTGGCGGGCACCGTACTCATCGCCCATTACGCCAAAATTGAGCTGGGCTTTCTCGACGCTGCCTGTCAGCAACTCTACGGCTGCCCCTTTTTCATCCCCACCGTGGATACCCTGCTGCTGGGACGACGGTGGATCGAAAACCGCAACCTCTACATCCAGCAATCCGACCTGCGCCTGGCCTCGCTCCGAACCCGCTTTGCCCTGCCCCGCTACAAGGCCCACAACGCCCTCACCGACGCTGTGGCCACCGCCGAGTTATTTCTCGCGCTCACCGTGCAGCGCATGAATGAGCGCCGGGTGCCGTTGAGGGATTTTTTACGATAGGCAGGAAATAGCAGTAAAGTTTCTGAAAGGGCTCCTGACAAACCGCACATCATCTATTGTGAAATGGCCAAATCCCTCAGAAGGGCAGAAACTGCTTCACCTGTGGGAACCGATTGGATGGCTGGAAGAACCTCGTATGAATATTGAATATTACATGGCAGCCTGGCTGATTTTGTCCGGAGTTGCCTTTGCCCTCTTGATTGTCAAAGCTGAGCAATTTCCATTCACAAAAACAGCATATTGGCGCTTTTTGCTCCAACCCTGGAAGAGCATCACCTTCCTGATGGCCCTGATCCCCATGATCTACATCGCCCCCTATTCCGGGGATCCAACCTGGGACTACGTCGATGCCAGTTTCATGTCCATCCTGACCTTTGTCACCGCCCCCTGGACTGTTGGCATCCTGCTTCGGTTTTTCCGCCAGCAGGCGAGTTTCGTCCAGCTCTATGTGGCACTCTGCCTCTGGATGTTTTCCGTCAGTTGGTCCTATGATGGGTATATCTATCTCCGGGATGGCTTTTACCCCCCGACCTGGGGACCCAATATCATCCTCTCTACGACCCTGTATCTCCCAGCAGGTTTGATGTGGAGTCTGGCGTGGAGCCAGGAAAAGAAGGCCCACTTCGCCTTCAGTACAGCGGAGTGGTACGAGACTGCCCCTTCGTCTCAAAATACCGCAAAAGTTCTGATCTGGGCGCTGCCATTCATCTTGCTTGCAATAGGTATTTTGCTGCCCTTTGCCTGGGATTATTTGAAGTCATTGATCTAAGGATCATACGATGGGGAAATGTTTTTTTACCCTTTGAACTCAGAACAGCCATCTCGATATGCAACAATCCATACATCAAGAAAAGACACTACCAATACCATAATAATACATCTCAACAATCAGCAACATTGCCACAATCACCAAACCTGACAAGGCAAGATCAAAAGATTTTTTGACATAGCCAACCGCAGCGATCTGATGATTATATTCAGTGGGCATAATTTTCTGCAGCCTGGATGCTCTCCACAGCCCAACAACATAGATGGGTGCAAAAAACAACGGATTCAGAAAACCCCATTTGGCATAAAATGGAAATGCCAACAAGAAGACCGGCACAAGATACATCAACAGCATCACCAAGACACCATTAACTGAGGCCACAGTTAAGCCAGAATCCAGCAGAATATGGCGGTTTTTCTGTATTTCGAATACTATCTTAATGCAGAACCATCCATAGATAACAAAAACAACCAGAGATAACATCAGACACCAACCTTCAATTTGCACCAACGGCAATTACTGCATCAGTCTACTAAATACACCAATCGACCGCTTTGCCATGCTGGACAGAATGCTCAAAACAACCTGAAATGAGCGCAGCATTCAATATTCACCCCAATCCCTTGATACAATAGCGCGATTCTTGACCCGATCACCGAGACCCACACCATGCCCAGCCTGCCCAGTACCAGCCTGGAGACCTTTCCCAACCCGCATCCCAAGCGGGAGTATCAGGTACATATCCGCGTGCCCGAATTTACCTGCCTCTGCCCCAAGACCGGGCAGCCGGATTTTGCCGAGTTGCTGTTGGAGTACATCCCGGCGGAGCGTTGTGTCGAACTCAAGGCGCTGAAGCTTTATGTCTGGTCTTTCCGGGACAAGGGCGCCTTCCATGAGGATGTCACCAATCTCATCCTCAATGATCTGGTCGCGGCACTGGATCCCAAGTTCATTCGCCTGACAGCAGATTTCAATGTGCGCGGCGGCATCTATACCCGCGTGACCGCCGAGCACCGTGCTTCCGGCTGGCAGCCCACAGAGCCGGTCAATTTGCCTTAAGCCGCTTTTCATCGGCCTGGATCTCGGCACCTCAGCGTGTCGGGCGCTGGCCCTCAGGCGTGCCGGGGAGATTCTGGCCAAGGCAAATCACCCTCTCACCGCACAACCTCGGACAATGTCGAGCTAAATGCGGCTGCCAGGCCATTCGGCAACAAACCTGGGGGTGCCGGCCATAGCAGCCACTCAACAAAAAACGGCCTATGGCGCAGCGCTGCTTGCTCGGCAAGGGTTTTTCACGAAAACCTCCCCACCCTCTGTACAATAGCGCCCCAGTTTCTGTCTCTCATTTAGGGTTTGGCTTCATGCGCACTTTGATCACCGGTTCAGCAGGTTTTATCGGTTCCGCCCTGGCACTTCGACTCCTGGAACGGGGCGAAGAGGTCATCGGCATCGATAACATGAATGACTATTACGATGTCAGCCTCAAGCAGGCCCGGCTCGACCGGCACAAAGATCACCCCAATTACACCCACATCCATGGTGATATTGCTGACCGTGATCTCATGGCCGGACTCTTCGCCCGACACAAACCCCAGCGGGTGATGAACCTGGCCGCCCAGGCGGGGGTGCGCTACTCCATCGAGAACCCGCTCTCCTATGCGGATGCCAACCTGCTGGGATTCACCAATGTGCTGGAGGGTTGCCGTCACAACGGGGTGGAGCATCTGGTATTCGCCTCATCCAGCTCGGTCTATGGCGCCAACACCCGAATGCCGTTTTCGGTGCATCACAATGTGGATCATCCGGTCAGCCTCTATGCCGCCACCAAGAAGGCCAATGAGCTGATGGCCCACAGCTACAGTCACCTCTATCAGCTACCCTGCACCGGCCTGCGCTTTTTCACCGTCTATGGTCCCTGGAGCCGCCCGGACATGGCGATGCTCAAGTTCGCGCTCAAAATCATGCGGGATGAGCCCATCGATGTCTTCAACTACGGCAAGCACCAGCGGGACTTTACCTACATCGATGACATTGTCGAAGGGGTGGTACGGGTGCTGGATCAACCGGCCACGCCCAATCCCGACTGGAACCCCGACCAGCCCGATACAGCCACCGCCGCCTCGCCCTACCGGATCTACAACATCGGCAGCAATAACCCGACAGAGTTGATGCGCTATATCGAACTGCTGGAACAGGGCCTGGGCCGCAAGGCCAGGCTCAACCTGCTGCCCTTGCAGGATGGCGATGTGATTGCGACCTATGCCGATGTGGAGGATTTGATTCGCGATGTGGGCTACAAGCCGGACACCCCGCTGGAACAGGGGGTGATGAATTTCGCAGCCTGGTTTAAGGACTACTATGGGTCGTCTCAATCGCCCCAGTAAGTATTTTCTGAGAAGGCGTGGCCCAGCTGGCTACCGATAACTTGCCCACCCAAAATAGGAAGACCTTACCATCAGGGCTTATAGCTCTTTGAGCAATGCAGCATGGAGAAACTGATCCAAATTTGGGGCCTCAAAATCCACGGTATTCTTGATAGCGCCTTTCTCTACCTGAAGAGCCCGTTTGCCCTGACCACCATAGTAGCAAGTCACTGTTTTAACATTTTTCTGGATATAGGCTTTCGCGTTTTCTTTCTGACAAAAACCTTTTAGAGTATCCAGCGGCGCTCCACAGAAGCTGGGCATGCTGTACTGCTTCCAGTCATCGGATTGACCAAAGCTGTCCCAATCAATTTTTACACCAATCGAGGCACCACATGCGGCGTTCATCTGCGCTGCCATCTTATTGATCTCAGAGTCAGCCACTGCCCGGGCAACCATCTCATCCTCTGCATTGACAGTATGCGCAGCGCATACAGCAACAAAAACCACCATGCCTAAAGATATCTTTTTCATTTTCACTCTCGAACCCTAAACCACACACGTTAAAACTTAGGAGGTATATCCCTGATTTTGTGCTGCCGTCACATCTTATCCAGGCAGAATGCCTGCTGAAACTCGGACAATAACTTTTTCTCTGTTAACGCCTTGCAATAGTTGGTCACTGCATAGCCGTTACTGGCATAAAAGTCCTCAAGCAACTGGGATTTAAGCGGTTCAAAGCAAGTGGAAAAACCTAATGCCAGGGCCTCTTTGGCCTGTTCAGGTGGAAGCCCGACACCTGAGGTTATCGCCAGAACCACATCTTCATCAGCGCACTGTTTTTTATCATTTACGCCCTTTAGTGCCATCGTGAAAAAGGGAATGGCAGCGGCTGAATTTGCCTGCAGACGAACCAGTTTTCCGGCCTGAAAGGCCAGATCGCGATCATCCGGTGTTTTCTTCACCAGCGCACTGAGCCTGTCCGTACACTCGGAAGCGTAGTAACTGTTCCTATAGCAGGCACCAGAACCCTGGATGATCGCCTGACTGCGCAGATCCATAAACGCCTTCGAATCCCGCATGATGTCCAGCATCTGATCGGAGAAATCAAGGGCCAGATAAGCCTCCCCCTCTCCAGAAGCCAGTTTCTGCTCCAGCGTTTTTATCACAGCACGTTGAACAAGGGTCTTCCATTCATCCCCACGCTGGCTGGGCCGAATATCCTTCGCGTGATCCACGATCTCGGTGTAATTTGCCTCCTTATCCAACAGACGCAAATCCTCAAGGGTATATTTATCACTGCCATAGGTAGAAGAAGCCAAACCACATAGAAAAGTGGCCAATATGATTTTCTTACTTTTCATCTTTATGCTTAACCTTCCCAATTGTTTCAAACGATGTCCACCAAACCATCCGCCCCCATAGTGGGTAAGTGTTGTGGTTTTGTCTAGTGACATTTATCACTTGTGACCAGTTCGATAGTGAAGAGAAGAATATAAGAAATAAACCCTACGGGATGCATTTTGCGACACAGCTTAAAAACAATTACCAATATTCTTGATATTTCAGACCCATATCCCGCCAAATTGGGGAAGCTTGAATCAATTTTTGGAAAATTGGCGGCAAGACTGCCATCCACTGACCTTTAATCTCTACTCACCTGTATTTCCATCTATTTTTTGCTGATTTCCAGCCGTCATTTTTCTTAAATACCCTGACAACCACCTGCCAGCAAGGGCTGTACAGATGGGCTTCTGTCACCTAACCAGCCAAACACCAGAACTAATTTTTCAAGTTAATAATTAATTTATCAAGATACTTGTAAATTGCTTCAACCTGAACTAGGCTAGGGCTCATGAACGAAAAAGAGGCATTTCCCGGATGCATCAAACTGGCCCCACTGGCCAAGACAATGGTGCTATCGGCGGAAAAAGTTCAGAGATCTCCTCTGATCGGCCTCTCTTTTTTCCCAGTGAGATCATGTCCCTCCAGGGACTCTCCTGACAGGATTGCTTTTTCGCTAACAGTGCGATGTTCATGGACAGGAACACGCTTGGCTTGGGAAGGAGCCCGCCCAAATAAAATGTTGTAGAGGGAAAACCATCATGTTTCATGCTATCGACCGCCTATCCATCAGTGGCCGCATCCTGGCTGTGGCCGTGCCCAGCCTAATTACCTTACTGATCCTGGCCATCTATTCCTTGCAGGCCATTCACGCCATCAACGCCCAGTTGGTCTCCGTCGCCGAAGAGGACATTCCACTGACCCGGGCATTAACCGAAATCACCAGCCATCAATTGGAACAGGCCATCCATTTCGAACGAGCCATCCATTTTGGTGAGGCCATGGCCCATAAGGCCGGAGCAAAGAATGATTTCACGAATCAAGTCAATGCCTTTAAAACCCTGACAACCAAAGTGGAAGAGGAGATCTACAGCGCCGAGCAAAAGGCCGAAAAGGATCTGAAGCTGTCCCAGTCCGAGGATGAGGAAAAAGAGTTTCTTCATGTTCTGGGGGCGCTGAAACAGATCAAAAAAGAGCACGTTGATTACGATAAACACGCCATTCGGGTATTCGGTCTGCTGGAAAGGGGCGAGTTGCATGGCGTGGAAACCACTGCCAAAAAGGTTGAAGATCAGGAGTCCACCCTGGACCATGAACTCGAAGCGCTGCTAAAAGAGATCGAGACCTTCACCGCCACCGCCGCTGAAGAGGCCAAAAAACTGGGCCACCGGTCTGAAATCGTCCTCATCGCAGTTTCTCTCTTGGCCCTGGCCCTGGTCAGCGTTGTGGCATGGCTGGTGATTCGCTCCATCAAAGGTCGGATGGTGGGCATTGCCCAGAGCCTGGCTCTGGTGTCAGAAGGCAATTTGACCGAGGACATTCAGGGTCAGGATGAGGTAGCCGTGCCCATGCGCCGCATGAAAGCGCAATTGGTTGAGATGGTCACCACCATTGGCGGCACCGCCTCTCAGCTCAGCAGTGCCGCCGAAGAACTGTCGGTGGTCACCGCTGAATCGGCAAAAAACCTGAAACATCAGCAGACAGAGACCGAACAGACCGCTACGGCCATCAACGAGATGAACGTCACCGCCCGGGACGTTTCAAAGAACATCAGCAATACAGCCGCTGCCGCCCAAGAGGCCAACGAGCAAACCATTCTGGGCCAACAGGCCATGGCATCGACGATGGAATCCATGCGCAAACTGACCCAAGAGGTCGAAGACATGGCGGGCACCATCAGTCAGGTGGAAGAGGACAGCGAAGCCATCAACAGCATTGTGGATGTGATCAAAAACGTGGCCGAGCAGACCAATCTTCTGGCCCTGAATGCCGCCATCGAGGCTGCCCGGGCCGGTGAACAGGGCCGAGGCTTTGCCGTGGTGGCCGACGAGGTGCGCACTCTGGCCGAACGAACACAGAAATCCACTACCGAAATCAATCATATGATTGAAAAACTGCAACAGGGTTCGCGCAGGGCGGTACAGGCCATGGAATGCAGTCAGGAGCAGGTTCAGCATGTAGCCAAGCAGGCCGAGATGGCGAATAACTCCCTGACAGAGACCTTGGCTTCTATCAGCAAGATCACAGAAATGAGTGTCCAAATCGCCAGCGCTTCAGAAGAACAGGTAGCCGTAAGCGACGAGATCAATAAGAGTGTGGTGCGCATCAATGACACCACGACCCAGAACGCGACTGGTAGCAATCAGGTGGCCATCGCCGGACAGGACTTGGTCCGCATTGCCACTGATCTTCAGCAACTGGTGGGGCAATTCCAGATTGCCGGGATCAACCAGCCGCAGGAAGCGAATCCCGTGGACAGAGCGTCGTCATCCACTTTCCCCTCTCCCAGCTATGCCGTCCAGGCATCATAGCGCTGAGATTGGCGGCACAAGCTGGGCTTGTGCCGCCTTTTTTTACAGGTTAGAGCCGACGATGGACATAGCGCATACCCGGATCATCCTTGACCGGTGAGATAGAGAAGCCCAATTCTTCACAGAGGGAGAGCATATGGGTGTTTTCCGACAGAACATCCCCCTCCATATATTTGAGTCCACGGGCACGGGCAGCCTCCATCAAAGCATCCATCAGCAGGGTTCCGATACCACGATGGCGCCACTCATCGCTGACCACCAGCGCGAATTCGCAGGACTGACCATCGGGGGCGATGCTGTAGCGGGTCACGCCGACCTCGTCCCCCTCTTCGCCATTGCGATCCACCACTGCCAGCAGGGCCATCTCCCGATCATAGTCGTTCTGGGTGAAGCGCATCAGCATCTCAGGGGTCAGCTCTTTGATGGTCTGCATGAAGCGCAGATAGCGGGACTGGGCGGAAAGACGACGCACAAACTCCTGCTCCAGCTCGGCATCTTCGGGACGGATGGGGCGGATGATGATGTCGGTACCATCGGCGAGCTGCACCTCCTGAATCAGGTGCGCCGGATAGGGGTGGATGGCCATATGAGAATAGGGCTCGCTCAGACCGCGGGGCCGTTTCACCACCATACGGGCATCCACCGCAATCACGCCCTCCTCGAAGGCCAGCAGCGGGTTGATGTCCAGCTCGACCAGCTGCGGCAGCTCACAGACCATCTCAGACACCCGCAGCAGCACATGCATCAGCGCATCGATATCCACCTCAGGCATGTTGCGGAAAGGGGCCAGCAACTTGGCCACCCGGGTACGGCTGATCATGCGGCGGGCCAGGATGTCGTTCAGCGGCGGCAGGGCGATGGAGCTGTCTTTGTGGATCTCCACTGCGGTACCGCCACCACCAAAGCTGATGGCCGGACCGAAGACAGGATCGCGCACCATACCCACCATCAGCTCACGGGCATAGGGGGCGTTGATCATGGGCTCGACGGTCACGCCCTTGATGCGTGCCTCGGGCCGGTTCTCCTGCACCCGGGCAATCAGCTCGTTATAGGCCGAACGCACATCCTGGGCGCTGATCACATTCAGCTCCACCCCACCGGCATCGGATTTGTGGCTGATATCAGGAGAATTGATCTTCAAGGCCACGGGGAAGCCCACCGACTGGGCAGCGATCAGGGCCTCGTTGGCCGTAGCCACCTGATGGGTCTGACCCGAGGGAATATGAAACGCCGCCAGAATTGCCTTGGACTCGGCATCGGAAAGGGTATTGCGACCCTCAGCCAGTACCCCTTCGATGATCAGGTGGGCACCCTCCACATCCGGTTTACGCAGGTCGCTGATGGGCTCCGGCGTCTGCAACAGCAGCTCCTGATTGCGATGGTGTTTGGCCAGATAGCTGAAGGCCTCCACCGCCTTTTCCGGGGTGGCAAAATGGGGAATCCCCAACTCTGCCATGCGATCCCGGGCCTCGTTGACGCTGGTCTCACCCATCCAACAGGCCAGCACCGGCTTATTGCGGTATTTTTTCTTCACCTCGGCGATGGATTCGGCCGCCTTGGTCGGCTCGGTCATGGCCTGAGGCGTCAGCAAGGCCAGCACCCCATCGCAGTTCTTGTCGGCCAGGCAGAGGCCTACCGCCTCGCCGAAGCGCTCGGGAGGGGCATCCCCCAGGATGTCCACCGGATTGCCGTGGGACCAGTGAGGCGGCAGCATCTCGTTGAATTTCTCAATGGTTTTAGAGTCGAGATCAGCCATCTTGACGCCCACTTCAACCGAGCGGTCGGTCGCCAGCGCACCCGGCCCGCCGCCATTGGTGACGATGGCCAGCCGATTGCCCTTGACCCGCGCCCCGGAAGCCAGCAGCTCAGCTGCCGCAAAGAGCTGGGCCACAGAATAGGCGCGAACCACCCCTGCCCGTTCCAAGGCTGCCGCAAAGACACCATCTGAACCGACCAGTGCCCCCGTATGGGTTGCTGCCGCCTTGGATCCCGCCTCATGCCGCCCTACCTTGAGTACCACCACCGGCTTCATCCGCGAGGCAACGCGCAGGCCGCTGATAAAGCGACGCGAGTGGGTAATGCCCTCAATGTAGAGCAGGATGGCGCTGGTCTTGGGGTCCAGGGCCAGATAATCCAACAGATCGCCAAAATCCACATCGGCGGCATTGCCCATGGAGACCACGGCAGAAAACCCGATCTTGTGCGGGCCGGCCCAGTCGAGAATGGCGGTACAGAGCGCGCCGGACTGGGAGACCAGGGCCAGCTTTCCAGGCAGGGCCGGGGTATCCAGGAAGGTGGCATCGATCCCCTCGGGCGGACGCATATAACCCAGACAGTTGGGACCGACGATGCGCAGCCCGTAGGTGGCCGCCGTCTCCTTCAGCTCCTTCTCCATGAGCTTGCCCTCTTCGCTCATCTCACGGAAACCGGCGGTGAGGATCACCACCACCTTGATACCGTACTCCCCACACTGTTTGACCACATCATTTACCGTCGGCGCGGGGGTGGCGACGATGGCCAGGTCGATATCCACCTCGATATCCTCCAACCGCTTATAGGCCGGTCGCCCCTGGATGCTTTCCCGTTTAGGATTGATGGCATAGACTCGTTCGCCATAGCCGCCGTTTAACAGATTGCCGAAGATGCGCATACCTACCGAATTGGGGCGCTCACTGGCACCGAATACGGCAATGGCTTTGGGGGCGAAGAGGCTATCGAGAAAATGCGGACCCATAGTGAGGTTTCCTTGTTGTGAAATCAGTTGTTCTGACCAGAAGGTGATGACTTACGCTTAACACTGCCATACTTATATGGCTCAGCGAACAATACTTGTCCAGGTCGAGATTATGCCGATTGCCCTTTTTACCCACCCAAGCTGCCATCAACATGAGATGGATCAGGATCACCCCGAATGCCCTGCCCGACTGGACAGCATCAACGATCGCCTGATCGCTGCCGGTATCGACTTCGTCATCCATCAACATCAGGCCTCACCTGCCGACCGGGAGCACCTTGAGGCGGCCCACGACCCGGACTATGTCGCTGCCATCTACGCCCTGGTACCGGAAAGCGGCACTGTACGTCTGGATAGTGACACGCTGATGAACCCCTATTCGCTCACCGCCGCTCTCAATGCAGCAGGGGCGGTGACCGACGCAGTGGACCTGGTCATGGCCGGACCGGTACGCCAGGCCTTTTGCGCCGTGCGCCCACCGGGTCACCACGCCGAGCGAGACCGAGCCATGGGCTTCTGCATCTTTAACAATGTAGCGGTGGGTGCCATTCATGCCATCAACGCCCACGGGTTGGAGCGTATCGCCATCTGCGATTTCGACGTCCACCATGGCAACGGCACCGAAAACATCCTGCAAAGGAATCCCAACATCCTCTTCTGCTCCAGCTTCCAGCACCCCTTCTACCCCTTTACCAGCCTGGAACAGACAGCTTCGAATGTCATCAAAACCCCCTTACCAGCGGGGACCAACGGCGAGGCCTTCCGTCAGGCCCTGACCCGCGACTGGCTGCCTGCACTACGGGCCTTTCAGCCCCAACTGCTGATGATCTCTGCAGGTTTCGATGGCCATCTGGAAGACGCCATGGGTCAGTGGCGCCTACGGGAGGCCGATTACCACTGGATCACGTTGGAACTGCGCGCTATCGCCAAGGAATTTACCGAGGGCCGCATCGTCTCCGTCCTGGAAGGGGGCTATGACCTCTCGGCCCTGGGCCGATCGGTCGCCGCCCATTTAGACGCCTTACTCGGGCACTGAGAAACCGAATACTACAGGGGTAATCACCGGGGATGCCTGAGTAACCTGTTGTTGGGACCCTCATGTCCTGCAGGATTAAGCAGCTTGATACATCTTGTGTCTCGCTGGATCCAACCCTCCGGGCAACGACACTTCGGCCAGCGACCCACCATACCGTTGGGACAGGCTCGTTGCTGTTTGACGCAGCGGTTGCCGAGCTGATTCATACCTTGTGGACAATGGCACTTTGGCCAGCGGCCTACCATACCGTTGCTGCATTCCCGATGGGGCTTGACACAGCGGTCACCACGTTGTTCCGTACCCCTCGGGCAATGACATTTCGGCCAGCGGCCAACCATACCGTTGCTGCACTCCCGGTGCGGTTTGACGCAACGATCACCGCGCTGGTCCCAACCATCCGGACAGTGACATTTCGGCCAGCGGCCTACCATTCCGTTGCTGCATTCCCGATGGGGCTTGACACAGCGGTCGCCACGTTGTTCCGTACCCCTCGGGCAATGACATTTCGGCCAATGCCCCACCATGCCATGGCTGCACTCCCGGTGCGGTTTGACGCAACGATCACCGCGCTGATCCCAACCATCCGGACAGTGGCACTTCGGCCAGCGACCAACCATACCGTTGCTGCATTCCCGATGGCGCCCGACACAACGGTCGCCATGCTGTTCCATCCCCCTTGGACAATGGCACTCCGGCCAACGCCCCACCATGCCGCGGGGACAACTCTCTTCGACACGTACGCTGACGCAATAGCGCTGTCTGTCCAGCTTGTACCAGGTGGCACGACGTGGGATATCGGCACGGCTGTGATACTCCTCATAGCCACGCCGACACACCTCCCCCCGGGGTCCCTCATCATCCAGCATCTCGACCGGCGGCACGGTCAGCGTTGGTGTCTCCCTCTCTGGCGACTGACAGCTTCGTCCATTCCAGCGGGTGTTTGGTGGGCAGACACAGAGGCCCTGGGCATTTTTCACCATGCCTTTAAGGCATCTCTGCTCGGGTTCCCGGTTTGCCTGACACTGCCCGCGTCCGTCGCGGGAGAAGCCCTTTTTGCAAGCACAATCACCGGCTGGGGTACGATATTCACCAGCCTTGGGTTCGCACACCAGCGGCTTGGTACAGGTTGGGCTGGATATGGTCACCGTCGCCACACCCACATCGTCATCCGTCTTCTTGTTGTGCCGCTCCAACAGCGGATAGGCAAGGGTAGCGGTATTGGTAAGGCTGCATTGGCGCCCATCCGGCACGGTCACGACCAGCTCCAGATCAGCCTTGTCGCCAACCTTCAGTAAACCGGCACTGGGCAGATCGGCCTGCGCCAGACGATAGACCTGCTGGCCCTGGCCATTGACCCCCAACTGCCATTTGCTGCCCGCCGCCAGCTCGATGGTACCGGCCGCATTGCTCAGTTTCTCTGAGATCTCGATTGGCCCCTTGTAGGCATCTGGCCCCTCATTGCCAACCGTCACTTTGAACTGACAGCGCCAGCCGGAACCCGATTTCTCGCAGGGGCCTTCGCTGCGCTTGGTAACGGTGATATTGCTCGGATCGCAGAGGAAGATCGAAGCGCCTCCCGGAACGATAAACTCAAGCAGTCCGGCATCCGCCGTGGCATTGGCTGTATCGTCCGTATTCAGGTAGTTATGGACCATATCAAGCGGCGGAACCAACAAGGCCACCGCATCAGCAACCTGGCAGGCATTGCCGGGGGCTTCGACCGTGGCTTTCGGGGTGGTCACCGAAACCGGCACCTCGATCTTGCCCTGATCCGGGATATTGAGCGCCGCCCCGACCCAAGAAATGCTGTGTACGCCAGCAGCACCGGGAACGATGTTCCAGTTGGGATCGGTTGTGTGCAGATGGGCAGCAGGATCGATGGTATCGCTGAACTGGATAGCTGGCCCCGTATAGGCAGTCGGGCCATTGTTCTCGATGATGATGCGGAAATCACAGTTCACCATATCGGGATGGCCCGGCACCTTGCCACATTCGCGCCCCGTGGCCGGATCCTTCCTCACCTCTTTCCTCATCACCAGATTGGCGTGCGGGCCTGGGGTGCCGACCTGCATCCAGGCGCAACTCAGGGCGCCGCCCGTGCCAAGAGTTCCACTACCAGGCGGAAAGGCGTTGACCAGCGATGGGATGCTGCCCGGCGTCATCACCGCAATACAATTGCGTGCCCAATAATTGGGCCAGGTAGCAGGCATCTGCACCTGAAGATTCACCGTCTGGGTTGCCCCGCCGGCGAGATTGAGATTCGCCAGGCAGGAGAAAGGCAGGGATGCCGGTGCCGCCCCACAGCCCAACCCTGCCCCACCGGCAACGATGGGGGCGTTGATACTGGTTCCGCCCGCCCCCCGAAACAGCCCATCGGTCAACTGAACGTTGCCATGGAAAGGCTGGCTGGAGTGGTTGGTAAAGGCATAGGTAAAAGTGCAGACACCACCAGCGACACAGCCCGCCTGAGCGGTCTTTTTCACCGAGATATCGGTACCCCCGTTATCACAGGCCTGTCCCCAATAGGGCGCATCCAGCTTGGCACAGTTGACGAAACCGACCTGACCATTGGTCATCATGGCGCTGGTGTCGATATCGACAACGAAAGATCGGCTCATACCGGGCGGCAATGCCATCGCGGGCAATCCGCAAGAGAGATTATGAGTCGGCGTCGGCGTGCAGGTCCAGCCCGGTGCATCCGGGTGAACAGCGGCGACCGCAATGGCAGAACCGGCATTGGCGCCCGCAGCCACCGTGGTCAGATCCGACACCTTGATCGGGAAGAAAAACGGCAGTGTGCCTGTGTTGGTCACGCGAATGGTGCAGCTCAGCGTTCCACCCATGGCAGCAGGCTGACAGTGCTTGCTGATATCCATACCGGGCATGGGCGGAGGGAGGGGGAAAAAGTCCGGGAAATCCCAATCCGGCCCCAGCTCTTCCTCATCTGCCCACCAATCAAATTCGGCCCGTGGGCCTTCCTCGTAGGCGTCCTCCTCGAGATCCTCTATCGCCTCCGGGGCCGCTTCGCCACAGCCGGGGGCATAAATCGCGATGGCACCAAGATGGCCACTGGCGATGCCATCCAGAGCATCACTACCCAGATCGACAGCCCAACTCTTTGCTGCGGGAATCAGCTTGGGCAGCAGATCCTCCCCGCCGGATTCATCCGAAGAAAACTCACGCTCTTCTGCGCTCCCTCCAGGCAGTGCCTGCAGGCCGTTGAGCACCTTTTCGTCCGCCGACTTCAGCAGATTTTCACCCGAGACCCAGACGGTGGCATCACAAGAACCCAGATCAATCTCGCCATTGAGCTGATAGAGATAACCCAGCGCCATGCCACCATTCGTTCCCCGATAAGGCGGGTTTTGCCCAACCGGAA
The DNA here is from genome assembly GCA_050292235.1 of Sedimenticolaceae bacterium. Taxonomy (GTDB): domain Bacteria; phylum Pseudomonadota; class Gammaproteobacteria; order Chromatiales; family Chromatiaceae; genus JBNKLG01. Next base: position 3,153 of record JBNKLG010000048.1, on the reverse strand, counting down.
ACTCCTTGGCATCCTCCTCCCAGTTTTTGGTTTTCTTATTCCAGGTATAAACCAGAACCGAGGACTCGCCGGGACGCGCCAGCACGCTGTAATCAAAGCTGCCCTTAAGGGCACCCCGTTGCGCCAGATAGAGCCGTCCCTTAGGATCAAACGTCATGGCAGTAACCATGTTGCCCGCCACCTCACCGGCCAGATCGATCTCCAGCCGGGCATCTTTCCCAAAAGCCCCTCTCCTGCCAAGCCCCACCGACCAGATTTGCGGCCCCTCGGCCACCGAATAGAAGAGGCGATTCTGATGAATGGCCAGGGCCACCACCCGGCGAGCCTTATCGGTATAGCCCCAGGTCTCCGGCTGCTCAACGTTGAAGGCAGGATTGTCGATGGACATGCGTTTGCCGGGATCATAGGCAACGGCTGCCTTCCTGCTATTAGGCAGACCGCTGGTGCCGTGATCGAACAGATCGATGACCTCGCCCTGGTGATTGAGTCGGTAGACAAAGCCCGTCTCCAGACTCGACACATAAAGCTGGTGGCGCAGCGGATGATAAGCCAGCCCCCCCAAACCAGGGCCAGCATTCTCCTCCTCGCCGCTCAGGATATTGGCAAAGAGGCTGATCTCGCCGGTCTCCCCATCCACCTTCCAGACAGAACCGGGGCCACCCCCCCTCCTCCACGCCGAACTGGCCGGGCATCCACTGCGCATCAGGCGCACCCCGAACCAGGCGTAGCATCTTACCGTCGCGTTCCGCTACGATCTGCAGGCCGTAAAAGGAGGTCGCCGCCGCAAAGATATGAGGGGGCAGATCAGCCCCACGCTGCTCCAATGCCAGGGCAAACACCTGACCGACCTGGCCCGCCTTGACCGAAAACCGCTCCTCGACCTTGACCGCCTGCGACTTGCTCGCTGCGCCCAGACTGGTCAAATCCAGCCCCTTGAGACTCCTGCCCTCAACATCGATAAAGGTATCTGCAGTAGGGTCGATCCCAGGCTTTACGCCATTTGCCGATAAACGGCTGCCGGAAAACCCGCTCACCACTGCATCTCCTGCACGAAGCAATGCCTGAGGTTCCTGCGCCTCTGCAATGTGGAGAGAACCGAACAAAATGGCGATGAGCACCAGAGATTTTGAAAGCCAGCCGAAAGAGAGCCTGGATCGCCGACTTCTTTCCTCAACTGCTGATGGGGATTGGCCTAAATACACTTTCCGGATGTAGAGATCTTCACTAGACATCGACATGCTCCCTGAAACGATTTGGCGGGGCGAGGCCCCTCTACCGCTACTGCCAGTATTGAGGGCGCCAGAGCTCTACAATATACGCCTGCCATGGGGAAACATCCATGACCCATCCAGGTCTCCAGAGCTGACCACGCCTTGAATCACCACAAAGCGTGTACTACTTAGCACACATGACATTCAGAGACTATTATTCGCGAGCGCCGAGAGGCCTTGAAAGCTGAGGATCAAGCTTCTCTGTCCGGCAGGTAGCCCAGCGTATCGGGTTGGAGCCAGCCTATCTGAGCAAAGTGGAACGTGACGATGGGCACCGCCCTCGAAGGCAAAGATTCGGGGCCTGGCTGCCGCATTGGGAGAAGATCCCGATCTGTTGCTGGCCATGGCAGGCAAAGTGTCATCCGATTTGCTGGAGATCATTCGCAAACGGCCCCGGTTGTTTGCGGATCTGATCCGCGAACTCAAATCCCTGCCAGATCATGCCATCCTGCGCCCCACCAGAGAGGTGCGCAATGGAGAGCCAAAGGCCCTCCCCACCCAATGGGATCAATATTAAATCCAAATTCTTCCCAACAATTGGATTCTTTTTGAGTTCCCGACAGCCCCAAAAACGCTGTACGTTTTTAGGGCTGTCGGCTGAATGGTTAGCCTTAACTTTCCACGAGGTCCCCTTCACCTTTGATGGTAGTAATGACGTCTGCTATTTCCATATATTTCGCCTTGGCACTTGCCCTAAACCCCTTAACTATCGCTGAAATATCCTGAAGATTTTCTGCTTCAAGTATTTCAACCGTATCGTACTTGCTAATACCAGTACCTCTCAGGTGCGTTCTTGCCACCTTTTCCGCATATGGTGTTAATTCTTTCATGTGGGTACGCGTCAGCCCAATTCTTTCTTCACGGCTTAACTCATACCATTCCGGCTTTATGTTTAGGAAAATAATCCCCACAAAAGTCTTTTCAGACTCAAAGGTCGGATTTGCTGGTATTTCTGACATTTTGATCATTTCTTGCATCGTCGCTCTCCGTTGTTCCATGACTATTTTAAGTAGGCGATCAATCGACTAATCATATATTGTGTTTGTTTGACACCTCCATTATTGTTCAATCAGACTAACAGGTTATGGACGGCCCAGCCATCCACTCAAAAGTCTCAATATGCAGCATATCTGATTGGCACATGTAGATTTCCACATCTGCCAACCACAGCTTTCAAACAGGGTATCGGGATCAAGTCATGAAATCAAGCAAAGATTATATTTCAGGATTTGATCCTCTTCTTCACTAACGATGAAGCTCAGCGGACCGAAAGCGCGCAGCGTTTTTTTGGATCGGCTGAAATGGCCGGTTATGTATATTAGTTTTCAGAACAAAAATCATCATTGCGTATACTCGAAATTTTTGGCTTTTGCAGTGCATACCCGTTGAGCGACAGTTTTAACTCGCCAGGCGCGCTTACAGATAAAATGAAATTGTTATCTTCCTTAATCCTAAACCTCAACTGCCAATCGCTTTGCTTAGAAGCCGGATACACTGTGGATGATATTATTGGGATACCTGAACCAAAAACCTTATGGCATATCAGGTAATTTCCCTCATCCTTTCCAATGGTAACCGAAGCGCCAGCGAATCCTGTTTCGACATATAGCTCCCTACCAATATAAGTATCAATAATTTCGCGTTCATCCGCATGCGCATACATGCTTGAGGCAAGCAAGAGCACGGATAAAGAAGTAATGTGCATCACTTTCATAAACACATCCATCCCATTTTCAACCTGTTACACGTCGTGTAAAGCATTACAGCATTCCCACGGGGAAAAGCCACATTAATGGAATTCTTCGCTTTACCTGATTACCCACAAGCCTCAGCCAACTTTAGCAACCGCACAGGCATGGGCGGTGTTCTGGCGGCAATATAG
>JBNKLG010000047.1:0-20416 GCA_050292235.1 Sedimenticolaceae bacterium | reverse complement strand
CGGCCAACTGTGGATAGAGAATGGCGGGACGCAGATTCGAGAACAGCCCCAAACCAGCCCGCAGGCCCAACAGCCCCTTTTCCGGACGGATAGAAATGTCCAGCGACTCCCATTTGGTCCCACCGACTGCGCCCAACAATACCGCATCGGCCTCGCGAGCCAGGTTCAGGGTCGCTTCCGGCAGAGGACCTCCAGTGGCATCAATGGCGGCCCCACCGATCAGGGCCTCATCCATATCCACATCCAGACCATGCTGGTCGCGCAGCACTGCCAACACCTTTACCGCCTCATTGACAATCTCACCACCAATGCCGTCACCCGGCAGAATCAAAACCGTTTTACTCATACTCATTCAATCCAAAAAATATCCAAATCATGATTCATAAAAGAGCCAAGGAGCCTTCTGCTGGCAATCTGCCTCATAGGCACGGATATCGTCTACATGCTGCAAGGTTAGGCCAATATCATCCAGCCCTTCCAGCAGACAGTGCTTACGGAAGGGATCCACCTCAAACTCGATTTGTTCGCCATCGGCCAGGGTCAGTTGTTGAGTCGCCAGATCGACACGGATTTGTAATGCCTGCTCCTGCTGCGCCTTGGCAAAGAATCCATCGACCACCGCCTCACTTAACACGATGGGCAGAAGACCGTTTTTGAAACAGTTATTAAAGAAGATATCGGCAAAGCTGGGGGCGATAATCACCCGAAAACCATAATCTTCCAGCGCCCAGGGAGCATGCTCTCGGGAGGAGCCGCAGCCGAAATTTTCCCGCGCCAACAACAACTGGGCACCCCCATAGCGGGGATCATTGAGCACGAAATCGGGATTGATGGGACGACCACTGTTCTCTTTGCCAGGCTCACCCTGATCCAGATAGCGCCACTCATCAAACAAATTGGGGCCGAAACCGCTCCGCTTGATGGACTTCAAAAACTGCTTGGGAATGATGGCATCCGTATCCACATTGGAGCGATCCAGAGGACAGACGACGCCGGTAAAGGTCTCAAACTTTTTCATGGATCAAAACTCCCGCACGTCGACAAAGTGGCCGGCAATGGCCGCCGCAGCTGCCATAGCCGGGCTGACCAGATGAGTCCGGCCACCCTGCCCCTGTCGGCCCTCGAAATTGCGGTTGGAGGTGGAGGCGCAACGCTCTCCCGGTGACAACCGATCTGCATTCATGGCCAGACACATGGAGCAACCCGGCTCACGCCACTCAAAACCCGCTTCGGTAAAGAGGCAATCCAGCCCCTCTTCCTCGGCCTGAGCCTTCACCAGACCGGAGCCTGGCACCACCAGCGCCAGCTTCACATTATCGGCAACCTTGCGCCCCTTGGCGATCGCCGCCGCTGCCCGCAAATCCTCGATACGGGAATTGGTACAGGAACCAATAAAGACCTTATCGACGAAGACCTCCTGCAAAGCCATACCCGCCTCAAGTCCCATATAAGTCAGCGCCCGGCGCATACCATCAGCCTTCACCGCATCGCTCTCTGCCTCCGGATCCGGCACCGCGGCAGTCACCGGCAGCACCATCTCCGGCGAGGTGCCCCAGGTGACCTGGGGTTGAATCTCCCCGGCATCCATCTCGACAACCTGATCGAAGCTCGCCCCAGGGTCCGAATGCAGCGTCTGCCAATAGGTCACAGCCTGATCCCAATGCTCAGGCCTGGGGGCGTAGGGGCGACCCTTGACGTAATCGATGGTCTTCTCATCCACCGCTACAAAGCCCGCACGCGCGCCAGCCTCAATCGCCATATTACAAAGGGTCATGCGGCCTTCCATGCTCAATGCACGAACCGCCTCACCCGCAAATTCGATGGCGTAGCCGGTACCACCCGCCGTACCCAATCGGCCGATGATGGCCAGAATCAGATCCTTCGCCGTCACGCCCTGACCCAAAACGCCGTTCACCAACAGCTGCATGGACTTGGATTTCTTTTGGATCAGGCACTGGGTCGCGAGCACATGTTCAACCTCAGAAGTGCCAATACCATGAGCCAACGCGCCAAAGGCACCATGGGTCGAAGTATGGGAATCACCACAGACGACGGTCATACCCGGCAGCGTCGCACCCTGCTCCGGTCCCATCACATGCACCACCCCCTGGCGTGGATCCCCCATAGGGAACTCGGTGATCCCGAAGTGATCACAGTTCTCATCCAGGGTCTCTACCTGAAGCCGGGAGACCGGATCGCTGATGCCCACACTGCGGTCGGTGGTCGGTACGTTATGATCCGGCACCGCCAGATTGGCTGCGGTCCGCCAGAGTTGACGACCGGCCAGACGTAGCCCTTCGAAGGCCTGGGGCGAGGTCACCTCATGCAGCAGATGCCGATCGATGTAGAGCAGAGCGGTACCATCCGCCTCCTCCCGCACCAAATGGCTCTCCCAGAGCTTGTCGTACAGCGTTTTCGCACTCATGCATTCACCCACAAAACAAATTATTGACGCAAACGACCATCATACCTCAAGGTAGGCCAAAAAATGGTTTGTAAATCGGTGCGACCATCTCAACTAAACCGATCAAACTCCCATTGACGGGCCAAGATGTGCCCACAGTCGTAAAAAGGATTGCCATGTTTCGACTCAAAATCGCCTTCAGTCTGTTTTTCACCACCGTCATTGGCAGTGCCTCACTAGAGGCCCATGAGACAATGGAATACGAGCAGGCCATCCACCTCAAAGGGGATCCCGCCAAAGGTCAGCAACTTTACCAACTCTGCACCGCCTGTCACGGTCCAGAAGGCTGGGGAAATCCCAGCGGCAGTTACCCCCAGATCGCAGGACAACTGCCCACCGTATTGATCAAACAACTGGCCGATTTCCGTGCTGGTAACAGAGACAACCCCATCATGCTGCCCTTTGCTGATCAGCGTGTCCTTCCCACTGCCCAGGCCATTGCTGACATTACCACCTACATCTCGCAACTGCCCATGAATCCCAGCAACGGCAAAGGCCCTGGCCTTGAGCCTGGAAGGGGGCAAACCCTATACGAGGCAGAGTGCGCCGAATGCCATGCCGATAACGGGGAAGGCAACGCCGAATTCCACATCCCCGCCCTGCATGGCCAGCATTTCCAATATCTACGACGTCAGTTTGAATGGATTCGCCTTGGTAAACGCCGTAATGCCGATCCCAGAATGGTTGAACAGATCCAGAACATCAGCTCAGGAGATATGCTCCTGATACTGGACTATGCCTCACGCCTTTCCCCCCCCAAAAAGAAAATCGCCGCCACGGGTTGGCGCAATCCGGATTTTCCGAATTTCCGCTATGATCACTTTCAGCAAAATATCGGCCCTTACAGCCCGCCATCCTCACCCTGAGTGCCTTAAGCCTTATCGCTCTCAATCCATGCCCAAGCAATGGCAGCAGCCAACAAAGAGACCGCCGCCGCCAACAGAAAAGTATTCGTGGGTCCCAGGGGCTCCCACAACATACCGGAAACCAGGCTGCCTACGGCCCCACCCGCCCCAAAGCTGAGACTGCTGTATAACGCCTGCCCCCGTCCCTGGTGACGACCAATGAAATGCTGATCGACAAAGCTGATGGCCGCCGCGTGAAAGGCGCCAAAAGTCGCCGCATGGAAGAGCTGGGCCAACAGCATCAGCAAAAGCTGCCGGGGAAACAGGGCCACCAACAGCCAGCGCAATGCGGCCAGCAAAAAGCTCGTGATCAACACCTGACGCGCCCCGTAGCGACCCAGCAATCGGTGCATGACCAAGAACACCAGGACTTCAGCAATAACCCCCAAGGCCCATAGACCACCAATCAGCGTTTTAGTGAAGCCGATCTGCTCCATAAGGATGGAATAGAAGGCGTAATAGGGACCATGTCCGGCCTGCATCAGGAAACAACCCAGGACAAAGGCGACCACCTGGGGCTGACGTAGCACCTCCAGAATATGGCTTTGATCCAGAGGGTGGGGCTGGGGATCGGGATCGGTTACAACCAGGGAAGAGAGCCAAAGTGCCACATAGATGCCAAACAGCACCGGCAGGATGATCCAGGCACCCTTCGTATCCACCAATCTGCCCAGGAGCATTACCGCCAGGATGAAACCCACCGAACCCCAGAGGCGCACATGGGCATAGCGAGCAGCACCCGAGCCCAGATAGCGCAGGGTCACCACCTCAAACTGGGGCAGTACCGCATTCCAGAAAAAGCTGAACAACACCATGGTCAGTGCCAGAGGGAGGTATTGGGTATAGAAGAAAACGCCCACAAAAGTCAGGGCCGTCAACAGGCTGCCGACCCGCACAATCCACATGCGATGACCCAGGTGATCCCCCAGCCAGCCCCAGATAAAAGGGGCAACGATCTTGGTGGCCATGGGAATGGCCATCAACTCCCCAATGGCCAACGGCCCATACCCCAGCTGTTTAAGGTAGAGGCCCCAAAAGGGGACCAGCACTCCAAGAGCGCCAAAGTAGAAAAAATAGAAGCCGGACAGGCGCCAGTAAGGCACGAAAGCTCAGGCCATCACTTCAGACATGACCACGCCCGATTCAAGCTCCCGCAGGAATCACTGGTGTCTGACGGCAGACATCGGCATTCTGGGCCCGATGGCGCAGCAGATGATCCATGAGAACAATGGCTAACATGGCCTCAGCAATGGGCGTAGCCCGAATGCCGACACAGGGGTCGTGCCGCCCCTCGGTCACCACGCTAACGGGATTACCCTCGATATCCACCGATTGCCCCGGCAAACGCAGGCTGGAGGTGGGCTTCAAAGCCATGCGGGCGATGACGGCCTGACCGCTGGAGATGCCACCGAGAATACCTCCGGCATGATTACTGAGAAAACCCTCCGGGTTCATCTCATCCCGATGCTCGGTACCTTTCTGGCTGACGACCTCGAAGCCATCCCCGATTTCAACGCCTTTCACCGCATTAATGCTCATGAGGGCATGGGCAATGTCAGCATCCAGACGGTCGAAAATGGGCTCTCCCAGACCCGGCGGCACCCCTTCGGCCACCACCCGCACCTCGGCACCCACGGAATTGCCCTCTTTCCGCAGGGCGTCCATATAGGTGTCCAACTCTGGCACCTGAGCGGCATCGGGCCAGAAAAAGGGATTTTGCTCTACCACATCCCAGTCAAAACCCGCAGGCCGATACGACCCCAGGGCCGAGAGGTGGCCCCGGATTCGAATTCCCATCTGGGCCAGCCATTTCTTGGCGATGGCACCGGCAGCCACCCGCATGGCAGTCTCCCGCGCTGATGAACGCCCCCCACCGCGATAGTCGCGCAAGCCGTACTTCTGGGTGTATGTGTAATCGGCATGACCGGGGCGGAACTGGCGGGCAATGTTGCCATAATCTTTGGAACGCTGGTCGGTATTTTCGATCAGCAGACCGATGGGAGTACCCGTGGTACGGCCCTCAAAAACGCCGGACAGAATACGTACCTGATCCGGCTCGCGACGCTGGGTGGTGTGGCGCGAGGTGCCCGGCTTGCGTCGATCCAGATCCTGCTGCAAATCCGCCTCAGTCAATGCCAGTCCCGGCGGACAGCCATCCACCACACAGCCGATGGCGGGACCATGGCTTTCGCCAAATGAGGTCACGCAAAACAGCTTGCCAAAGCTATTACCTGACATGGTCAATCCTCCCGGTCCAATCCACCAAAGGCCGTGAGTAATTGCGGAATGAAGGCCGCGAACTCCAACGACATCAGACTGAATTCGGTATCGAAGCGGCTGACCTCATCCTCATCATCGGCATTCGCCACTTCATCCTGCAGCACCTCCAAAAAACGAATCCGGCGCAACACCAGATCGTCGCCCAACACCAGACTGAGCCGTTCGCGCCAGCTCAAAGCCAGGCGGGTCACCATTTTGCCTGCAGTCAGATGGGCCTGAATCTCTTCCCCATCCAATACCTGACGACGACAACGCACCACACCACCCTCTTCGCTGGGCTCGCGCAATTCGCACTCATCCATCAACTCAAAACCATCTGGCGGTACGCTATTGAGCCAACTCGTCATCACATCCGCCGGGGGACGTTTGACCTGCAAAGGTTTGACCTTGAGGCTGCCCAGGGTCTGGCGCAACAGCTGCAACAGCTCTTCGGCCCGCTTGGTGCTGGCGCTGTCAATGAGAATCCAACTGTTTTGGTCATCGATGTAGGCATAGGTGCGGCTGTTACGGGTAAAGGCCTTGGGCAACAGTTGATGCACCATCTCATCGCGAATCTGCAAACGCTCTTTGCGCCGGACCTGACGCCCCTCTTTTACCTGGATCTCACCCACCTTTTCTTCCACCGCCTCAGCTACCACGGCAGCGGGCAGCAGGCGCTCCTGGCGTTGGGCACAGATCATAATGGCTTTCTGCGCCCCATGGGTCAGCAGTTGGCCCGCCTCACCTAAGGGCGGTGTCCAACCCAGTGTCTGGGCTTCCAGAGAACCACAAGGACGAAAGGCCGCCTGACGCAGGACCTGATCCAAAGCCTCGGCGTCAAGGTCGACGGGGGCAGATAGGGTGTAGAGATGGAGATTTTTAAACCACATGAAGGAGAGAATCCGGCTTTGCAAAAGGGGTGAGTGTACCACTAGCCCAGCCCAGAGGTGCCGAATCCAGCGGCTTCGGCTACACTGGAATCAGCACCTTACCATCAAACCCTTCCATGGCAGCAGACAACCATCCCGCCACCACCGCCAAACGCTGGTTCATCCGGCGCGAAGGAAAAATTGCCGGGCCTTTCAACAGCCTCAAGATCCGGCGGTTCATCGCAGCCCAGCGCCTACAGCTCAATGACGAGGTCAGCAAAGACAAAAACCACTGGCAACCTCTCAGCGAGGTGGCGGAGCTGTTGCCACCCTCTTTGCGCCAGGGTGATCAGGAAATGGGCTGCGAAGGTCACTCACCCTTTCCGCTACGGCCATTGCTCACCGCCCTTTCGTTGATCCTGGCCATCACCGCCGCATCTTTTCTGCTGGATCAGCCTACAGAAAGCAGCCTGCCAAACTGCCATGCCGCCCCCGCCCCAGGCGTCAACTGGAACAGTTGCCAACTGAGCCACCTCTCTGCCAGCCAGGCGGATCTCCGCAACCTGACCGCCTCCAATGCCAACCTGGATCAGGCTCAACTCAGTGGCGCCCAGTTAGACCGGGCACAACTCTCTTACGCCCGTCTCTCCGACGCCGATCTCAGCCACAGCCAGCTGACATCCGCCAATCTAAAGGGCGCCACCCTCAAAGGTGCCGATCTCAGCTACAGCGACCTGACCCAGGCCAATCTGCGCTACGCCGATCTCAGCCAGGCCAACCTGGGAGGGGCCAAATTGGATAAGACATTATTGGACGACGCCATCTGGATCGACCAGCGCCGTTGCGCCCGGGGTTCGGTGGGCCAGTGTTTACCCTTAACCCGCTGAGATCGGGCCGCCAAAGGACTCTGTGGTGTAGCGGAATACGCGCAAACTCTTCGACCAATAACCCATCGGCAAACCCGCCTTGCGTTTCAGATGTTGCCAGAAATCCTCCACCCTCGGCAGCTGAGCCCAGACCGAAGGCAAGAAGGTACCCTGGTGATGTCCCTCTTCCAGTATCAACCCGTCCTCAACGGGACGGATCTGGGCAATCAAGTCCGCCTCGCTCTCGAAGCACAGAGGCTCAGGCACGCTCAGCACCGAAATATGCAGGTCCAGACCGGCATACTCCTCCTGTTGCAGGGGGGGGAAACGGGGATCCCGAAAGGCCGCTGCATAAGCATTCTCTGCCACATCCCTAACCAAAGACTGGCTGGCTGTCAGATGGCCGATACACCCCCGCAACTGCCCCCGGTTTTCCAGGGTGACAAAGGAGGCCAGATGGGTCAACAGCGGCGATGGAAAAGCATCGGGATTTGGACGACAGGGACGATGGCGCGCCAGACCTTCACGAATGGAGGCCGCTGCCAAAACCAGCAATACCCTCTGATGTTCAGGCGTAAAAGGCATAGGCTCCGTACCCCACCACCCGATCACGGCTTCCTGCCGTATCGCCGGAATTTCGCTGATCCAACACCTTGACCCACCAGCCTCGCTCTTTGGCCAGTAGCAACAAACCAGCCAACGGTATGCGACCGCAGGCGCTATCCCGTCCCAATCTTTCCGGTGCCAGAGCCTGAATGGCTGCCGTCGTGATGCGATCCTGTGCCTGTGCTTCGGCGTATGGCAGATAGTGACTGAGATCGCTGGTCACCAGGATCAAACTGGCTTCATCCTCCACTACCATGCGTAACAGATCGGTCACGTCCTCATATCTGGCCTGCCCCACCAAAAGTGGCACCAAAGAGACCGCCTTCTCCTTGAAGATTCGCTGTAAGAAAGGCAACTGCACCTCCAAACAGTGTTCCTGGGCATAGGCCTGGTCTATCTGGTGCACAAAAGGAAAAACGCTCAATTGATCTAAAAATGTGCGATCCAAAGCCATCTCACCCAAAGGTGTGGCAAATCGCTCAGCACTATGCAGGCCGATACCAGAAAAACCTACGTGATGCGTGGGTCCAAGAAGAACTATTCGACAAATCTTCCTATCTAATGCTATTAATTGATGATAAGCGCTGGCAGCAATGGGACCAGAGTAGGGAAAACCCGCATGGGGCACAACCAGTGCCTGTAGCCAGGGATGAGGCGGAAGCGCTTCTTCCGACAATAGGGCATCTACCTCAGCCTTTAACACAGCGGCTTGTGAAGGATAAAACAACCCGGCAACCGCAGCCGGTTTAACCGCAGACCATGGAGGGTAATCAGTTGAAGAATTAATCATTTTCCACGCCACCGTCATTATTTTTTAACAGGAAGGCGGTAGTGTTGCCAAGCCATCTTAACTGAATGATAGAAGCAAAGTATGAGGTCCACATGAAAACCCTTAAGCGCCAACAATCCATCATCAGCCCCAAGTTCAGTGAACACTCTCTGGGGCAAGACATCGCCTATTTGGAAGGCCGCATCGAAGAGATGGGCTTTAATGGCGATTGTGCCTATGAGCGCGCCATGGTCACCACCTATGAAAAATTGCTGATTGAGAAGCGTGCTGCGCTGAAAGAACTGCGCTCCCCCAACTTTGCCGCATAAAGCATTGGGGCAAAACCAGCACGTTTACAGGTTTTGAGGTTGATTTCGACTAGGGGTTGGGATGCAATAACCCCTCCCCTAGTCTGACCGCAGGAACCCTCATGCCCTACTATATCTACCGCATCAACGGCCCCAAACAGCTCGAACAACTCAGCCATCACACCGACTACAAAAGCGCCCGAACCGAAGTCCGTGAGCAGCGCGCTAGCCTCCAGAAGGCTGAACAGGCCAATCCCCAAGCCCAGGTGCGCATCATTTTCGCCAAGAACCCCGCCGAGGCAGAAAAGCTGCTTTCCATCCCCCGGGAAGAACGCTACATCGATGAGGGCTGAGACTGACTCAAACCTCATTCAACTCCCGGTCACTGACACCCAGCAAATAGAGAATACTGTCCAGCCCCAGGGTAGAGATGGCGTGGCGCGCATTTTGCCGCACGAAGGGTTTGGCATGAAAGGCGATCCCCAATCCGGCGATAGATAACATAGGCAAATCATTGGCGCCATCCCCCACCGCTATGGTTTGCTGCATAGGGATGCCCAGCTGTTGCGCCATGGCCTGTAAAAGCTCTGCCTTTTTCTCTCCGTTGACGATTTCGCCACAAACCCTGCCCGTCAGTTTGCCATTCTCAATATCCAACTCATTGGCGGATACGCAGTCCAGATCGAGTTGAGCTTTCAGATGGTTGGCAAAATAGGTAAAACCACCAGAGAGGATGCCAATTTTGTAACCCAGTTTTTTGAGATGGCTAATCAAACGCTCCGCCCCTTCGGTGATGGGCAAATCCGCCGCAATTTGCGCCAGAACTGACTCATCCAGTCCTTGAAGGGTGGCTAAGCGGCGCTCAAAACTCTCATTAAAGGGTATCTTTCCCCGCATGGCCGCCTCGGTAATAGCAGCCACCTGATCCCCGACGCCGGAAGCCTTGGCTAACTCATCAATCACCTCGCACTGAATCAGGGTTGAATCCATATCAAAGACAATCAGGCGCCGATTACGACGATAGAGATCATCAGCCTGGAAGGCCACATCCACCTCAGCACTCTGAGTGATCGCCAAGAGATCCCGTCGCAGGATCTCCACATCAACAACTTGCCCTTTGATGGCAAACTCCACACAGGCCCGGCGATGTCGATTCGCATCGCTTAGGGAAAAACGACCCGACAACCGGGTAATGTTATCGATATTCAGGCCATGCTGAGTCACGACACGGGCAATGTGTGCGATATTTTCTGCCGTCAATTTGCGGCCCAAGAGCGTCAGGATGTAGCGAGGATGGCCCTGTTCCAAAACCCAATGTTCATAATTTTCTGCCAGGATGGGAGAGAAATCGACCTTAAGGCCATGCTGATGCCCCAAAAAAAGCGCCTCCTTCATCAAGCTCCCAGAAGCGTGGTCTTCGGGAATCTCTAACAACATACTGAGATTGAGCTGATCCAGAATGACCGACTGCCCGATATCCAAAATATGTACACTGTGTTGACTCAGCATATCGGTAAAAGCAGCCGTAATACCAGCATGATCCCTACCACTAATATTCAACAGCAAAATATCGCTCATGCAACACCCTAACCTACTAAACAAACTGGATTTTATGCCTCTCGCTTCAAAACAACAGGAGAGCACATTGAGGTGAGATCAACCCCCATGACAAAGCCTGAAACCCAGGTCGACCAACAAAAGAACAATAAAGGGAGCCCTGCTCAATGAACGATTTGTAACCGCCTCTCCGCAAGCAACTGTTCGAGCATCGTAATCATTTCATCTCTTTTGCGAAAAAGTTGCTGTAGCTCTTCCAGTGCCCTCTTCTGTCGATGCTGAACTTTCAGCTGACATATTTTTTGAGCAAGTGCATGGATCTCGCTGTGAATGGGGATAAGATTCTGAAAGGATCTGGCCGCACCATATCGCTCTACCCCGTCGGAGGTTAGCCAGTGACTGAAGTGACACGCCTGCTCCTGAAGGGGAGGCGGAGATTTTCTCTTCTCTATCACAAAATCACTGATCTCCCTGACCCAGGCATGGTGTTCAGTACGGGCAATCAGAAGAGAAAAATCATCACGACTGATCTTGCGAATATCTCGCCACTCATCGAATGGCGCCCAGCTTCTCATCCATTCGCTAAAGGCTTGAGCAGACATAGGCCGTGCAATGCCAAAACCCTGCCCCAGTTTGCAGCCAAGTTGCATCAAAATCTTGCCATGTTCCAGAGTTTCTACCCCTTCAGCAATCACATCACGATGAAATGCCATGGACAGATTGAGAATACCTTCCAAAATAGCAAGATCTTCAGGGTCATCCAGCATATCCTTAACAAAGGAATAATCGATCTTCAGCGTCTGTACCGGTAACTGTTTGAGATAGGTCAATGAAGAATAACCTGTTCCAAAATCATCGATAGCGAAATGGACTCCATATTTCTGGCACTGACGAATAATGTTAGAGACACGAGGGATATCATTCAGCGCACTCGATTCGAGAATTTCCAGTTCAAGATGGTTTCGATCCAACTGTGGAAAATCATCAAGTTTCTTAATCAATTTTTCTACAAAATCTTCTTGCTGGAGTTGCAACGCACTCACATTCACGCTAACCGAAACATCTATCCCTTCATGCCGCCAACTCACCAACTGTTTCAGGGCGGTATCCAATACCCAATCACCAATCTCTACAGTCAAACTGTTGTTATCAATGAAAGGTAAGAATCTTGCGGGCAATTGTAAACCCAACTGTGGGTGTTGCCAACGAATCAACGCCTCCACCCCGATAACATCACCAGTACCCATATTCACCTTGGGTTGATAATGAAGGATAAACTCCTGATTGTTCAAAGCCTGACGAATACTCTGCAACTTGCCATGATAATCCCGCAGATCAATATCTTTTCTAGCATCAAAAATCTGATACCTGTTCTTTCCCGTCAGCTTGACTTGATACATGGCCTGATCAGCCTGCCGTAACAACTGACCGGGCTCAACATCTTCAGACTGTGGATAAAAGCTCACACCCAGGCTTGCCGTTACCACAAGCTCAATGCCATCAATATCAACTGTCTGTGTTGCTGCATCAAGCAAACGTTCAATCAAAGGAATGGATGCGTTCTGAGAAGCCACATCAATCAGCACAGCGACAAATTCATCACCGCCAACCCGTGCCACTGTATCCCCTTCCCGAACTGCGTGTTTCATCCGTCCAGCAAGCTTCACAAGCAGTTGGTCACCAATATCATGACCATATTGGTCATTGATCTCCTTGAATCCATCCAAGTCCAGAAAGACCAACACCATTTGCTGTTGTTTCCGCAGAGTATGAATCATCGCCTGATGAAGGCGATCTGTGAGCAACACACGATTCGGAAGCGCAGTCAGTGAATCATAATGAGCAAGATATTCCAACTGTTCTCTTTGTGCTTTCTCAACAGTAATATCGGTATAGATCGTGCGGCTATGCAGTATCTTACCACTACTGTCTCTAACGGCAGTCGCATTCAAGCTAACCCATAAGCATGATCCATCTCTACGAGCCATCTCTACTTCGACATCATTCACCTCTCCATGCTGTAAAAAATCGGGAAATTTACGCCTAAAAATCTCCCTCCCTCTATCACTAAGAAGATCAGCAATATTCATCCTGCCAACCACCTCACTCTTATCATACCCAAGCATATCCAAAGCCGTCTGATTCATCCGTACAACCAGACCTTCCGGAGTAATCGAATGATAGCCGCAGGGCGCGTGATCATAAAGATCCTGCATTTGTGCATTAAGCAATTGCAATTGATGCGTACGATCCAATACTTGTTTTTCCAGTCCCTGCTGTAATTCATGCAGACGAAAATGAGTATTGATACGGGTAAGCAGTTCTTCTACAGAAAACGGTTTGGTAATATAATCAAGACCACCTGCTGAGAACCCTGCCATTTTATCCTCAGTACTATGTAGAGCACTGAGAAAAAGAACCGGGATATCTGCCGTTGACTTATTTTCCTTAAGCGCCAAACAGGTCTCAATGCCATTCATTTTTGGCATACGGACATCCATTAAAATCATATCTGGTTTTTTTAGGAGCACTGAACGCAACACCTGCTCCCCCGTCGAAACCACACGCACAGAAAAATTTGCCTGACGCAGCAAACTGCTGATTAACTGCAAACTTTCTGGCTGGTCATCGACAACCAAAATTTGCCTTGGATGATCTGCCTCTCCTATGGATGTGGTCACTAATTCATTTCTGTATCAAGTAATTCACTAAGTTCTCTAAAACGAAATTTTTTCATGTAGGTTTCAGCGATTCTGACAAAATCCGGATAGCTGGAGTTCAAGTCAGCAAGTAATGACTCCAACGCGTCCATATCCCCCAGCGCCAGTTCTTTCAGAAAAAGCTTCTTATCTTCTTTTGACAACTTATCAAACTCTCCCGACAGACCAGATGGTTTTAAATTGCCATCCATTTTAGCATCCATCTCGTCATCATATAGATACTCTAAACCCAATTTTTTTTGCATGACAGTAAAAAGATCTGACTCCCTAAAGGGCTTAGAAAGAAAATCATCAAATCCACTTGCAAGCACCTTATCCCGCTCATCGGTAAAACTGCTCGCAGTCAAAGCCACAATAGACACGCCATCTCCTCCTGGCATTCTGCGTATAAGACAGGTTGCCTCGTATCCATCCATCATTGGCATGCGAAGATCCATCCAGATAAACGTCGGTCTATGTTGTTGAAACAATGCCACTGCTTCCGACCCATTCGCTGCAGATATCACAGAAAACCCCACCTGTTGCAATATACGAACCAATAAAAGCCGGTCTACTTCAGAATCATCAACAACCATAATCAGATTCGCATAATTACCATCACGCAATCTACTGATACGTGGTCCCATTCCAATTCGAATTATTTGACTGGATTCTGACACACCAACAGGCAATTGGACGCTAAAAATCGAACCCTGCCCCTCCACACTTTTTACTTGAATGTCCCCATTCATCATTTCAACAAAGCGCTTTGTAATACTCAGCCCAAGCCCGGTACCTTCCGCCTTTGCACCAGATCTACCCACTTGTACAAAGGCATCAAATATTCTATCTATTTCCTGAGCACTGATACCTTGGCCACTATCTTCAACATCAAACATCAATTGTAAACCATCTCCCCTTGACACGCCCTTTATCCTGAGATTAACCCCTCCCTCATCGGTATACTTAATCGCATTACCCACCAAATTGATCAGCACTTGACGTATTTTCTTTTGATCACCCTCAATATATTGAGGTAGATCGGCATCACGCTCCACCAGAAGATAAAGACCTTTCTGCTCTGCTCGGATACGCAACATTTCCGACAGCATCAATAACTCCTGATGCAGATCCATCGGCTCGATCTGCAGTTGCATACGCCCTACTTCAATCTTGGACATATCCAGAACATCATTGATAAGTTGCAACAGATGCTGTCCACTGGAATGAATCAGCTCCAGACTCTCTCGTTGTTTACCTGTCGTGGCGGCAGCGCGCAGTTGAAGCTCACTAAAACCAATAATGGCATTCAGTGGCGTACGCAATTCATGACTCATATTGGCCAAAAACTGGCTCTTTGCCTCATTGGCCTCTTCCGCAACCTGTTTGGCTAGGATTAGATCATTTGTTCTCTGCTCAACGAGCCGTTCCAACTCCGCCTCACGATCTTGAAACTGGAGCTCTGAAGCCGCCCGCGTCGCAAATATGGTCAAAAGCGACAGGGCAAGGTAACGCTTGCCCTCACTCATTGGTTTGGTATCCAAAGCCACCAGGATTCCCAGAGTCTTGCCTGTGGTATCGATCATAGGCATACCGATATAGCTCTCTGCCTTCATGTCGACAAGCAATCGATCCTCAGGATAATCTGCTTGAACACCGCAGGGATGAAAACACATTTTTTGATCACTGACATTTCTGCACGGCGTGCCAGGCAATTTATAGGTAATGTTAGGCATAAAATCATCACCTGCCCAGACAGCAATGGTATGACAAACATCAACACCACCCTCATTAGCCGTGCGTCCTACAATGACATAATAGACATCAAGGGCCTTTGCGAGATCTGAAACAAGCGTGCGAAAATACGCTTCACCACTATGGCTGGAGGTATTATAGAAAATTGTCTTAAGACTGGCTTCTGCCAACCGCTGCCGGGAAATCTCATCTTCAAGAATCTTCTCATCCAACGGACAGGTATCAATCTTTGTTTGGTTGACAGTCATGGGCACTCCAACATTTTCCATAACAAGGGCAACGAGCACGGTTGACCTGGACCACTGTCTCCTCAAAACTGTCGCTCCCTTCCAGGCACTCCAATCCCTTGAGAACACTACTCAATGGCGAAAAAACCCGCGAGGGTTGCACCATTAACACACATAAATGAAAGACCTAAAGGCCAAAAAACGCAAGTGAATAAGCGAAGGCCTGAAACCAAAAAATAGAAATCTGAGACACCAGGAATATGAACGCAGAATCAAAGGAGAAAACGACGAATAGCGGTCAGCCGGGCTTTATACGATGAAAAACACGCTCAAAAACCAAACTCAAATGCTAGCAACTCTTCCTGAACAGAAAGTTGCCCCCTCCCCTGCCAGCCATGTATCAAAAGCTTCGACAGGCATGGGTTTGGCGAAATGAAAACCCTGCGCCAATTCGCAGCCGTTTTCTATCAGAAATTGCAGTTGGCCCGGTTGCTCAACCCCCTCTCCGATGATCTGCCGCCCAAGGGCACTTACCAGGGCCATCATGCACCGCACTAAGTCAGCAGTCTCTTCGCTGTTTCCCACTTGCGCCACAAGACTCTGATCCACCTTAATGCCATCCACGGGTATTCGCTTAAGCAGACCCAGAGAAGATTCTCCGATGCCGAAATCATCCCACCAGAGGCTAACACCCAGCGTCTTTAATTGCGCCAAATGCTCAATGGCTCTGACCTCATCATAAAGAAAAAAGTTTTCGGTCATTTCCAGCACCAGGCACTCGGGTGGCAAACCGGTCTCTTCCAGAAGTTGCTCCAAATCATCGACATTCAACAATTCACGACAGTGCCGACAGGAAAGATTGACACTCATACGTAACTGCTCCAAACCAGGCAACTGACGCCAATCCGCCACCTGACGGCAAACCTTATTCAACAACCAGTGGGTAAAGGAGAGGGTATGCTTCGTCTCTTCGGCGATATAGAGAAAATAGGCGGGCGGCACCAGCCCCATATCCGGATGCTGCCAACGGAGATAGCTCTCGATCGCCACCAAACGTCCCTGCTGTATGTCGATGATGGGCTGGTAATGCACCACCAGTTGTTCTTCCTCCAGAGCACGGGATAAGGCTCTCTCCATGGACATCCTGCGCATCATCTCGGAATGGATATCCTGGGTATAAAAACGATAGGCACCACGACCTTCGGTTTTTGCCTGGGCCATGGCGGCTTCTGCATTTTTGATCAGATTACCACTGCTGTCGCCATCTCCTGGAAAAGCTGCCAGACCAATGGATACAGAAAGATTCACTTCCGAACCATCCATGTAGAAAGGCTCGCCCAAATCTTCGATGATCCGTTTTGTCACCCGTTCGGCATCCGGCCCTTTGGACAGATCAGACAGAATGATGGTGAATTCATCTCCACCCAAGCGCGCCACGGTGTCGGATTGACGACAACATTTCATGAGGCGATCGGCCACCTCGCGCAGTACTTTATTGCCAACCTCACGGCCCAGGCTGTCATTGATGGATTTAAAACGGTTGCAATCGATGAACATGAGCACCATGTGATGGCCACCACGTTGTGCCCGCACCACCTCATGCTCCAAGCGATCATAAAACAGAGCCCGGTTAGCCAAACCGGTCAGACTGTCCCGATTGAGATGCCCCAACAACTGTTCTTCAACCTGACGAATGACACTCAGGTCTCGAACCAGCAAAACCACTGCAGGTCCTTCGCTCAACGACACGGGAGCCATGCTAGCCAAGACCGAAATCTCACCCCTCGCACTCATCAAACGCAACTCCAACTCTCTCCGCCCCACAGACAAACAGGCTGACAGCGCTTTCTGTACCATAGGCCGCTGGGTTTCCCCCACCAACAGATGCCAGGAATTCCCCACAAGATGCTCTGTCGCCGCACGGCCCAACAGGGCTGTCAATGCCTTATTGGCATAGATCACGCAATCATTGCGCAATAAAACCAGGGCTTCGGGCAATGAGGGCAACAAGAGTGCGGCGTCTTCGGGTGACAGGGTCATTTGCTCTGAGAAAACCGTCGAATTCGTCATCGTTTCATTTCAAATGGTACAAATATCTAGAATAGTCTAGTCCCGATTTCGGACAGAAAGCGTGATGGGTTACTCAACTTTCATCGACAGTATTCGTCATCAATCGTTCCAAAGCCACTTCATCCAACACAGGGACCCCCAGGGACTCTGCCTTGACCAGTTTTGATCCGGCCTCGGCCCCGGCAATCAGATAATGGGTCTTGGCAGATACGCTACCGCTGACTTTGGCGCCCAAGGCCTCCAACTCTGCCTTGATGGCGGTTCTGGGGCGATTCAGGGTACCGGTAATGACAAAGGTCTTGCCCGCAAGGGGTTGTTCACCGGGCTCTGCAGATTTTTCATCGGGCCAATGGACACCGGCCTGACGCAGTTTGGCGATGATCTCGCCATTGTGGGGCTGATGGAAAAAGGAGACCAGCTTCTCTGCCAACACATGGCCAATGCCCTCGACCTTGATGGTGGGCAAGTTTGCCAGCCCCTCTGGGGCCGCATCCAATACCTCCCCCAGGGTGGAGAAAGATTCTGCCAACAGCTTCAGATGCACCTGTTGACACCATTTAAGTGTCTCTGGCGGTTGCAGTTCCGACAATAGCAGTGAGCGGTCCGGCATCGACTGCCAGCTCTTTTGCAAGCCCTTGGCCTGACTCAGCTTCAATTCAATCAAATCCTGATAGTCCAGTCCGGCAATCGCCTCCAGACTACCCAAATGTTTGGCCAGGGTGGCGGCCATGGTCTCACCGATGCCCAGAATTCCCAGGGCAAAAAGAAAACGGGCCAGTGTGGTCTTCTTGCTAAGCGCCAGCGCATTCAGAAGATTCTGAGCCGATTTTTCCGCCATGCGCTCCAGACCACTCAACTGTTCCAGGGTCAGGTGATAAAGATCGGCGGGATCCTGAACCAAACCGCTGTCAACCAGTTGTTCCACCAGCTTGTCACCCAGACCCTCAATATCCATGGCGCGACGGGAGGCAAAATGTTTGATTGCCTCTTTGCGTTGCGCCGGGCAGTAGAGACCACCACTGCAACGGGCCACAGCCTCACCCTCGGGCCGAATGACCTCAGCGCCGCAAACGGGACAAGTGGCGCGCAAGGTTACCTCAGTGGCATTGGCCGGGCGGCGCTCGAGCAGCACCCGCACTACCTCGGGAATCACATCACCGGCACGACGCACGATAACCCAATCGCCCAGATGGACATCTTTGCGCTGGACTTCATCCATATTGTGCAGAGTGGCATTGCTGACTGTGACTCCACCCACAAAAACGGGTTCCAACCGGGCAACAGGGGTCAGGGCACCGGTGCGACCAACCTGGAATTCCACCTCCAACACCTGAGTGATCTCTTCCTGCGCCGGATACTTATGGGCCACAGCCCAGCGCGGCTCACGGGAGACGAAGCCCAGCTCAGCCTGTAATGACAACGCATCAACCTTGTAGACCACACCATCGATATCGAAGGGCAGGGTATCGCGCAAAGCGGCAATCCTGGCGTGAAAGTCCACCAGACCGTCCCCTCCCTGCACCCGGGCCCGGTGCTCACAAATGGGCAGCCCCATAGCGCCCAGGGCATCCAGAACCCCACTATGATGTTCAGGCATCCTCCAACCCTGAACCTCACCCAGGCCATAGGCATAAAACGACAGAGGTCGCTCTGCGGCCACCTTGGAATCGAGCTGGCGCACACTGCCTGCCGCCGCATTGCGTGGGTTGACCAGGGTTGCCTTACCCACCTGGCGCTGACGCTCGTTGTAACGTTCGAAGTCCGGTCGGCTCATGAATACCTCGCCACGCACTTCGAGCAGAGGCGGTACAGAGCCCGTCAGGCGCAAAGGAATCACATGAATGGTACGGATGTTCTGGGTCACATCCTCGCCGGTTTGGCCGTCCCCCCGGGTAGCAGCCTGCACCAGTATGCCGTTCTCGTAGCGCAGGTTGATGGCCAGACCGTCGAACTTGAGTTCAGCAGCATAGACAACCGGTGGCGCTGTCCCATCCAGCGCCAGGGCGCGCCGAATCCGTTGATCGAAATGGAGGGCACCTTCAGGCCCGCTGTCAGTTTCGGTCTTGATAGAAAGCATGGGCACGGCGTGCTGCACCGGCTCGAACTTGGACAGGGGTATTCCTCCCACCCGCAGTGTCGGCGAATCGGGCGTGACCCAGTCGGGATAATCCCTTTCCAAAGCCTGCAACTCTCGAAACAGCCGGTCGTACTCCGCATCCGGCACGATCGGGTCGTCAAGGACATAGTAGCAATGATTGTGGTGCCTAATCTCCTGACGCAACTGACTCAGGCGCTGACTGGCCTCGGCGGGATCCATCTCAGTGCCGGGCCCGTTGCTGCCGCACCTGAGCCAGCTTCAACTGACGGCTGTGTTCCTGAATCTGGCTACGCAAATGCTCGATGGCCTGGGGGCGCAACAGATTATGTTCAGGGTCCTGCAACTCGGCATTGAGCTCTTTGGCCAGAGCCGTAGCAGTATCCAACATATCTTGAAAAGCCTCCAGACCCTCTTTCGGCCCAGGTAACTGCATAAACAGGGTAATACCCGGTGTAGCAAAGTCCGCCATATCCTTCGTGGGAAAGATGCCGGGCTCCACCATGCTCGCCAGGCTATAGATCACCCGGTTAGTGGTATCGACCCGGTGGTAAATCTGGAGTTTTCCCAATTTGAGGCCCTGGGCATCCAGGGCGGACAGAATACGGTCACCCTCCAGATAAGCCCCCCGTGCCACCAGACTGATCTGCACCAGCATGTTGGGCAGCTCTTTGGGCAAAGATGGCATCTCCGGCTCATCGGAGGATGAGGCTGGTGCTGCCTTGGGTTCTTGACGCAGACCGTCGCTGGAAGATTTTGCGGTAGCCGCAGACGCACCTGCCTTTGGCATTCCAGACGCCAATGACCGCGCCCCCTCATCCAGAGCCAGGACAGCACGAGTATCCAGCCAGGGCTCCTTGCGCCCATCATCCAGCGGCAACACTGGCTCCGAAAATTCCGGCGCAGGTTTTGATTCTGGCACAGGAGGCAGTGCTTGCTCGGGCTCGGGCTCGGGTTCTGGCTCAGG
>JBNKLG010000046.1:0-21059 GCA_050292235.1 Sedimenticolaceae bacterium | reverse complement strand
TTCCACCCCCACCAGTTCCATTTGGGTGCCACCCGCCTTGTCGGCGAAGAAGGGGAAGGCGATGCCGCCAAAGTTGGAGCCACCACCGCAAGGGGCGTAGATGATGTCGGGATAATCACCGGCCAGGGCCATCTGCTTTTTCGCCTCTTCGCCGATGATGGTCTGATGCAACAGCACATGGTTGAGCACCGAACCGAGGGCGTAGTTGGTGTCATCTCGTCCTGCGGCCTCTTCCACTGCCTCGGAAATGGCAATGCCCAGAGAGCCGGGGGAGTCCGGGTGGGCGGTGAGAATCTGGCGTCCGGCGTTGGTCATCTCTGTGGGGCTGGGGAAAACCTCGGCTCCCCAGGTCTGCATCATGGAGCGACGATAGGGCTTTTGCTCGTAGCTGACCTTGACCATATAGACCCGCACATCCAGCCCGAACATCTGTCCAGCCAGGGCCAGAGAACAGCCCCACTGACCGGCGCCGGTCTCCGTGGCCAGGCGCTTGATGCCTGCCTGTTGGTTGTAATAGGCCTGGGCAACCGCCGTGTTGGGCTTGTGTGATCCGGCGGGACTGACTGCCTCGTTCTTGTAATAGATCTTGGCGGGGGTCTTGAGTGCCGCTTCCAGGCGATGGGCGCGATAAAGAGGGGAAGGGCGCCAGAGTCGTAGCGCATCCCGCACTGGCTCGGGGATCTCAATCCAACGCTCGCCGCTGACCTCCTGCTGCACCAGTGCCTCCGGGAAAATGGAGAGCATGGCCTCTGGAGGAATCGGGTTGCCATCCGGCCCCAGATAAGGGGCGGGGGGATTGGGCATGTCGGCAATGACATTGTACCAATGGGTCGGCATCTCGGATTCGGGCAGCAGGATCTTGGTTTGCATGAACACTCTAGGGTTGTTGTGAGGTGGTTTGCCCCTCTATGATGAACCCAATTTGTCTTGAGAGGCCAGTCTCTAATGTCCAATGATCAGGAATTCAGTTGTTCCCGTCATGGCGATTGGGAAAATCGCTACCTCAGTGGTCAGACGGGTTGGGATCAGGGTGTCTCCAGTCCGGCTCTGGATCATTGGATAGAGACCATGCGACCTGGGTGCGTACTGGTTCCAGGTTGCGGACATGGTCACGAAGTTGCTGTGCTAGTGGCAGCGGGCCACGAAGTGACGGCGGTAGACATTGCGCCGACACCCGTGGCTCGACTGCGCCAATCCCTGGCCGAGCAAGGGTTGAAGGCTGAAGTGCTGCAAGCCGATCTGCTGAAATGGGAGCCAGCGGCTCCCTTCGATGCCATTTACGAACAAACCTGCCTCTGCGCTCTGAGCCCTGAGCATTGGCCGGAATACGAGGCGCGGCTATATCGCTGGCTCAAACCGGGAGGCCAGCTTTATGCCCTCTTCATGCAGACAGGACGGGAAGGCGGGCCGCCCTATCATTGTGATTCACAAGCGATGCGTGAACTGTTTTCTGAGCGGCGTTGGCGTTGGCCACAGCAAGACGCTCTGGTATGGCCCCGGTCGGGTGGTGTCGAGGAGTTGGGCTGGGTGTTGGAAAAGTCGGTAGATTGAGGGGAAAAGGCGCCAGGTATGGCCTGGCGCCAAAAAAAAACTAG
The DNA here is from genome assembly GCA_050292235.1 of Sedimenticolaceae bacterium. Taxonomy (GTDB): domain Bacteria; phylum Pseudomonadota; class Gammaproteobacteria; order Chromatiales; family Chromatiaceae; genus JBNKLG01. Next base: position 19,464 of record JBNKLG010000046.1, on the reverse strand, counting down.
CAGTTCACCCTGCCGGAACCTTTCACACAGGAACCACCGCTGGTTTTGACTTTGCCATAGGAACTGGAGACGTATCCAGTGGCTGATGCGTTGAATGAGGCCAGGGCCAGGCCGAAAACGAAGAGGGTGGAAAATGCGAGGGTCATCACTTTTTTCATCACTATTGATCTCCTGAATTCATAAAGGTGGTGTGCCCAGAGGATTTTTCTCGGGTGCTCACTGAGTCTATACCCATTGGGCCAAATTAACAGCCATTTGCTGTGGTCGGGATCGGGTATCATGGGCCGATGCCAATTCTGACACTGAAAAACATTCAACTGGCCTATGGGGCTGATCCTCTGCTGAACGATGTGGGCTTCTCCATCGAACCGGGCGAGCGGGTCTGCCTTATTGGTCGCAACGGTACGGGCAAGTCGACCTTGATGCGGGTGATTGCCGGTGAGATTCAGGCCGATGCCGGTGAGCGCATCCTGACTCAAGGTATGCGGGTAGCCCGGCTGGAGCAGGCGGTGCCCGAGGATACCCAGGGCACGGTGTTCGAGGTAGTGGCCAGCGGTTTGGCCGGTGTGGGCGAGTTGTTGATGGCCTACCATCGGGCGACACAGGCGGTGGCCGACGATCCTACTGAGTCGGCGCTGAACCAACTGGCCCAGGTGCAGCAGCAGTTGGAGGCCGTCGATGGCTGGCAGTTGGAGCAGCGGGTGGAGAAGGTGCTGTCGCGGCTGGAACTGCCTGAAGACGAAGATTTTGGCCATCTTTCCGGTGGGCTGAAGCGCCGGGTACTCCTGGCCCGGGCACTGGTGTTGGAGCCAGATCTGCTGTTGCTGGACGAACCCACCAATCACCTGGACATCGCCGCCATTCAATGGCTGGAAGAGTTTCTGCGCAACTGGTCGGGCGCCTTGCTCTTTGTCACCCACGACCGGGCCTTTCTCCGTGCCCTGGCGACCCGCATTTCCGAGCTGGATCGCGGCGCACTGACCGACTGGCCGGGGGATTACGACAACTACCTGCGTCGTCGCGAAGAGCGCCTCCATGCCGAGGAACAGGCCAATCAGCGGTTTGACAAGAAACTGGCCCAGGAGGAGGTCTGGATTCGTCAGGGCATCAAGGCCCGTCGCACCCGTAACGAGGGTAGGGTGCGGGCGCTGAAACAGATGCGCGATGAGTTCCGTCAGCGCCGTGTTCAGCAGGGCCAGGCGCGGATGCAACTGCAAGAGGCTGAGCGCTCTGGCAAACTGGTGATCGAGGCAGAAAACCTCAGTTATGCCTGGGATAACCAGCTCCTGGTCAACGGTTTCTCGACCCTGGTGATGCGGGGTGATCGCATCGGCCTCATCGGCCCCAACGGCAGCGGCAAATCCACTTTGCTCAAGCTGATGCTGGAACGCTTGACGCCGGACCAGGGCAGTGTGCGTCTGGGTACCAATCTGGAGATCGCCTATTTCGACCAACTGCGCGAGGCACTGGATGAGGAGCAATCGGTGCTGGACAACGTGGCGGGGGGCAGCGAGAAGATTCTGGTTGATGGCCAGCCGCGTCACGTCATCTCCTATCTACAGGATTTTCTCTTCAGCCCGACACGGGTGCGTCAGCCGGTGAAGGCCCTCTCCGGCGGTGAACGCAATCGACTGCTGCTGGCCAAGCTCTTTGCCAAACCAGCCAATCTGCTGGTGATGGACGAACCCACCAACGACCTGGATGTGGAGACCCTGGAGCTGCTGGAGGAGCTGTTGCTCAACTACCAGGGCACCCTGCTGCTGGTCAGCCATGACCGGGCCTTCCTGGATAATGTGGTGACCTCGAGTCTGGTGTTTGAAGGGGGCGGGCGCATCGGGGACTATGTGGGCGGCTATTCGGATTGGCTGCGCCAGCGGCCTGAATCGATCGAAGAAAAGCTGGCCCCCACCAAGCCCAAAGCCGTACGGCCCGAACCCCAGACTGAACCCAAGTCAGCGGCACCTAAACCGAAAAAACTCAGCTATAAGGATCAGCGCGATCTGGAGCAATTGCCCCAGCGCATCGAACAGATGGAGGCAGAGCTGGCTGCCGTGCAACAACGGCTATCCGATCCGGCGCTTTATCAGACGGATGGGGACGAACTGGCGCAGTTGAATATCACTATGAACCGGCTGGAGACCGATCTGGCTACCGCCTATGAACGTTGGGAAGCGCTGGAGGCCTGATGATTCGCTACAAACTTGCCCTGAAGCTGCTGCTGATCTTTTTGCTCCTGCTCCCCCTGGCCTGGGTGCTGTTTGATGACCAGGGCCAACGCTGGCTGGATGTCACCTTGCTGAAACTGCGGGGCAATCCGACCGTAAATCTGGATTTTGCGGCCCTCCGCGGGGAAGAGAAAATCGAAGACATCCGTCACATCTATCCCAAACTGGAGCTGGCGTGTGAGAAAGATCAAAAGCCGGACGCAGCGGGCGAGCACTGTTTCGGCCACATCGCAGCTTTCAATGGCCTGCCTGCCCGCTTCATCACCTTCTTTTTCAATCGGGACGGCCATCTGGAGATGATCAAGCTCAACTATCGGGCGGCCTATCACGAGCGTCTGGCAGAGCAACTGGCCGCCGTCTATGGCAAACCGGCAAAGCAGGGGGCAGAATTGGATGAACAGATATTGCGCTGGCAGACCGGCCCAGGGCACGTGGTGGCCAAGGTGCTCTTGTCCAAGGCGGGTGATAACCAGCTGTTTTGGGTGGGCCCCCATTATGAATCCCAGGGTGGGGTGCAGTGAGGCAGGACGCCTGGCTGCTGCTCTGGCTGTTGTTGCTCTCTCCGTTGGCCTGGGCGGGTAACGATCGCCCGGTCAAAATGGGTGGGGCCGCGTGTGTCATGGCCAAGTTCCAGGGCAGTACCCTGGATTATGTGCTGATTACGGGAAAGGATCATCCGCAACAGGCCATCGCAGCGGGGGAAGCGATTCTGCGGGAAAAGGGCTACGACCATTACTGGAAAAACGTCGATATCATCAGCACCCAAACCACCAGCAATTACCCCTTTGCCTATGTGATTGTGGTGAAGGCAGATTACCAAATCAAAGGGGGAAAACGGCGGGTCAACTACGGCTGTGGCTTCAGTCCAAAATCCCTGTCCGAGGCCCAATGGCGCGCCTTGCGGGATCTGCAAAGCCACTCCTGGGGCTGGTATCCCAGTTACGGCTTTGAAGTGGTCGAAAAACTCAAATATGGCAGCTTTAAGGTGGAGTATCTTGATCTCCCTGCTGATTCTCCTTTAGCAGAGTAGGTCAGGTTAGCGTAGCGTAACCCGATGCCAATGCTGTAGGGTGGATAAGCAGAGCGCATCCACCAATTCCCGGTGCGACCTTGGTGGATAGCGTTGCGCTTATCCACCCTACGTTGCTAAGAGCATTCTCTGTTGTGCCAGCCGTATTGTGGCCTGGCTTTAACCCAATTTTTACCTATGGCAGAGTAAAATTTCTGTAACAGCTAGTGGTGAACTTGTTTTTGAGGCACAAGTGGGTGGGCTTGTGTTGCAAGTGTTGTGTAGTTGATTGATTTATATCAAGTTTAATTGAAATCTTACCCGAGCACGAATGCCTAGTGAGCTGCGCTTGGCACCACAATCGTGATTTATCTTCGAGTCAATCTATATTAGAATATTTGATTTTTCTCATTCGCAGCCGACAATCCCTTGCCGACCCGCCGATCTTGCCTTGGAGAGACTCAAATGTTAGCGCGCTTTACCCCCTTCATGTCCTGGTTGCCCACTATCAGCCGGAGAGATATCAAAGCGGACTTTATGGCCGGTTTGACCGGTGGCATCGTGGTGCTGCCCCAGGGGGTCGCCTTCGCTACCATAGCCGGGATGCCTCCGGAGTACGGGCTCTACGCGGGCATGATTCCCGCCATTATTGCTGCCTTTTTCGGTTCGTCCCGCCATCTGGTCTCCGGGCCGACGACGGCGGCCTCGGTTGTTCTGGCCTCTTCACTCTCCTCCCTGGCGACACCGGGTAGTGCGGACTATGTGGCCCTGGCCCTGACACTGACCTTTATGATCGGGATCATCGAACTGGTTTTAGGACTGGCGCGCATGGGGGCTCTGGTCAACTTTATTTCTCACTCGGTGATTGTGGGTTTTACGGGCGGGGCAGCCATTCTCATTGGTGCCAAGCAGTTGAAGCATTTTTTTGGTCTCGAGATGCCTTCTGGAGGCCATTTGCATGACATTCTCCTGGCCTTTTTGCAGCGATTGGGCGACATCAATCCCTATGCCACCATGGTGGCTCTGGGCACCCTGATTACCGGGATTGCGATCAAACGCTGGTGGCCCAAGCTGCCCTATCTCATTATCGCCATGCTGGTGGGCAGCTTTATTGCTCTGGGGCTCAATGCCTCATTTGGCCCGGAGGTCACCCATCTCGCTCTGGTTGGAGCTTTGCCTGCCACCTTGCCCCCACTGACCAGCCCGACCTTCTCCATGGATGTGATCAAAGAGCTGGCACCAACTGCTCTGGCAGTAACACTCTTTGCCCTGACCGAAGCGGTCTCCATTGGTCGCTCTTTGGCCTCCAAGGGCGGTTATCGTATTGATGGTAACCAGGAGTTTATCGGCCAAGGTCTATCCAACATCGCGGGCAGTTTCTTCTCGGGCTATGTGGCCACTGGTTCTTTCAACCGTTCCGGACTGAATTATGATGCGGGTGCCCGCACCCCTCTGGCCGCTGCTTTTGCCGGTTTTCTGTTGATGATTATCGTGCTCATGGTGGCACCGCTGGCAGCCTATCTGCCCAAGGCGGCCATGGCAGGGGTGCTCTTTATCGTTGCCTATGGGCTGATCGATTTTCGCCAGATCAAACACATTCTGCATGCCAACAAGCGTGAGACCGCTGTTTTGCTGGTTACCCTCGGTAGCGCTCTGTTCCTGGATCTGGAACTGGCGATCTTTGCCGGGGTGCTGCTCTCCCTGCTGCTCTATCTGGAGAAGGTCTCCAAGCCCAGCATCCGTCGCCGGGTGCCTGACCCCCGTTTGCCCAAACGGGCCTTTATCACCGACCCGGATCTGCCGGAGTGTCCGCAGGTGCGTTTTGCCCGTATTGATGGACCGGTGTTTTTTGGTTCCGCCAACCATGTGCAGAATACCTTTGACCTGTTCCGTAGCCGCAATCCGGAACAAAAACATCTGGCCATTCTGGCCAACGGCATCAATTTTGTGGATTTGCAGGGGGCCGAGGCTATTGCAGAAGAGGCCAAACTGCGTCGGGCCGCGGGTGGCGATCTCTATCTGATCAATGTCAAACAAGGGTTCTGGGATGATCTGGAATCTTGTGGTTGCATGGATACGGACAGCTCTCGCAATGTGTTTCAAACCAAGGGCGCTGCGGTGCATGGTATTTACCAAAAGCTGGACAAGGGTATTTGTGCAACCTGTGACAAGCGCATTTTCCTGGAATGCCAGGCAAGTGCACCTGCCCAGCCAATCTAAATGACGGGGGTCCCCGAGCTGCTGGCCCCTGCCGGCACCTTGAACAATATGCGTTACGCCCTGGCCTATGGGGCCGACGCGGTCTATGCAGGGATGCCGCGCTATAGCCTGCGGGTGCGTAACAACGATTTTCTGCACGAGAATCTGGCCACCGGCATCCGTGAGGCTCAGGGACAGGGCCGTCGCTTCTTTGTGGCAGCCAATGTCATGCCTCACGGGGCCAAACTCAAGACCTTTCTCGACGACATGGTGCCGGTAATGGCCATGGGACCGGATGCCCTCATCATGGCTGATCCCGGTCTGATTGGCCTGGTGCGCGAACGCTGGCCGGAGATGCCGATTCATCTTTCGGTGCAGGCCAATACGATGAATGCCGCAGCGGTGCGGTTTTGGCAGTCGATAGGGCTGAGCCGGGTGATCCTGTCGCGGGAGCTTTCTCTGACGGAGATCGCCGAGATTCGTCAGGCCTGTCCCGACATGGAGCTGGAGGTCTTTGTCCACGGTGCCCTTTGCATCGCCTATTCGGGTCGCTGTCTGCTCTCCGGCTATTTCAATCACCGCGATGCCAATCAGGGCAGCTGTACCAACTCCTGCCGTTGGGAATATCGGCTGTCAGCAGATAGCGACGAGCAGCATCCCCATCCCCTGGCCAAACAATCCTATCTGATGGAAGAGGGTGAGCGTCCCGGCGAGTTCATGCCCATAGAAGAGGATGAGCACGGTACCTATATCCTTAATTCCAAGGATCTGCGTGCCATTGAACATGTGCGCAAGCTGGTGACCATCGGGGTGGACAGTCTCAAGATCGAGGGGCGTACCAAGTCTCACTATTACGTCGCTCGGGCCACCCAGGCCTATCGTCGGGCCATCGACGATGCGGTCGCCGGGCGCGATTTCGATCCCAGTCTCATGAGTGATCTGGAGAGTCTGGCCAACCGGGGTTATACCGATGGTTTTTTGCAGCGCCACGCCACTCAGGATCTGCAAAGCTACCGTCAGAACAGCTCCAGCAGCAGTCGCCAGATCTTCGTCGCCGAGGTGCGGGGCAGGGAAGGGGACTGGTATGAGCTGGAGGCGAAGAACAAGTTTGGAGTGGGTGACCAGGTGGAGCTCATCACCCCTGAAGGCAATCAGGCATTTCGTCTGGAAAGCCTGCGTCAGCCTGATGGTACCGAGATCGCTGAGGTGTTGGGCAGCAGCTATCGGGTCTGGGCACAATTACCCCGAGAAGCCGATGAGTTTGGTTTGATCAGCCGGTTTTTGGACTGATTCGTCTTGGTCGTGGCGTAGGAGTCCAGCCTCTTGGATGACTCTTTTGGCTTAGCAAGTACTCTGTAAGATTGCTCTCGGAAGAGGGCTCCTACGGATCATAAATCAGCAGTTCACTGATATCAGTTGGCATCGGGCTGATTCCGCCATAAAGTGCCCATATCTTCTGCGGCGTCCATGATGGGGAACGGATGGCAATGATCGACAAACAGATCCTAGGCTGGCGTGAGTGGTTGTCATTACCGGAGCTGGGCATCGACTATATCAAGGCTAAGGTAGATACAGGGGCCCGCACCTCCTGCCTGCATGCCTATTTCGTAGAGAACTTTCGCCAGAGGGGTCGGGAGCGGGTGCGTTTTGGCGTGCATCCCATCCAAAAAAAGAGGCATCCTGCGCTGGTTTGTGAGGCCGACTTGCTGGACCGGCGCTTGGTTTCTGACTCCGGTGGGCATCGTGAACAGCGCCATGTCATCACCACCCGGGTGCGCCTGGGAGAGATCGAGGAGCAGATTGAGTTGACCTTGACCAATCGCGACAGCATGAAATTCCGTATGCTGTTGGGACGAAAGGCGATGGAAGGTGGTTTTATCGTCGATCCCGCAGCCTCCTATCTGCTTGGCAAACGGCCACCGAAAATTAAAGGGTGAACCATGAAGATCGCCATTCTGTCCCGCAACAAAAAGCTCTACTCGACAAAACGTTTGGTCGAGGCCTGCGAGCAGCGTGGGCATGAGGTTCGTGTGCTGGATTATCTGCGCTGCTATATGAACATCACCTCCATGCGACCCCAGATCCATTACAAAGGGGAGATCCTTACCGGTTACGATGCGGTGATTCCCCGCATTGGTGCTTCGGTGACTTTCTATGGCACGGCAGTGACCCGTCAATTTGAGATGATGGGGGTCTACTCGTTAAATGAATCGGTGGCCATCAGCCGTGCCCGGGATAAACTCCGTGCTCTGCAGTTATTGGCCCGCAAGGGCATTGGTCTACCGGTGACCGGCTTCTGTCATTTACCGGACGATGTGCAGGATATGATGAAAATGGTTGGTGGCGCGCCTGTGGTTATCAAGTTGCTGGAAGGCACTCAAGGGATCGGTGTGGTACTGGCCGAGACCCAAAAGGCAGGCGAGAGTGTGATTGAGGCCTTTATGGGGCTGAAGGCCAACATCATGGTACAGGAGTTCATCAAAGAGGCGGGTGGGGCCGATATTCGCTGCTTTGTCATCGGCGAGAAGGTGGTGGCGGCCATGAAGCGCCAGGGCAAGGAGGGGGAATTTCGCTCTAATCTGCATCGAGGGGGTGAGGCCTCTCTGGTGCGCATCACTCCGGAAGAACGCTCCACCGCTGTCAGGGCTGCCAGAACCATGGGACTGAACATGGCGGGGGTGGATATTTTGCGCTCAAACCACGGCCCGGTTGTCATGGAAGTCAACTCTACCCCAGGGCTTGAGGGTATCGAGGGTGCGACGGGCAAGGATATCGCGGGCATGATCATTCAGTTCATTGAAAAAAACGCCAGGCCAGGCAAAACCAAGACGAGGGGGCAGGGTTGAGTCGGCAGTCGTTCGAGATTGCCGGTCAGCTGATTTCACCAGGCCAGCGGGCTACGCTGGATATACCCATCTCCGAGCTCTATTCCCACACCAGCCTGACCATGCCGGTTCAGGTGGTTCATGGCCGGGGTGAAGGCCCGGTGGTTTTTGTGAGTGCGGCTATCCATGGTGATGAGATCCTCGGGGTGGAGATTATTCGGCGCCTGCTGCGTCTGCCTGCACTGAAACGCTTGAAAGGCACCCTGGTCTCTGCCCCCATCGTCAACGTCTTCGGTTTCAATCACCGCTCCCGCTATCTGCCTGATCGGCGCGATCTGAATCGATCCTTTCCCGGTTCCCTGAGCGGCTCCATGGCAGCACGGCTGGCCGACATCTTTCTCAGCGAAATCGTGCAGCGTTCCGACCTGGGCATCGATCTGCACACTGCCGCTATTCATCGGGAGAACCTGCCCCAGATTCGCGCCGATCTCAGTGATCCGATTCTGAGATCCCTGGCCCACGAGTTCAGTGCCCCCGCGTTGCTGAATGCTTCACCACCCCCAGGCACCCTGCGGGCAGAGGCCGCAAAGCGCCATGTGCCTATCCTGGTCTATGAGGCAGGGGAGGCTCTGCGTTTTGATGAGGTGGGTATCCGCATTGGCCTGCGCGGCATTGTCAGCGTGTTGCGGAGACTGGGCATGCTGCCCGCCTCGAGACAGCATCAGGTCAAGCCCTGTGTGGTGTTGAATAACTTCAATTGGATTCGGGCGGTAAAGAGTGGAATTCTACGCACCCTGGTCAAAACCGGTGAGAGTGTGGCCAAAGGGGCGGTGTTGGGCATCATCTCTGACCCCTTTGGTGAGCAGGAGGAGGAGGTTATAGCCCCCTATGCGGGCGTGATCATCGGGCGCTGTAACCTGCCACTGATTTACGAAGGCGAGGCCCTGTTTCATTTGGGACGGACTCGGCGGGGAGAGGATATCGCTGAGCATTTGGATGAAATCCAGCACGATGCCGACGATAATAAACCCCTGTTGGTGGAAGAACCGGTGATTGTCTGACGGATAGAAATGGAGGTGCCCCATGAGTGTACTGGATTTCATACCCGGCCACTCTCCCGAATTGTTCAATGATCCCTCAGAACAGGTGCCGGGCCGCTTTCTCTGGGCCGATGTCCAGCGATCTGATCAAGACTGGCATCAGCAGATAGAAAAGTGGCTGGGCTGTTCACTGCACGAGAACCATCTCTTCGACTGTCAAAACGAGGCTCATCCGCCCTTTTACGACAGCACGGACGATTATGATTTCCTGGTGTTTCGCGCTGCTGTCAGTGGTGAGGGGGTTGAGGTCATGGAGACGCAGCCCCTGGTCTTCATTCTGACCGCCCAGGCGGTCATCTCCCTTGGTCCGCCGGGAAGCTGCTACTTTTCCAAGCTGCGTGAACAGTTGCTTGCCAGTCCGAAAAAGAACCCGGATTCACCCCTGGGTATGCTCTATCTCCTCATTGATCAACTGATTGACGGTTTGTTGGAACGAAGGAACCGCGTTACTGAATTGCTCTCTATCTGGCAGGAGCGACTGCTGGACAGGGATGACGGTTTCGGTGACTGGCGTGCCCTGATGAAACTTCAGAGCCAGCTGCGACGGCTGGAGGTTGTGACCGAATCCCAACTGGATGCGCTCTCAGACTTTCGCGAACAAACCCCGCTGCAACTGACCTCATCCCACGCCGTTCATTTCAATGATCTGGACGAACATCTCAAACGCGTCTACGACCATGCCTTGGTGATGCAAACCGACATCGATGGCATGGTGCAGATTTTCTTCTCCTCCAACACCCAGAAAACCAATGAAATCCTGAAGTTTCTGGCCATCATTTCCGCCATCTTTTTGCCCCTCAATCTTTTGGCGGCTCTCTTCGGCATGAACTTTACCCACATGCCTTTTTTGCAGGCAGATGCCGCTCCCTGGCTGTTTCTTGGTCTTATGGCACTCATTGTTGGGTTGCTGTTGACCTGGTTCCATCGCCAACGCTGGTTGTAGCCAGCTAAGCTGGTTAGTGTCCAGTATCTTTGCGCTGGCAAAAGAGATCACATTCAGGGGTTCTCCGGGCAAAAAAGCGGCCAAAGAGACGGGCGGTTTGGTGCCGGTTTCGTGCGAACCAGCGGTAGGCCACCTCCGTGATTTGCCTGAAAACCGGCCAGCGGGTGGGGGCGACCAACCAGCCATAACCGATGGCAGCGATGGCCAGACGAAAGACCTCCGGCCCCTCAATGAGGGTCCCATCTGCCCGACGGGCATGAATTCTGGCAATTAAGGCCTCGCGGGACTGGCCATAGACCTCGGGCTGAAACTCAGGGGTGGTGACATCGATAAAGATCAAACGTTCCTGTTTGTCGGCCTGATGCAGGCGTGCCACATCATAGCGGCAGATAGGGCATTGGCCGTCGTAAAGAAATTCCAGTGGGTAGATGTTGGTGTCCATTGCATTCTCCGTGGGTTGGGGCTGGCTCTTGTTGCCATGGGTTAAGTGTATATTTACAGAAATTTCTGTCAATACGGAAATTATGGACATGCATTTGCGTGAAACTGCTGCTGGCAGCCAAACAGATATAGGGTCGGTCTGTAGTAGCGGATGTTTGGTTGGAGTCCGCTTCTGCGGGCGAGTTTTTGAGATGCAGTGATTACAATTCCGGCTGGACTCCAGCGGCTCAGCCAACCCCATCCCGTTGTGCCAGCCAGGCCCAGGCCTCATCCGGATCGGCAAACAACTGAACCTGTACCTGATTGCCCTCGCCAACGAATTGAGTCAGCCGTTCGATATTGATCCTGCCACGGGCTTTCTCTGGCGGCAGCATGGCCCATTGGGTCCAGCCCGCTTTCAGGGCACGAGGTAGCCAGTACTCCTGGGTCCAGGCACTGTCTTCGGCGGGCAGAATGGTGTTTTTCCGGTCATCGGATAGCCATTTTGTGGCGCCATGCTCGGCCATGAGGCGCAGGCCTGCAGTGAGAATGGCGCGAAATGGATCACCAGAGAGAGATTGGTGAAACTGGTGGTGAATGATGCCTTCGCCGGGGTAACACCAAAGCGAGGCGATTTCATCGTCGAGGTCGGTGATTTTTCGGATCATGTTGCAGTTGTAGCCAGTTTGCAGGATCAAAAAACACAGAGATTGTGTCAGATTTGGGCAGCCGCAAGGGTTGATGGAATCTGTCTTTCGATAGAATATTCCTTTTTCAACCACTCGTCACAAGGAATTCGACCATGAATCTCTCTCGTTATCTGCTGGCCTTTCTGCTGTTATTTTCGTTGGGCATCGCGGCTCATGCTAAAGAGCTTCCTGCCCAGGTTAGCTCGGCGGATGGCAGTGCCATTGCTTATGGCAGTCAGGGCCAAGGTGAGCCTGCACTGGTCTTCATTCACTGCTGGACCTGCAATCACCATTTTTGGGATCGACAAATTGCCCATTTTGCTGACAAACATCAGGTGATCTGGCTGGATCTGGCTGGCCATGGCCAATCCGGCAGCAAACGGACAGATTATAGTATGGCAGCCTTTGGCAGTGATGTGGCTGCTGTGGTGAAGAAGCTGGATGCTAGGAAGGTGGTGCTGGTCGGTCATTCCATGGGTGGGCCTGTGGCTGTTGAAGCGGCCAAACAGTTGGGGGATCGTGTGGTGGGTATCGTTGGGGTGGATACCTTCTATACCCCCTTTGTCTACCCGAGTGAAGAAGAGAAGGTGAAGGGCATTGTGCAGCCGTTTGAAAAAGATTTTGCGGCGACGTCAGAGGCCATGGTGCGTTCCATGTTCACTCCCCAGGCTGATCCCCAGGTGGTTGAAAAGCTCGTCGGCGAATTCAAACGGGCGGATCCTGTCATGGGCCTAAGTGCCCTTTATGCCATTTTCGATTGGCAGGCAAAATATGCCCAGGAGGGTCTGAAACGCTTCGAACCGATACTTCATAATATCAACGCTGCGCCCAAAGGCGATGAAAAGCCACTTCACCCCAACGTTGTGCTGATCCCCGGGGTGGGCCACTTTGTGGCCCAGGTCAAACCGGATGCCTTTAATCGGGTGTTGGAGCAGATTTTGGTGGGGGTCAAATAGCTTTTTCTGCGACTCCGCTCAGGGAACGGAACCCCCCGTTAGCGGAGCTGCAGCTACCGAACCCAGGTAATCAGGTGCATTTCCAGATCATCTGCATCTGCTTCGTGAATTATCCGCCCATGTAGGGAGAGGCCGGAACGTACCAGGCCCAGGGGATTGCCGCTCACCAGCGGATGCCAATGGGGCAGATCCTTCCCCTCGGCCAGCAGGCGGTAGGCGCAGGTTTGGGGCATCCAGGAGAGTTCATGGATATTGTCCGGGGTCAGGGTGACGCAGGTGGGGACGCGGCTGGAGCGGTTGGGATAGTCGCTGCAACTGAGCTGATCCAGGTCGAGCAGGTCACAGACCACGTTGGTATAGTGCAGCTCGCCGGTCTCTTCGTCTTCCAATTTGTTCATGCAGCATTTGGCGCAGCCGTCGCAGAGGGATTCCCACTCTTCGCGACTCAGTTGATCCAGGGGTTTGGTCTGCCAAAAAGGGGCGTCTCCGCTGGCCATTCAATAGACCCGCTCTTTGGGCGGAAAGCTTTTGACCGTGAGGGGCTTAGTGCGCACTGGCTTGTATTCCACCCGGTCGCCATCCAGGAAATAGAGGCTGTGCTTGAGCCAGTTCTGGTCATCACGATCAGGGAAATCCGGGCGCGAGTGGGCACCGCGGCTCTCCTGGCGCAGCAGGGCGCAGTGGGCGATGGCGGAGCCGACCTGGATCAGGTTTTCCAGCTCCAGGGCCTCGATGCGGGCGGTGTTGTAGGTGCGGCTCTGGTCGCCCAGGCACACCTCGTCAAGGCGGGTGCGTACCTCGGCCAGTCGATCCACGCCAGCCTGCATCACCTCCTGGGTGCGGAAGACACCGGCGTGATCCTCCATGAGCTTGCGGAAGTCGTCACGCAGGGTACGGACGCTGGGGCCTTTGTCCGGTTGCTCCCAACGTCGCAGACGGGCCAGGGCCTTGTCGAGGCTGGCGCTGTCTATCGGGTGATGATGGGGATTCTCTTTGAGGTAATCCATGATGTCCTTGCCTGCCGCACGACCGAATACCAGGATGTCGAGCAGGGAGTTGCCCCCCAGCCGGTTGGCCCCATGCACCGAGGCACAGGCGCATTCGCCTGCGGCATAGAGTCCGGGTACGGCCTCTTCGGCACCATGGCGGGCGGGGACGACGACGCGGCCATAGCGGTCGGTGGGGATGCCGCCCATGACGTAGTGGGCAGTGGGGAAGACCGGGATGGGTTCGCGCACCGGGTCAACGCCGGCAAAGATGCGGGCGCTTTCGGTAATGCCCGGCAGGCGCTTGTTGATGACCTCTTCGCCCAGATGATCCAGCTTCAGCAACACATGATCCTTCTCCGGGCCACAGCCGCGCCCGGCCTTGATCTCGGTGATGATGGCCCGAGAGACCACATCCCGGCTGGCCAGATCCTTGGCATGGGGGGCATAGTTGGGCATGAAACGTTCGCCCTCACCATTGATCAGATAGCCGCCTTCACCCCGTACCCCTTCGGTGATGAGTAGCCCCCGGCCTGCGATGCCGGTGGGGTGGAACTGGAAGAACTCCATGTCCATCAGGGGAATGCCAGCACGCAATGCCATGGCCATACCATCGCCAGTGTTGATCTGGGCGTTGCTGTTGGTGCGGAAGATCTGGCCACAGCCGCCGGTAGCCAGCAGGCAGGTCCTGGCCTCGATCACCAGAGGCTCACCGGTTTCGATGCAGAGGGCCAGGGCGCCGCTGATGATGCCCGCTTCGTCGTGTAGCAGGTCGACGGCAAAGTATTCGTCAAAGAAATGGGTACGCGCCCGCAGGTTCTGCTGGTAGAGGGCGTGGAGGATAGCGTGGCCGGTACGGTCGGCGGCGGCACAGGTGCGAACGGCCTGATCACCACCGAAGTTCTGGCTCTGACCACCGAAGGCCCGCTGGTAGATCTTGCCGTTGTCCAGCCGGGAGAAGGGTACCCCGGCGTGTTCCAGCTCGTACACCGTGGGAATCGCTTCGCGACACATGAACTCGATGGCATCCTGATCGCCCAGATAGTCTGAGCCCTTGACGGTATCGAACATGTGCCAATGCCAGTTGTCCGGCTGCACGTTGGCCAGAGCGGCATTGACCCCACCCTGGGCGGCGACGGTGTGGGAACGGGTGGGGAAAACCTTGCTCACCACCGCAGTGCGCAGATTTTGATCGGCAAGCTGCAGGGCGGCATTGAGGCCAGCACCACCGGCACCGATGATGAGGCAGTCAAAGCGGCGGCGGGTCAGCGTGTTGGCATTCATAGGGCAAGGGGTACCAGAATCAGGCGCAACGCCCAAAGACCGCAGGCGGCCAGACCCAGCGCCAGGAAGCTGAGCAGGATGAGGCGCAGGGCAAAAGGGTGTATATAGTCAATGAGCACGTCACGAAAGCCAACCCAGGCATGCAACAGTAAAGCAGCAAAACACAGGAGAAGACCACTGCCCTGGATGGGTTGGCTAATCCAGGCCTGCCATTCGGCATGGCTGCCAGGGGGGGTGAACAGAAAATAGCCCAGCAGATAGAGACTGTAGACCGCCAGCAAAATAGCGGTCAGTCGCTGTACCAGCCAGGCACGCAGACCATAGGCACGGCGACTCATTGCAGGCCCCAGGTCAGTAGGGCAGCCAAACCGGGTGAGAGCAAAAGCACCGCCCAGGCGGAATAGCGAAAGCATGGGCGTTCGATGCCCAGATCGATATCCAGCAACAGGTAACGAATCCCGGCCAGAAAATGGTGCATCAGTGCCCAGAGGGCGAAGAAGATCACCGCCATGCCCTGCCAGCCCGATAACCATTGGCGGCTGAGGGCAAAACCCGCTTCACTGGATAAGGAGAGTTCCAGCAACCACAATACCAGGGGAACGGCCATGACCATGACCACACCGGTTACCCGGTGGATGATGGACATGAATCCGGCTACCGGCAGACGGATGATGAAGAGGTTGATGAAGGCTGGTCGCGACATAGACAGAAAATGATTTCAGGACAGGTTCAGTGTAGCTGAAATTGATCTGTTGGGTCTTAGGGGATTTTTTTGTCTAAGATGTAAACTTGGTTATATGCGGTTGTAGACCTCTCATAGACAAGAGTTACCATTACCCCATTTTGGAAACTGGTTCCGGTTGGATACCCTCCAGGCCATTGTTGGCGTCACAAGAAACCGAAGGCGTGCAGGTTGAGACAATTAAAAAATTTCTGGATGAGGTGCCTGGCCAAAGTCTGGGTGGCTTTAGTAGGGCTGTTTATGCTCGTGGGTATTTTTTTCACGCCACTGTTGGCATGGGCAGATGCCCAGCCTTATCAGATAGGTGTGCTCTACTGGTCGATGAATATCCCCGGCCAGGTGGCCATGGCCCAAGGCCTGGAGGCTGAAGCCAAGGCCATCAACCTCCACGCAGCCGAAAATAGTGGGCGAGGGGTTTCCCTGGTGATTCGGGTAGCAGGCGACGGAAATAAGGGCGTTGAGAATCAGATTGCCCAGATGCGCGAACTTCTGGCCTTGAAACCCGATGTACTCATTGTGCAGCCGACCGACAATGCAGCCTTGGCCGGTCCGCTTCGAGAGGCCAATGCAGCGGGAATCCCCGTGGTGGCTTATGACCAGTACATCAGCGGTGGTCACTTAGCGGTCTATCTCACCTCAGATAATCGCCAGGCAGGCTATCTGGGTGGAGAGTATATGGCCTCTCGTTTTGCCAATGACCACTCCATCCGTTTGATTCTGGTGGAATATCCTCTGGTCTCTTCCACGGTTGAACGTCTCAATGGGTTTCTTGATGGCTTAAGGGATCAGCAACAGCCCTTTCAGGTACTCAAGACCTATCAAGCGGTTGAGCCGGTCTCTGGGCGCCAGGCGGCAGAAGCGATTTTGCGCGATTTTCCCAAACCAGGATCCGTGGATGTGATTTTTACTGTCAATGATGGCGGTGGTCTGGCTTTGGTGGAGACCCTGGCAAATGCCGGGCGTCATGAGATTCAGGTGGCAACGGTGGATGGCGATCCGGCTTCAGTGGTGAATGTTCGCCAGAAACGACTGACACAAATCGATGCTGCCCAGTTCTGTGGCCCACTGGGTGCTGCAGCGATGCGTGCTGCTTATGATGTGCTGGAGAAGCGTCCCGTAGCGCACCACATTTTGCTGCCGGTGTTCCCCATTTCGCCAGAGACCCTGGACCGTTATTCTGGCTGGATGGGACCTATTCCCAACTCCTTTACCAAACCTTGGCCATCAGTTGAGCCCGTGTGGCACAGTAGCCCTAGAGCAGCCCAATGACAAATAAAGTTCAGGGTCCAGCATGGGCCTCTATTTTGGAACGTTTTCTCCATGTCGATCGGCAGCTATCCTACTGGTTCGGTGGGCTCATTTTGATTCTGATGCTGGTGGTGCTTTTGGCCACGACCGCCATTTTTTGGCATCAACAGGAGCGGGAATCTCATCGTCTGATGAATCTCCTCTCCCAGGTGCTGACGGACTCTGTGAGCCGGGTGACCTTCTCCGGCAAGTATCACGCCCGTTTGATGCTGGAGAGTATTCAATCCAATCAGCCAGATATCAAGTATCTGCGTTTGGTTGATGGGTCAGGACAAATCTTGGCACACAGTGATCCAAAACAGAATGATCGGATACTGGATGCAGAGACCCAAACTTTAATCCGACAGCTGATGCAGGAGGGGGATAAGGCGGAGACAGCCCATCGTCTGTTGAAAAATCAGGGAGACTATCTGATTGAGGTCAGCATGCCTTATCGTGGTGGTTATGATCAGCGAGTGATCGGGGTGCTGCAGATCGGACTCTCGGTGAAAGCGGGGCGGAGGGCTTTGATCGAGGGTCTGGTCGTTTTGGTCTTGCTGGTCAGTCTGCTGTTTTTGTCAGCTATTTTTATCACCCGTGCTTTAAGTAACCGTTTTAGTATGCCAGTCAGATCGTTGGCCGAAGATATGACAGCGACCCTGATCGCCATCCCGGATCTGATGTTCGAGCTGGATCGTGAGGGCCGATATCTACAGGTACTGGCCAGCAAACCGGATCAACTGGCTGAGCCTGCAGAAAAGCTACTGGGTCAGCGAGTGATGGACGTCCTGCCGCCTGAAGCCAGTGCCAAAGTCATGGATGCCTTGGCAGAGGCAGAGCGTGACGGTCAATCCTCGGGACAACAATTTCGTCTTATGGTGCCCGAGGGGGACTTGTGGTTTGAGCTCTCGGTAGCCCAAAAAGCCCGGCATCTTGGCAAGGAGCCGCATTTTATTGTGCTGTCTCGCAATATCAGTGATCGCAAACGGGATGAAGCCCGTATGCAGTATCTGGCCCATCATGACCCGCTGACCGGACTGCTCAATCGTTTCAGTCTCAAGGCCAGTCTGGAGCAGGCGATCAGCCAGGCGGAAAGGGATCATGAGGCCTTGGCAGTGGCGTTTATCGATCTCGATCATTTCAAGGACATCAACGATTCCCTGGGTCATCGGGTGGGGGATGGACTCCTGGTCGAGGTGGCAGTCCGTCTTGAGGCTGTGGTGCGCAAGAGTGATATGGTGGCTCGCCTGGGTGGCGATGAGTTTGTGGTGGCCATGACGGGGGCTGGGGAAAAGGCTCAGATCGAAGCTCTGATAGAGAAGATTTTGCCGGTTTTGCGGCGACCTTATCTGGTCAATGGTAACCGTTTGCACTCTGGTGCCAGCATTGGTGTCAGCATGTTCCCCAAAGATGGAAAGCGGGTTGAGCAACTGATGCAGTGTGCAGATACCGCTATGTATCAGGCCAAAAAATCGGGTCGCAATGGCTACTGTTTTTTCTCACAGGCCATGACCCAGGCTGCTCAGACACGCCTGCAATTGGAAAACGATCTGCGTCAGGCGCTGGAGAAAAAGCAGTTCTCGCTTCAATATCAACCGCAACTCTATGGCAATGGCACCAAATTGCGTGGCTTTGAAGCCCTTATACGCTGGCGGCATCCTGAGTTGGGTTGGGTACCACCGACAGATTTTATCCCCATTGCTGAGGATACCGGCATGATCGAAGAGATTGGTGCCTGGGTACTGGATGAGGCTTGTCGACAGCGGGCTCAGTGGGGTGTGCAATACCCCGAAGCATTCTGTATGTCGATTAACCTCTCTGTTCAGCAGCTACGTTCTCCGTATCTGGTCGATTTGGTGCGATCTACGTTGGAACGCCATCAGCTCAAGGCCGGGGATGTCGAGCTGGAAATCACCGAAAGTATGGCCATGTTTGATCCTCAGCGATCGATTGAACAGATGCTGGGCCTGCACAATCTGGGCGTGAGTCTGGCTGTCGATGATTTTGGTACGGGTTACTCGTCTCTGGCCTATCTCAAAATGCTGCCCATCCATTGTCTGAAGCTGGATCGGGTTTTTGTGCGCGATATTCAGACCGATCCCAACGATGCCGCCATCAGTGCGGCGACTTTGGCTCTGGCTCACAATCTGGGCCTGATTGTGGTGGCCGAAGGGGTGGAAACACCTGAACAATGCGATTTTCTGCTGTCTCGTGGCTGCGATGTGATGCAGGGGTATCTGTTTAGCAAGCCAGAGCCACCTGAAATAATCGAAGAAAAATGGTTGAAGGGTGGCATTGTGAGCTCCGGCTGACACAGAGTTTTGAACACCCTCTTTGGCCGCTTCGCGTGCTTATGTGCTATGTTTGAATACTCTCAAGTTTGTCAGCAATAGCATTTGTACTGCCAAATGAATGGCTGAACCACTTAGAATGATTGTATTTGTGACAGTTGTTTTTTCCAATTAGATGAACCCCCTGTACTATTACTGAATGAAATCCGCTGAGATCTACTGGAAGGGTTGACTTATTTATATTTGAAATAGAGTCTTCGGACACAAATACTATATATGCTCCTACTTCTCTGATTGCCCATAAAGCACCTGTTGCTTTTCTGATGCTTTTTCTTGCTGCGCCTATTTGCGTCTTAATTGATTTATTTTTATTGAAACTGAATATGGCTAAACAATACCTAGATATTATTCCTTCAGTCGATAGACATAACTTTACCTGATTACCCACAAGCCTCAGCCAACTTTAGCAACCGCACAGGCATGGGCGGTGTTCTGGCGGCAATATAGG
>JBNKLG010000045.1:0-21372 GCA_050292235.1 Sedimenticolaceae bacterium | reverse complement strand
TATTATTAGAGACATATGAATCCTAATACACAAGTGGCCGGAAAAATTTAACAGTCACTAAAACAGGTCACAAAGAAAGCCCCCAACCCAAACTCTCGGAAGTCAAAGGACTAACACTCATAAACTATATATTTTTGGAAAGGGCGTGAAAAATCCGGAAGAATGCACCAGGTTAGAAGTTTCTACCACCCCGGGCCCGGGGGTGGGGTGCCCACGAAAGCACCACCCGGGGGAGGTCCTTTTTTTTGTGTGAACTGATGGTCAGGGCATCGGCCAGGGCCCGATCGTCGAAATCGGGCCAGAGGGCATCACTGAAATAGAGTTCGGCATAGGCCGATTGCCAGAGAAGGAAATTGCTCAGGCGCTGTTCACCGCCGGTGCGGATGAAAAGATCCGGGTCGGGTTGGTCGGCGAAAGAGAGCCTGGCGGCCAGCCGCTCCTCGTCGATGTCAGCCGGATTCAGGCCACCCTCGCGCACCGCCTCGGCCAGTTGGCGGACACTCTGCACGATGTCCCAGCGCCCGCCGTAGTTGGCCGCCACCTGCAACAGCATGGCATCGGCCTCGGCGGTGATGGCCTCGGCCTCGGCCATCTGCTTCTGCAGTCCCTTGGGGAAGGCGGAGCGATCACCGAGAATACGCAGGCGGACGCCGTTTTCGGCCAGGGATTTGGCCTCTTTGCGCAGTGCCTCCATGAACAGCCGCATCAGCAGGTTCACCTCCAGCTTGGGGCGTCGCCAGTTTTCGCTGCTGAAGGCAAAGACAGTGAGCACGGAGATACCCAGAGCCCGGCACTGACTCACCCGCTCACGCAGGGCCTTGACACCCGCCTTATGGCCCTCGTTGCGCTTCAGGCCGCGCT
The DNA here is from genome assembly GCA_050292235.1 of Sedimenticolaceae bacterium. GTDB lineage: Bacteria > Pseudomonadota > Gammaproteobacteria > Chromatiales > Chromatiaceae > JBNKLG01. Next base: position 20,511 of record JBNKLG010000045.1, on the reverse strand, counting down.
GCTGTGCCCAGCGCCCATTGCCATCCATGACGATGGCAATATGGCGGGGCAAGGGAGATGGCTGAGTGGCCATCAGATGGCCATCAGGTCTTCTTCTTTCTGGGCCAGCACCCCATCGATCTCCTTGACGTATTGATCGGTGAGCTTCTGCACCAGCTCCTGGCCGCGACGCTCGTCATCCTCGGAGATCAGCTTCTCCTTAACCAGTCCCTTGAGGTCGTTGTTGCCATCCCGGCGCACGTTGCGGACCGCCACCCGGGCCTGCTCCGCCTCGCCACGCACCACCTTGACCAGATCGCGCCGACGCTCTTCGGTCAGGGGCGGCATAGGGACGCGGATGACGGTACCGGCGGTATTGGGGTTGAGGCCCAGGTCCGATTCCATGATCGCTTTCTCCACCGCCTTGACCATGGTCTGTTCCCAGGGCTGGATGGAGAGGGTACGGGCATCCTCCACATTCACATTGGCCACCTGGTTCAGGGGGGTGGGCGTGCCGTAGTAGGAGACCTTGAGGTGATCGAGCAGGCTGGGATGGGCGCGACCGGTGCGAACCTTGGTCAGCTCGCCCTTGAGCGACTCCACGCACTTGGCCATGCGGGTGCCCACATCTTTTTGAATATCGTCAATCATCTCAATCTCCAGAGAAAACGAAATAGCTGTTATAGCGAGATCTTTACCTAAAGATCTCGTGGCACAGGGATGTGCCACCAAAATCCAATGCCCTCAGCATTGGATTTTGTGAGGGTCGAAAAAATCGCATTTTTTCGACCCGTTACTTTGTCGAGCCAAGGATGGCTCGTGCAAAGTTCAAGACAAAAGCGAACCCACCGCCTCACCGCGAACAGCGCGCAGCACGGCCTGGGGCTCGTTGATGTTCATCACCCGTAGCGGCAGTTTATGATCGCGGCACAACAGGATCGAGGTCAGATCCATCACCGCCAGGTTCTCAGCCAGGGCCTGATCATAGCTCAGGGTCGAATAGAACCGGGCATCGGGCTGTTTGACCGGATCGGCAGAGTAGACGCCATCCACCTTGGTCGCCTTGATCAGCAGATCGGCCTGGATCTCGATGGCCCGCAGACTGGCGGCAGAGTCGGTGGTGAAGAACGGGTTGCCGGTGCCCGCCGCAAAGAGGGCAATTTCACCCGCAGCCAGCAGCGACCGTGCCCGACGGGCACTGTAGGTTTCGCACACCGCCTCCATGGGAATGGCAGAGAGGGTCGTGGCTGCCAGCCCCTTTTGCATCAGGGCATCCTGCATGGCCAGGGCATTCATGACCGTGGCCAGCATCCCCATCTGATCACCGCGCACCCGATCCAGCCCGATCTGGGCCAGCCCCGCGCCGCGAAAGATGTTGCCGCCGCCGATCACCAGACCCAGCTCCGCCCCGGCCTCGTGCAACTCGACGATATCCGCCGCCAGACGATGTACCACCGCCGGATCAAAACCAAAATCGCCCTGCCCCATGAGGGCCTCGCCACTGAGTTTGAGCAGAATACGTCGGTATTGGAGTTCAGCCATCTGGGTTCCTGTCAGCCTATACAAACAGGCCCGTACATTGACGGGCCTGGAAACGCGAGTCAAGCACTGATGCGCCTGATCAAAGAGAGGCCCTTAGATCTTGGCCGCAGCCGCCACCTCGTCGGCAAAGTTCTCTTGTTTCTTCTCGATGCCCTCGCCCACTTCATAGCGGGTGAAGCCCAGCACCTTGATGCCCTCTTTCTGCAGCAACTTGCCCACGGTGGTATCGGGGTCCTTCACGAAGGGCTGGCCCATCAGGGTCACCTCTTTGAGGAACTTGTTGATGCGACCGGTGACCATCTTTTCGACGATCTCCGGCGGCTTGCCGCTTTCGGCAGCCTGGGCACTGAAGATCTCCCGTTCCTTTTGCAGCATTTCTGCTGGCACCTCTGACTCGTCGATGCAGACCGGATTGCTGGCGGCAACATGCATGGCGATGTCACGGGCCAGATCGGCCTGACCACCGTCAAATTCGACCACCACCCCGATGCGAACGCCATGGAGATAGCTGGCCAAGCTGTTGCCGCTGAATTTCACAAAACGACGGACCGACATGTTCTCACCGATCTTGGCCACCAGCGCCTGGCGCGCCTCTTCGATGGTGGCGTCTTCGCCATCATGCAGCGGCATGGCCATGAGGCCCTCCACATCGGTGGCATCGGAGGCCAGGGCACGATCGGCCACGGCCTCGGCGAAGGAGGAGAAGTTGGCATCCTTGGCGACGAAGTCAGTCTCACAGTTGACCTCAACCATACAGCCGGACTGATTGTCATCGGCCAGACGCACGATGATCAGACCCTCAGCGGCAATACGGCCGGACTTTTTGGCAGCCTTGGCCTGACCGGATTTGCGCATGTTTTCAATCGCTGCCTCGATGTCGCCATCGGTTTCCACCAATGCCTTTTTACACTCCATCATGCCGGCGCCGGTGCGCTCACGCAGTTCCTTAACCAATGCTGCGGTAATAGCCATGGGTTCTCTTCCTCTTGGACTGAAATAAAAAAGCCGCCGATCGGATCGGGGCTACAAACTATGGGGTTTCACGCCAGGATCTGAAGACCTTGAATCCCAACGCCTAAAACACTGATCAATCAGCACCCCGAAAAACGGACAGTATGCAACGATGGTTATGTCACCATCGTTGCAACACCCAGACGCTTACTGCGCCACCTCAACGAACTCTTCACGACCACCGGCGACCTGGGCCGCAGCCGCCTTGCCTTCCAGGATGGCCGCTGAAGCGCCCTGTACATAGAGTTGAATGGCTCGAATGGCATCGTCGTTGCCAGGAATGACGTAGTCCACGTTATCCGGCTTGTTGTTGGTATCCACCACACCGACAACAGGAATGCCCAGCTTTTTCGCTTCGTTGATGGCGATATCTTCGTGACCGACATCGATGATGAAGAGGGCGTCAGGAATACCCCCCATGTTCTTGATGCCGCCCAGACTGCGGTTGAGCTTTTCCATCTCACGACGCATGTTCAAGGCTTCCTTTTTATGGAACTTCTTGTCCAGGCTGCCATCCTCGTCCATGGCTTCCAGCTCTTTCAGACGTTTGATGGACTGCTTGATGGTCTTGTAGTTGGTCAACATGCCACCCAACCAGCGATGGTTGACGTAGGGCATGCCACAACGCTCGGCCTCTTCACGAACGGGATCGCGGGCTGCACGCTTGGTACCGACAAAAAGGATCTTGCCGCCGTTGGAGGCGAGCTTGCCGATATAGTTCATGGCATCGTTGAACAGCGGCAGGGTTTTTTCCAGATTGACGATATGAATCTTGTTGCGATGACCAAAGATGTAGGAAGACATCTTTGGATTCCAGTAACGGGTCTGGTGACCGAAATGCACGCCGGCCTCCAGCATTTGACGCATGGATACTTTACTCATTGGGTACTCCAAATTTGGGTTATGCCTCCACGTACCCTCTTGGCCACCTGCTCACAGGACCCAACCTCAAGTTATTGATACGTGTGTGGTTTCATTTGTCGAGCCAGTCAAAGGCCCGACACCTTATTCCTGAATGTTCCGACCAGCAGAACCATCAGGGAATCTCGTTGATTTGCCCTAAGGCGGCGCATTTTATAGCATAGTCGGTCTTTTTTCACAAACCCCGCCACCGAGAATCCCATGAGCGTCATCATCAAATCGCCCCAAGAGATTGAGAAAATGCGTATCGCCGGACGGCTGGCAGCGGATGTTCTGGACATGATCACGCCCCATGTGCAGGCGGGCATCACCACCGATGAGCTGGACCGCATCTGTCACGACCACATCGTCAACCAGCAAGGGGCGATTCCTGCCCCGCTGAACTACAAAGGCTTTCCCAAATCGATCTGCACTTCGCTGAACCAACAGGTCTGTCACGGCATTCCCAGCGGCAAACGACTGAAAAACGGTGACATCGTCAATATCGACATCACCGTGATCAAGGATGGCTTTCATGGCGACACCAGCAGGATGTTTCTCATCGGAGAGCCCCCGGCAGCGGCCCGCCGCCTGTGTGAGATCTCTCAGGAATCGATGTGGAAAGGGATCGAGGTGGTTCGTCCCGGTACCACGCTGGGAGACATCGGCCATGCGGTACAATCCTACGTCGAAAGTAACCACTACTCCGTGGTACGCGAATACTGCGGCCACGGCCTGGGACGCAGCTTCCACGAAGACCCCCAGATCGTGCACTACGGCACCCCCGGCAAGGGCCTGGCCCTGCGCGCCGGCATGACCTTCACCATCGAGCCCATGGTCAACCTGGGCAAACCCCAGGTCAAACTCCTGGGCGATGGCTGGACTGTCGTCACCAGGGATCGGAGCCTCTCGGCCCAGTGGGAACACAGCATCCTGGTGACCGAAGAAGGCCATGAGGTGCTGACCCTGCGCGAGGAAGAACGGGCCGATGGATCTGCACAGCGATAGCCAGGCCGACCCGCTGCTGGAGAACATCGCCGAGACCCTGCAGCGCCAGGTCCCTGGTATCAGCGCCTATCGTGAAGTACTGAAGCAGGGCAAGGCGGAGCTGGCCACGCGCTTCCACAACCAGGAGGAGATCAACACCCTGGTACGCGCCTGGGCCCGCCTCATTGACGAGGTGGTGAGTGCCGTCTGGCATCACCACATGCCCGAGGATCCCGAATCGGCCCTCATCGCTGTCGGCGGTTATGGCCGGGGCGAGCTGCATCCCGGCTCCGACATCGACCTCATGATCCTGCGCCGATCCGACGACAATGTCCTGGATGAGCCCATCAGCCAGCTGCTGACCTTCTTTTGGGATATCGGCCTGGAGGTCGGCCACAGCGTGCGCACCCTGAATGATTGCGTCAACGAGGCGGTGGCCGACATCACCGTGGCCACCAACATCATGGAATCGCGCTTCCTGGCAGGTGACCCTCAACTGCACCGGCAGATGCGCGAACTGACCTCGGCGCAACACATCTGGCCCAGTGACACCTTTTTTGCCGCCAAACTGGCCGAGCAACAACAGCGTCACCGCAAGTTCGGCGATACTGCCTATAACCTGGAGCCCAATATCAAGGAGGGCCCCGGCGGCCTGCGCGACATCCAGGTGATCGGCTGGGTGGCCAAGCGCCATTATGGGGTCGAAACCATGTTCAGCCTGGTGGCCCAGGGCTTTCTCACCGAGGAGGAGTACGGTTCGCTCATGGCCGGGCAGCGGCTGCTGTGGCGCATCCGTTTTGCCTTGCACCTGCTGGCGGGCAGGGCCGAGGACCGGCTGCTGTTCGATTACCAGCGCACCCTGGCCACCAGCTTCGGCTATGAAGACGACGACAGCAATCTGGCGGTCGAGGGCTTCATGCAGCATTACTACCGCTCCATCATGGAGCTGAGCCGTCTCAACGAGATGCTGCTGCAACATTTCCAGGAGGCGATCATCCTCCATGGCGCCGTCTGCATTCCCCAACGCATCAACCGCCGCTTCCAATCCTGCAACGGCTACCTGGAAGTCACCGACGAGCAGGTATTTGAGCGCGAGCCCTATGCCCTGCTGGAGATCTTTCTCATCCTCTGCCAACAGCCCCAGTTGCAGGGTGTTCGCGCCAGTACCATCCGTCTGCTGCGCCAACAGCGCCACGCCATCGATGGCATCTTCCGTCAGGATCTGCGCAACCGCGCCCTGTTCATGGAGATCCTGCGCCAGCCCCAGGGCGTCACCAAGGCCCTGCGGCGCATGAACCGCTACGGCCTGCTGGCCGCCTATCTGCCCGCCTTTGCCAACATCGTCGGGCGCATGCAGTACGACCTCTTCCACCTCTACACCGTGGACGAGCACAGCCTCTTCGTCATTCGCAACCTGCGCCGTTTTGCCGTGGCCGAGCTGCGCCATGAGTTCCCCTTTTGCCACGAGATGATCCAGCGGGTGCCCAAGCCCGAGCTGCTCTACCTGGCCGGACTGTTCCACGACATCGCCAAGGGCCGGGGCGGCGATCACTCCGTACTGGGCACCGCCGACGCCACCGAATTCTGCAAACACCACCTGCTGAGCGATTACGACACCGAGCTGGTGGTCTGGCTGGTGCGCCAACACCTGCTCATGTCCATGACCGCCCAGCGCAAGGACATCAGCGACCCGGAGGTGATCCAGGCATTCGCTGCCCAGATGGGGGATCGCAACCGGCTCAACTACCTCTATCTGCTGACCGTTGCCGACAGCTACGCCACCAACCCCGGTCGCTGGAGCACCTGGAAAGACGCCCTATTGAAGGAACTCCATGTCGCCACCAGTGCCTGTCTGGAGCGCGGTCTGGACAAGCCAGAGCAGCAACAGGACCGCATCGAAGCGCATCGTCGTTTGGCGCTGGAGGAGCTGACCTACCACTGGGACCTGAAGGCAGACCAGGTTGATGCCCTCTGGCAGCATCTCAGTCCCGACTATTTCCTGCAAAACCTGCCCGAAGAGATCGCCCGTCAGACCGCCACCGTCCTGCTCGACGGCAATGGCGAAATGCCCCTGGTGCGCGTGGTGGACAACGCCGGGCGCGGCTGTAGCGAGGTTTTCATCTATGCCCGCGACCACCGTCGTCTGTTCAGTATCAGCACCAGCCTGCTGGATCAGCTGGGACTCAATATTCTCGATGCCCGCCTGCAAACCACCAACGACGGCTACGCCCTCAACAGCTATCTGATTCTGGACGGGGACGGCCATCCGGTGCCGGACCCCATTCGACGTCAGGAGATCATCGACAGCCTGTGCCTGGGCATCACGGACCCCGAACGCATCACTCTGGGGGCTACCCGGCGTATGCCACGCCAGCTCAAGCACTTCCAGACGCCCACCCGCATTGTCTGCAGCACCGACAACAACAACCAGCGCAGCCTGCTGCGCCTGACCACCGGAGATCGCCCCGGCCTGCTGGCCCTGGTCGGCCTCGCCTTCGCCGACTGTCACGTCGTGCTCCGCAACGCCAAGATCGCCACCATCGGCGAGGTAGCCGAAGACAGCTTCGTCCTCACCTCGGAGCAGGGCGGCACCCTGAGCGACCAGGAGAAACAGTGTCTGGATGGGGCGCTGCGTAAGCATTTGGGACAGGGCGACTGAAGAGACATGCCGGGCATCCGGACAAAGTGGTAACCAGAAGCAACAGAGTCTTGCATATATTTTGGTATCATCTACAATACCAAAATGAACCCGATTAACGTTGTCATCGATACCAACGTGCTGATCGCAGCCCTCAGATCAAAACGAGGGGCATCCCATAAGCTATTGATGGCACTGACCGAAAATGTCTATCGACCAAACATCTCAGTACCACTGTTTTTCGAATATGAGGCTGTCGCCAAGCGAGAAACCCTGGTCAAAGGTGTAAGAACAGAGGAACTTGATGCCATTCTCGACTACCTATTGAGCAAATCCAGTATCCGGGAAATCTTTTATCTGTGGCGACCGCATCTCAAAGACCCAAAAGATGACCTTGTCTTGGAAGTAGCCGTGGAATCGCAGAGCAAATTTATCATCACGTTCAATAGGAAGGATTTTCGAGGTGCCAATGATTTTGGCATCAGAGCAGTTACACCACAGGAATTTTTGAGTGAAAGGGGCATATTATGAGCACACTGAGCCTACGTCTCCCAGATTCTCTGCACGAAGAAGTCAAGTCCCTGGCGCAACAAGAGGGCATGTCGATTAACCAATTCATTTCGTCCGCCGTAGCAGAAAAAATGTCTGCGCTGCTGACAGAGAAATACTTGGCAAAACGTGCTCAGCAAGGCGATAAAAATGCCTTCTTAAAAGCCATGGCAAAGGTTCCAGACAACGAGCCGGAGAGCTTTGATCGATTGTAAAACGAGATGGCATTATGAAATAGGACGAATAGAATCTATAGCTTGAAACTACAAGTGATTGTTTTTTCACTTATTTTTATAGAAGGGATAGACGAATGGGAATAGTTCAGCATTTATATCTCTGAGATGTGCCATGAGCCTTACGCAGGTTGGCTTGATATTGGACATTGTTGGAGCAGGACTCGCTGCACTAGATGCTTGGATTCACACTCGTGGCATCGAAGCCAACTCAATGACTGTTGGACACGGTGTGGAGGGTGGCCTTTGGAAAATATCTGGCCTTATTGCTTACTCTTTTCTGTTCGTCGGATTCATACTTCAATTTATTGGCTCAACGTAGATTATTTTTTAAATTCTGGGGAAACGATTTTTGATTATGGGCAATTAGGTATTTCCCCTGAACTCCATTCACCAAGGATCCTAGCGATGAAAGCTCGTCACTCTATAGCCGCACTCCTTCTGCTTTGTACCTCCACCCTCTCCGCCAAGCCCCTGCAAGAGTACCTCTCCGAGGGCCAGTTTGACGCTGGCATCACTGCCTACAGCCGAAGCGGCCCCACCACCAACGCCGATCGATTCGCCCTGGGCACCCTGCACTTTTTCAAGGCCATCGAGACCCTGGCTCAAGATTTCCATCGCTACGGCCTGAACAGCAAGGCAGGCAGAATGACCGGCCTCCCCTTTCTCCGCCTGCCCGTGCCCGAAAACCCCCACCCGGAAGTGGCCACGCCTGTGGCCATTCGTGGCATTTTCGAGCGTTTCCAACAGGGGATGCAGGCCGTCAACACCAGCCTGGAAGGCCTGGACGCCACAGAATTTCATCAGCCCATCGACATCGCCGCCATCCGGCTCGACATCAATGGCAACGGCCAACTCGAAGCCTCAGAGCATTTCCACAGGATCTACAGTTTCTACAATTGGAATGCCCGCACCCTGTTCAAACAGGGACAACCCCTGATCATCGATTTCGACCTGGCCGACGCCTATTGGATGAAAGGCTATGCCCACCTGCTACTGGGCCTGAGCGACAGCATTCTGGCCTACCGGTGGGAGAGCGTCTATCAACAGACCGCCCACCACTTTTTTGGCCGCACCGAATCCAAAATCGGCACCATCCTGGAACAGCAAGGACCCTACGACCTTGGCATTGCCGCCGACCTCATCGCCGGACTGCACGCCATGCCCTTACCGCTGGCAGAACCGCAACGCCTGCAAAACGCCCACCAACACCTGTTGGAGACCATCAGCGCCAGCCGCCAGACTTGGAAGCTCATCGCCGCCGAAACAGACAACCAAAATGAGTGGATCCCCAACCCTCAACAGACCAGCGTCACCGGCACCCAGATCAGTCAGGAAATGATCGACGGCTGGGGTCAGTTTCTGGATGAATTCGAGGCCATCCTTCAGGGCAAAAAACTCATCCCCCACTGGCGCATCAGAGATGGACGCGGCATCAACCTGAAACAGGTCTTCCACCAGCCTGCCCCCTTCGATCTCATCCATTGGATACAAGGCTCCGCCGCCATCCCCTATCTGGAAAAGGGGGAACTGACCAGCAAAGAGACCTGGAGGCGTATCACCAGGACATTCAGAGGCGGCTTTATTGGGTTTGCGGTTTGGGTGAATTGAGTGGAAAGGGTGAGCGATGCCTGTTCGGCCAATTGGGGGAAAAGCCACAGTCAGAGAGGGTAATGGGTGATCCCATTAACTTAACCGGCATTTTGGCTGCCCCCCTAGATCAAGCCCCGTTCAGATGCTCCACCCGCAGGCGCATGATCTTGCCCTGGATACTGGGTAGGGCCTCAATGCGTTCGATGGCACTGTTGATGCTGCCCTCGCGTACGGTCTGGGTCAACAGGATCACCGGCAGGCTATCGGCACCTGGCGCAGGCTCCTTCTGCAGGATAGCCTCAATGCTGATCTCCAGTTCGGAGAAAATCCGGGTCACATCGGCCAGCACACCCGGCTTGTCCTGGGCCTGAAGGCGCAGATAGTAGGCAGTTTCCACCGCTTCCATGGGCAGCACCGGCAAATCATCAGCGATCTGCCCGGGCTGGAAGCCCAGATGAGGCACCCGGCTGGCAGGATCGATGGCCATGGCGCGGGAGAGGTCCACCAGATCGGCCACCACGGCAGAGGCGGTGGCCTGATCGCCAGCGCCAGCGCCATAGTAGAGGGTCGGTCCCACGGCATCGCCCTTGACCAGAACGGCGTTCATGACGCCATTGACATTGGCGATGAGGCGGCTGTTGGGGATCAGAGTGGGATGGACGCGCAGCTCCACCCCCTGATCGGTGCGTTTGGTCACGCCCAGGTGTTTGATGACATAGCCCAGTTCAGCCGCATAGGTCACATCCTCGCGGGTGATGCTGGAGATGCCTTCGGTGTAACAGTGGTCAAAACGCAGCGGCATGCCAAAGGCCAGGGAGGCCAGGATGGTCAGCTTGTGGGCGGCATCGATGCCCTCCACATCGAAGGTGGGATCAGCTTCGGCGTAGCCCAGGGCCTGAGCCTCGGCCAGCACGTCGGCAAAATCGCGCCCCTTCTCTTTCATCTCGGTCAGGATGAAATTGCCGGTGCCGTTGATGATGCCGGCAATCCATTCGATGCGATTGGCGGCCAGCCCTTCGCGCACGGCCTTGATGATGGGGATGCCACCGGCCACGGCAGCCTCGTAGGACACGGTCACGCCCTTGGCCTGAGCGGCGGCGAAGATCTCGTTGCCATGCAGGGCGATCAGCGCCTTGTTGGCGGTGACGACGTGCTTGCCGTTCCCAATGGCCTGCAACACCAGCTCTTTGGCCGGAGAGTAACCACCGATGAGTTCGATCACCACATCGACATCAGGATCATTGACCACAGCCCAGGCATCGTCGCCGATACGATCGATAGACTCGATCCCGGGGATGCTGCTGGCGTCATACTCACGGGCCGCCGCATGGGTGATGCGAATTTCACGTCCGGCCCGACGGCTGATCTCTTCGGCATTGCGATGCAGAACGCTGACGGTGCCACCGCCGACGGTGCCCAGCCCCATGAGGCCGACCTTGACTGGATTCATGCTTTATTCTCCTGAGCCGGATCGGCGCTCCCCATGAGGCCATCGCGGCGAAACATATCTCGGATACCCCGCACCGCCTGCCGGGTGCGATGTTCGTTTTCGATCAAACCAAAGCGCACATGGCCATCGCCATGCTCGCCAAAACCGATACCGGGTGAGACCGCCACCTTGGCATCGGCCAACAATTTCTTGCAGAACTCCAGCGACCCCATGGCCCGATAGGGTTCGGGGATGGGTGCCCAGAGGAACATGGTGGCCTTGGGCCGTTCGACCTGCCAGCCCACGTTATTGAGGCCGTCGCAGAGCACATTGCGTCGGCTCTCATACATGGCGCGAATCTCTTCCACGCAATCCTGCGGCCCCTCCAGGGCAGAGATGGCCGCCACCTGAATCGGGGTGAAGGTACCGTAATCCAGATAGGATTTGATGCGGCCCAAAGCACCGACCAGCACCGGGTTGCCACACATGAAACCCACGCGCCAGCCGGGCATGTTATAGCTTTTCGACAGGGTGAAGAATTCGACCGCAATCTCCTTGGCGCCGGGCACCTGCAAAATCGAGGGGGCTTTGTAGCCATCAAACACGATGTCGGCATAGGCCAGATCGTGGATCACCCAGATGTTGTACTCCTTGGCGATGGCCACCACCCGCTCGAAGAAATCCAGCTCGACACAATGGGTGGTGGGGTTGCCGGGGAAATTCAGCACCAGCATCTTGGGCCGGGGCCAGGACTCCTTGATCGCCTTGATCAGCTCCTCAAAAAAGTCCTCGGTATTCTCCATGGGGACATGGCGCACATCGGCACCGGCGATGATGAAGCCGTAGGGATGGATGGGATAGGCCGGATTGGGCACCAGCACCGAATCTCCCGGCCCCATGCAGGCCATGGCCAGATGGGCCAGCCCCTCTTTGGAGCCGATGGTGACGATGGCCTCCTTATCCTGATCCAGCTCCACCCCATAGCGATCCTGATACCAGCGGCAGATGGCCCGGCGCAAACGGGGGATGCCTTTGGAGGCGGAATAGCGATGGGTATCCTGACGATTGGCTGCCTCGGCCAGCTTATCGACGATGTGCTGCGGGGTCGGCTGATCGGGATTGCCCATACCAAAATCGATGATGTCTTCGCCCCGCGCTCGCGCCGCTGCCTTGAGCTCATTCACAATAGCAAAGACATAGGGTGGCAGACGATTGATTCGACTAAAATTTTCCATCTCTGGCGTGGACACGGGCGACTCTCTGGTAACGGGAAAGGAAAAGGGGTTAAAGTAACTGAGCCCAGGATCAACTGTCAAAGGCCCGATGACACATCGGTTTGCCCCATGAAATTCACTCAAGACAACAACCCCAACGTCATCCATATCCGCAGCTGGAGTCCTCAGGGGCCGGTTATTGGAGAGCGACGCTATACCCAGAGCCTCATCCTCACCCCGGCAAGCCTCGATCCCTGGTCCCCACGCTCTCTGGCGGAGATGGATGGAGCCGCCATAACCCCCCTCCTCCAAACCGGTGCCGAAGTGCTCCTGTTGGGCAGCGGTCTGCGCCAGTGCTTTCCCTCCCGCGAACAACTGGCCCATTTCCAGCGACAGGGCGTCAGCCCCGAGGTGATGGACAGCGGTGCAGCCTGCCGCACCTTCAATCTGCTTGCTGCTGAAGGGCGACAGGTCATTTTAGGGCTGATCGTGGAGGGTAATTCTACTTAAAGATATTCTCGAAAGAGAAACCTTCACGCTCGAGGATAACCCGCAGACGACGCAGAGCCTCCATCTGGATTTGTCGTACCCGTTCCCGGGTTACGCCCAACTCTTTGGCGACCTGCTCCAAGGTTGAGTTTTCGTAGCCATGCAGACCAAATCGGCGTTCCACCACCTCGCGCTGCTTTTCGTTCAGCCGACTCAACCACTCGTCCATATGCTCCTGAACGGCGGAACCTTGCAGATTATCCATGGGGTCGGCCGCAGTTTCGTCCTGCAGGCTGTCCAGCAGGGGTTTGTCTGCCTCTTTGCCGAAGGGGGTATCCACCGAAGTCACACGCTCATTAAGCCCCATGATGCGCTCGACCTCAGCGATGGGTTTGTTCAGCAGTTCGGCGATCTCTTCCGAACGGGGCTCGTGATCCAGACGCTGTGCCAGCTGACGGGCGCCGCGAAGGCAGGAGTTGATCTCTTTGACCACGTGGATGGGCAGACGAATGGTGCGGGTCTGATTCATGATCGCCCGTTCGATGGTCTGACGAATCCACCAGGTGGCATAGGTCGAAAACCGGAAACCGCGCTCGGGGTCGAATTTCTCCACCGCCCGAATCAGGCCCAGGTTGCCCTCTTCGATCAGATCCAGAAGCGCCAGCCCCCGGTTCATGTAACGTCGCGCAATCTTCACCACCAGACGAAGATTGCTTTCGATCATGCGTTTGCGCGCAGCCTCATCACCCTTCTGGGCCAGGCGGGCAAAGTGCACCTCCTCTTCCTGAGTGAGCAACTTGGAGGCACCAATCTCGCTCAAATACATCTGAGTGGCATCCATTTGCACGCCGGCATAGGCCCCACGGGTACGTGAACCACCCCGCTCGACCGCCTCAGACTCCTCATCAGCCTCCTCAGCTTCTATCTCCTCACCTGACTCACTATCCATATCCAGGTCTGACGACATTCCGTTCTCCTGCTCCGTTGTCATTGAATCAAAATCCTGCGTCTCGTCCTCTTGAGCCCCATCTGTCGATAGATTATTTATTTCACTCATGTTTGGCTGCCATACCGTATTGTAATTTTGATTTTCTGGGCTTAATGATTGAGACCGCTGCGCACCGTTGTCAGGAATGAGGGGGTAATATATCGGCCGGATTCACCGGCTGCCCTTTCTGGCGGATCTCAAAGTGGAGCAAGGCCTTTCCACTGCTATCGCGACCCATTTCCGCGATATGCTGCCCTGCACTCACTCTCTGCCCCTCTTTTACCAGAATTTTTCTATTGTTTCCATAGGCACTTAGATAAGTATTATCATGCTTTACAATAACAAGATTGCCGTACCCGATCAGACCCGCCCCTCGATACACCACTTTTCCCGCCTTGGCAGCGACCACTGCTTGTCCCTCCTGCCCACCAATCTGGATCCCTTTGCGGGTTCTATCGCTATCGGAAAACCTGCGTACTATCCGGCCCGAGGTTGGCCAACGCCAATGAGTACCGCCCACCGAACCGACGGAAACCCGGGAATCCCTGGGCTGCACGTCCTCATCCCGAACCCCATTGGCAGTCCGTTGTTGGAGTTGGCCCATTTTATGGGTCAGGGAAGATCGCGTATTATCCCTGGATGAAGCTGTTCTGACCCGATCCCGACGGGTTTCAATGGGGGCTGAGGTCGAGGCATCTTCGTAGGAAGCGGTTTCGACATAGCCTTCAGGTGGCACCAACAGCAACCGCTGCCCGAGGTGCAGGGAATAAGGTTCGCGCAGGCCATTCCAGGCCGCCAGGGTGCGATAGTCCAGGTTGGTCTTCCAGGCGATAGAATAGAGGGTATCCGACGGTTTCACCACATAATCGCTGTATTTCAGCGGCGGCCCGGAGCGGGCCACCATTTTGCCCTCTTCATAAACCGGTGCACGTATGGTCTCGCCACAGCCCTGAAGTAACAACAGCGCCCATAGCCAGATGCCAAGCTTTATCAGCGGCCCGAAACCATTCGTTGTCCTAATCATTTGCTCACATACCAGAGAAGAAATACCACCAGGATCACGCTGATCCAGCCAATCCAATCAATGTACCGTCGCAGCACACTTTCCATACGCTCACCGCCCCAGGCCATGAGGCCTGAAACCAAAAAGAAGCGCGCACCCCGTCCCAGTGCCGAGGCCAGGACAAAGGGCAAAAAGGCCATGCCGATGACGCCCGCCGTGATGGTAAATACCTTATAGGGGATCGGCGAGAACCCCGCCAGAAGCACCGCCCAAAAACCCCATTGGGCAAACCACTCCCGTGCCACCAGATACTTATCGAAATAGCCATACTGATGCAGCAACGGTTCGATCAGATCAAAGGCCAGCATCCCAATGAAGTAGCCCAGTATGCCACCCAGCACTGAAGCCAGAGTGGTGAGTGCGGCGTAGTGCCAGGCACGCTCTGGCCGCGCCAGACTCATCGGAGCCAGCATCACATCCGGCGGAATGGGGAAAAAGGAGGATTCGGCAAAACTGAGGCCGGCCAGATAACGCGGCGCATGCCGATGGCGCGACCACTGCATAACGCGGTCATAGAGCTTCGAAAACAGGGACATCAACTCAACCCGCCAAGCAAAGGCACAAAACTGACATGTTCTAGGAACTCCTTCTCGTAACGCTCTTCGGTACGGATCACGCGAATCAGCACCTGATTATTTTTTTCTCCAACCGGCAATATTAAAACACCTCCGACCACCAGTTGTCTCACCAACGCAAGGGGAATGCCCTCAGGTGCTGCAGTGACCAGGATGCCATCATACTCGCCCTGCTCCGGCCAGCCGATACCACCATCCGCATACTGACTGCTGATGTTCTGCAGACCCAGATCACGAAAACGCGCCCGGGCCTGCTCCACCAAAACGCCGATGCGCTCAACCGTGAAGACCTGGGGCACCAGACGCGCCAATACAGCGGTTTGATAACCGGAACCGGTACCCAGTTCCAATACCCGCTGCAAAGGGCCGCGTTCCAAAAGAGCCTCGGTCATGCGGGCAACGATATAGGGCTGGGAAATGGTCTGACCCTGACCGATGGGCAGAGCCGTATCCTCATAGGCACGACTGGCCAACGCTTCATCCACAAAGATGTGGCGCGGGGTATTGCGCATGGCATTGAGCACTGCCATATCACGAATACCTTTCTCTTTGAGTCGGGCAATCAGACGTTCGCGGGTCCGTTGCGAGGTCATGCCGATACCCTGCAGATGAGGTCTCATTGGGTATCCAGGCCCTCTAACCACGCTTTCAGGACCGGCATCGTCTGGTGTCGGGTCAAATCCACCTGAAGTGGGGTCACGGAGACATGGCCATGGCGCAGGGCATGAAAATCGGTACCGGGACCGGCATCCTGTTCCGGTCCTGCCGGGCCGACCCAATAAAGGGTCTTGCCCCGGGGATCCTGCCCCTTCACCACCGGCTCCGCCTTATGGCGATGGCCCAGGCGGGTCGCCTGAAAACCCGCCAACTCATCAAAGGGCAGATCGGGCACATTGACGTTGAGAATGGTGTCGGCTGGCAGCGGATTTTGCCTCAACTGCTGCACCAGGATAGCAGCCACCCGACCGCCGGTTTCGTAGTGCTCCGGTTCGTGGCTGGACATGGAGAGTGCAATGGCGGGATAACCCAGAAAACGCCCCTCGGTCGCCGCCGCAACCGTGCCCGAATAGAGCACATCATCCCCCATGTTAGGCCCGGCATTGATGCCCGCCACCACCATATCCGGTTCCTGTTCCAACAGCCCGGTAATGGCCAGATGGACGCAATCGGTCGGGGTGCCCCCCACGCTGATAAAGCCATTGGCTGTGGTTGTGGCACGCAACGGCCACTCCAGAGTCAGCGAGTTGCTGGCCCCACTGCGATTGCGCTCCGGTGCCACCACAGTGATCTCGGCGATCTGGCCAATATGCCGGGCCAAAACCGCCAAACCGGGTGCCTGGTAGCCATCGTCATTGCTGAGTAATATCCGCATGGAGAGAAGAGTCTGTTTTAATTGCGCCTAACTATACCAAAAGAGCGGCCTTCACCATGCCAGAAGAAGAGGATCAGCAGCTATTTCGTGACGCCATGGGTGATGCGGAACCGCTGGAGGACGAACGCGTCACCCCTTTCAAGCCGAAACGTCGCCCTGTTCCCATTGAACAGCCGGAGGGGGAAACGCCCGAAACCGAGTTTGCCGACACCTCGATTCAGACCTACGACGAGCTTCATTTCATGCGCCCCGGCATCCAGCATCGGCTGATGCAGGATCTTCAGCGCGGCCGTTTGGTCCCGGAAGAGACCCTGGATCTGCACGGCTACCATGTTGAAGAGGCCCGGCGACTGGTACGGGATTTTCTCAGCCACGCCAGTCAGCGCGGCTATCGCTGCATCCGCATCATTCATGGCAAGGGCAAAGGCTCCGACGGACAGCAACCGGTACTCAAGCAGAAGGTCAACCAGTGGCTACCACAAAGTGAGCGGGTGCTGGCCTTTTGCACCGCCCCCCGTTGGGACGGTGGTCTGGGTGCTGCCTATGTGTTACTGCGGCGGGAGCGGCAAGATGGGACAGAACTGTAGGGTGGATAAGCAAAGCGCATCCACCGATTTCCAAGAACCTTGGGGGAGGCGCGGCGCTCATCCACCCTACAGACTGGTTATTTGGCGAAGGAATTAAAGCAGGGCTGTAGGATGTGCTGAGTGTCTTTTTGCGAAGCGCATCAATCGCGACAGATGCGCTGCCCATCGTCAGCACATCCTACTTTACCCCCCAGTCACTCTTCAAAAGCAAGCAAATCCATCTCTGCCGCCTCTTGCCTGATCGGAATCAGCGACTGGTATTCCGGAGAAGCATGCCAATCATTTAGTGACTGCATATTGGGGAAACGGATGACGACGGTATCGCTATGGTTATGGCTTCCAGAAAGCACAGAAGCGAGGTTTCCCCGAAAAACCAGTTCACCACCCCAGGGCGCCAATGTGGAGGGCACTTTGCTGCGGTATTCCGACCATTTCTCGACATTTTTGACGGTTAGGTGACCGATGAGGTAGGCGTTTTTCATGGCGTTGACTCGCTGGGTGTCGTGCCTTCGACATAAAACCATTTTGGGTCGAATCCCATAGACGCCAAATCACGTTCATGGTGCTCTTGGTCAAATGGCAACAGCCCTTTTGCCGACCATTTTTCAAAAAACTCCCTGGCGTACCTGTGGGCAAATTCCTCTTTGTCCAAGCTTGGCTTTGAGCGGAATACCTCAGAGATATACTCACCCTCCGCTTCCGTTTTTGCTGCCATGGATAGCTCAAATGAGTTGTACAGGTAATCGACAGCATGGCCTATTTCATGGGGCAGCGTCCGATAAAGCTGCGTACTTCTGACGGAACTGGGAGTGGTGATGATTTCATAACCCCTTTTCTCTTTCCGGATCATGTGCCCATCAACCTCAAGCGCATCCAGCTCTTTCGCTTGGTAGGGGTCTAGTTTATTGCCCCACTTAATTGCGCCACCAACGCGAACCGCCTCCAGGTATATCGCAGGGCCAGAATATCGCCCCAAGTCAGCATAATAGACAAAGCGCCCCCAAACCGGTTTCAATATCTCCTCTTTTTTCTTGGGTTGGCGGAAGACAATCAGATCAATCTCTTCTAAATGCTCCTGGTCTATGAGCTCAAGAACACGAACAACATCCTGCGGTGTACTTGCATGTATATAGCCCTCTTTCGGTGGCTCTACAGCCAGCGTTAACTCGTGCCCTTTGACTGAGAAAGGATGAAATACCGGAGAAATCAAGCGCTCCCAATAAATCCTGTAGTCTGCCCAGCGATCAGGAACCACAAGACGGTTATTCTGGGAATGGCCACTTTTCTCGGTACCGATATTCCGATTTCTTCGAGTTGGGTTCCAGGGACGATGCTTCATATTTTTCTGCCGGTTACAAAATCAAAACTGTAGGATGTACTGAGCGTCTTTTGGCGAAGCGCATCAATCATGACCGATGCATTACAAAATATGTCGCCACCGAAACCCATCCCTTTTCAGCATTTCACCAGCGGCAGCTGGCCCCCAGGACCCCGCCGTGTAATTGGGAAAATCCCGTGGCGGCAGGGCCGACCAGACATCCAGCACCGGTTGCACCAGCGACCACCCTGCCTCGACCGTATCGGCATGTTTGAACAGGGTGGCATCCCCGTTCATGGCGTCGTAGATCAGGGTCTCGTAGCCCGTCGTCGGCGCATTACCGAAATAGTCGGCATAGCAGAAGTGCATCTTCACCGTGTCCAGCCGCATGGTCGGTCCCGGCACCTTGGCACTGAAACTAAGCTGAATGCCCTCGTCCGGCTGGATGCGGATCACCAGCATGTTGGCGCTGACCTTGTCCACCGCGGTATCGCGGAACAGCATGAAGGGGACATGGCGATACTGAATGGCGATCTCGGTGTATTGTGCCGCCATGCGCTTGCCGGTGCGCAGGTAGAAAGGCACATTGGCCCAGCGCCAGTTGTCGATCATGAACTTGATCGCCGCATAGGTTTCGATACGGGAATGAGGGTCAACCCCGGGGGATTCCCGATAGGCCGGCACCTGCTCTCCGGTGGGCATGGTCCCTGCCCCGTATTGGCCGCGCACCGCCTGGGCCAGCACACCCTCCGGCGTCAAAGGCTGCACGGCACGCAGCACCTTGTTGACCTCATCCCGAACCGCATGGGCCTCGAAGGAGTTGGGCGGCTCCATGGCGATGAAGCCCAACAGCACCAGCAAATGGTTGGGGATCATGTCGCGCAGGGCACCGGCCTGCTCGTAATAGCCCGCCCGATGCTCCACGCCCACCGACTCAGCCACGGTGATCTGCACATGCTCAATGAAGCGGCTGTTCCAGGTTGGCTCGGTAAAGCCATTGGCAAAGCGGAAGGCCATGATGTTCTGCACCGTCTCTTTGCCCAGATAGTGATCGATGCGAAAGATCTGGGACTCGTCCAGATACTGATGCAGCCCATGATTCAGCTCAATGGCCGATTCCAGGTCATTACCAAAAGGCTTTTCGATGATAACGCGCCGGAATTGCCCCTCCGTTTCCTGGCACAGCCCGGCTGACGATAGCTGAGTGATGATGTCGCTGAAAAACCGGGGCGGCGTTGCCAGATAAAAGAGGTAGCTCCGGGGCAACTGGTGTCGGTCCGCCACCTCGGCCAGACGATGGCTGAGACGCTCGTAGACCGCCGTATCCAGAAAATCGCCCTGCAAATGATAGAGATGGTCGCTCAGTCGATCCCAGACCTGCCCATCATAGGCGTTCCCCTGGTGATCGCGGGTCGGCTCAGCGAACTGATCGCGAAAATCCACATCAGTCAGCTCCCGCCGATCCACCCCCAGCACAGCAAAGCGATCAGACAGGAGGCCTTCTTTGAGCAGATGATAGAGCGCAGGCACCAGCTTGCGCCGGGTCAAATCCCCGGCCGCGCCAAAGATCACCATGATGCAGGGCGCAGCGGGCTGGGCTGTTATTTCGGATTGAACCTCATTCATCAGAACCCCCATCAATCCGCAGATTTTTCCAGATGGCCACCAAAGGCGAAGCGCATGGCCGACAAGAGCTTATCGCCATACTCTGCCTCGCCCCGGGAACTGAAGCGGCTATAGAGGGCCGCCGTCAGCACCGGTGTCGGGGTGCCGGATTCGATGGCCGCCATCGAGGTCCAACGGCCCTCGCCGGAGTCGGAGACACGACCGCCAAACTGTGTCAGATCGGCATCCTGCTGCAAGGCCGTAGCGGTCAGATCCAGCAACCAGGAGCTGACCACGCTACCCCGCCGCCAGACCTCGGCCACCTGGGCCACATCGATGTCGTATTGAAAGGCTTCGGGATCGCCCAGGGGCGCGGTCTCGGCATCGTGCTGCTGATCCGTTGCGCCCACATTGGCATGGCGCAGGATGTTGAAGCCCT
>JBNKLG010000044.1:0-21610 GCA_050292235.1 Sedimenticolaceae bacterium | reverse complement strand
GCCCCTTCCATTCGTAAACGCTCTCTTTTACAAATAACACCGCTTCTGCTGATCGATCTTTCATCGCAAGAGTGTTAGGCTAGATCCCTTTTTCTATTTTTTGAGGGTTCTGTGATGAAGAAATGCCGTTTTCTGTTCCACGGCATTGTGGTTATGCTGGCCTTGCCAGGCATGCTTTGGGCTGAGCCTGGTCCGGTTGAAAACACCAATATTGAACAAACACTGACACCATCGATTTCGACTGAAGCCGCCGATCCAGCTGCTGCACCCGCGCGAACAATCCCTTCCGCTGAAACCGATGTCACCACAACCGATTCCGGCAATGCCCCCGCAATGCCCGCTGAGCAGCCAGTGGCAAACAAAACCGTAGCCGACCCGACAGATCCACCCACCCTCTCACCTCAGGCATTGGCGATTCAGCAAGCTCTGGCCGGAGATACCAAGTCGGCAGCCAACGTCACTCTGTTTCGAAAAGCGCAGATTCGCACGCTTTACGAGGCCAACCATTTCGCCCCCTTGTGGAACAGCATCGCCATCAATTCCCTGGCCGATGCCTTACAAGGACTGACGAAGGATGGACTTAATCCCGCAGAATACCAGTTTGAGGCCATTGCCCCCTATCTGGAGAATCCATCACTGGCAGTCACTACCCCTGAAGGGCGGGCGACCCAGGATATTTTGTTCACCGAGTCCTTTCTGAGAGCACTCTACAACCTACGCTATGGCAAGGTGGACCCGGAGCGCCTGGATGGGGACTTCAACTACCCCAAGGCCCGCGATACCCAGACAGACCTTTCTCAGCTCTTGGCTTGGATACGAGAGGGCCACATCGACGTGGCCTTTGATTGGGCACGCCCCGCTCAGGAAGAGTACAAGCAGCTGCAGACTGCGCTGGCCCATTATCGGGAAATTGCCGCCACCGAAACCTGGGAGCCCATCCCCTCCGGTAGAAGCCTCAAGCCCGGCACGACCGACAGCAGAATCCCCCTGCTTCGGGCCCGTCTTGGCATATCAGAAGAGGCAGAATCCAAACGCTATGACGAAACGCTGGTGGAGGCGGTTAAAGCATTCCAGGCAAAGAATAAAATGAAGGAAGATGGCATTATTGGCCCCGCCACTCTCGCCGCCCTGAATCTTTCGCAAAAGCAACGCGTTGACCAGATCCGCGCCAACCTGGAACGCCAGCGTTGGTTCGATCCCCTGACCCCGGAAGAATATCTGGAGGTCGACGTTGCAGGCTTTCAGATACGCTGGATCGATCACGGTCAGGTCGTCTGGCAGGAGAAGGTTCAGGTAGGAAAACCTCTGACCAAGACACCGATCTTCCGGGACCAGATCGAGCATATCATCTTCAATCCAACCTGGTCAGTACCGCCCAGCATCAAGGCACGCACCATCCTGCCCAGTCTCAAGCTGGACGCCAGCTATCTGAGCAAAAAAGGGTATCAGTTACTGGATAGCCAAGGGCACAACGTCGATCCCTATACCGTGGATTGGACCGCCATGTCGTCGATGCCCTATACGGTGCGCCAGCCGCCGGGCAGAGGCAATGCGCTGGGGCTGGTAAAGTTCATGTTCCCCAACAAGCACTCCGTCTTTTTGCACGACACCAACCACCGGAGCTATTTTTCCCGGGAGACCCGCACCACCAGTTCGGGCTGCATCCGGCTGAACGACCCCTTTGAATTGGCCGAGCGTCTGCTGGGACGGCAGGGCTGGGATCGGGCTCGCGTCGACAAGACTTCTCAGGCAGGCCGTACCCAACAGGTCAATCTGAAAAAGCCCCTGCCCATCATCATCCGCTACCTGACCGCTGTGCCCTCAGAGGAGAGGGTCAGTTTCCGGCGCGATATCTACAAAAGAGACGCCAAACTCCTGGCCGCCCTGGATGCCCCCTTCAGCCTCCATCTGCCCGAGCTGCCCAAGGCCAGGCAGGCCGGAATTCGGTCGCGCATCCCTTCGGCCAGTAAGGCGAAACATCTCGCCGCCAATCCTGAGATCATCGGCACGCCGGTAGTCGTCGCCACTGAGCCCGTTCCGGAACCGGAGCCTGAACAGAAACCCAGAACCAACCGCTGGAAGAGTGGATTTGACCTGTAAATTATTCCAAGGAATCTTGCCATGTACGAATTTAATGTGACCCTCAAGCTCTCTTTTGACGACGCCATGACCAAGGTGATCGAGACCATGAAGCAGGAGCACCTCGGCATTGTCAGTGATGTCAACGTTCAGGCCATCGTCAAAAACAAGCTGGAGAAGGATATTCCGGCCTACCGCATTCTGGGCGCCTGCAATCCTATACTGGCCGACCGGGCAATCGGCGCCGAACCCAATGTGGGTACGTTATTACCCTGCAATCTCATTCTTCGCCAGGCGGAAGATGGGGTCGTCGTCAGCTTTATGGACCCCCTGGCGGTGCTCGGCCTTGCTGAAAACGCAGAGGTGCAAGCAGTTGCCGAAGAGGCCAGAACCAAACTTGACCGGGTTATGACTGCCCTGCAAGCATGATCTGATTCTGGGCCAAAACCCAGCCCCCTCCCAGCAGGAGAGGGGGTCAGTCTCCAAAAGCTGCGCCACCGACCCCGCATTCCCCCTATAGCAGGGTTGACCATATTTCCCCCTACTTGCATGAGGATTCTCGAGCCCGTACACTCTTTGCACAAATACCCGTAATTATAAATTACGAATTACAAATGACCGGAATATGTCACCCGGAACAAAAAACAATCAAAAGGGCCATCCTTGACATGCTTGCACCCCTGGCTCAGCGCCCGCTCTACCTGGAAGTTGCCGACCGCGTTCGCGAGCTGATCTATCAGCGTGAACTGCGTCCTGGCGACTGGATCGATGAACTCGATCTCTGCCAACAGCTGAACATCAGCCGCACCCCCCTGCGTGAAGCCCTAAAGGTGCTACATAGCGAAAATCTGGTCGAACTGGTGCCACGCAGAGGGTGCCGGGTACGCGAACTGGGAGATGACGAGTTGCTGGAGTTGTTCCCGGTCATGGCAAGCCTGGAAGGGCTTTGTGCCACTCTGGCAACCCGCAAACTGAAGCCGGAAGATCTCATCATCCTGGAGAAGATTCACGCCCAACTGGAGTCCCATGCCCAGGCCGGTCATGTGGATCGCTATTACGAAACCAACCGGGACTTTCACCTTGCAGTGCAACACCTGGCAGGCAATCGCTGGTTACAGCGCATCACCGGTGAACTGCGCAACATATTGATGCTGGCCCGCCACCGCCAGCTCACCCTTCCAGGCAGGCTGAACGAGTCGCTGGAGGAGCACAGATCCGTTTTGCGCGCACTCAAGCAGTGCGATGCCGAGGCGGCAGGTGCAGCGATGTACCACCACCTGGAGAGTCAGGGGCGGGTGCTGCGTGAAGAGAGTGCAGCCGAATCCCTGAATCAGGCGCAGGACGAGCCATCAGTAACAACCACTTTGCAGTAAAACACCAACGTGGCGGCAGGGGCCGTCCACCACAACCAAAGGGGAATACCTATGTTCAAGCTCAAAAAACTGGCCACTGCTGTCGCCCTCTCAACGCTTCTGGCAGGCACCGCCCAGGCCGTGGACCTGAAGGCATCGCACCAGTGGCCAGGCGGCAAAGGGGACATCCGTGATGAGATGGTACAGATGATCGCCCGCCACATGAAAGAGAAGAATACCGGTGTCGACATCAAGGTCTATCCCGGCAAAAGCCTGTTCAAACCGAAAGAGCAGTGGAGCGCGATGACCAAGGGCCGTCTCGACATCACCGCCTTTCCACTCTCCTATGCCGGTGGACGCCACCCCGAATTCAACCTGACCCTGATGCCCGGCCTGGTAAAAAACCATGACCACGCCAAGCGCCTGAACCAATCTGACTTCATGCAGCGCATCAAAAAGATCATGGATAAAGCGGGTGTCATGGTGCTGGCCGATACCTGGCTGGCTGGCGGTTTCGTCTCCAAGGGTGAGTGCATTCTCGATCCCGAAGACGTCAAAGGCATGCGTGTCCGTGCTGCAGGCAAAGCCTTCAATCAAATGCTGGCACAGGCCGGTGCCACCATCACCTCCATGCCCTCTTCCGAGATCTACTCCGGCCTGCAGACCGGGGTACTGGACGGTGCCAACACCTCCTCCTCTTCCCTGGTCTCCTACCGTATTTACGAACAGGTCAAGTGTCTGACCACCCCAGGCGACCACGCCCTGTGGGTGATGTATGAGCCGATTCTGATGTCCAAAACCAGCTTCAACAAGCTCTCCAAAACTCAGCAGGAAGAGCTGTTGAAGGCTGGCAAAGCCGCTGAGGCATACGCCTCTGAGCAGTCCAAAATCGCTGACCAGAAACTGGTCGATGCCTATAAAAAGGCTGGGGTCAAAGTGGTCGAGATGAGCGATGAGCAGGTCGCCAAGTGGCGCAAGATCGCTGACGAATCCAGCTACAAGGCCTTCGCTGCCGATGTGAAGGGTGGGCGTGAATTGCTGGACATGGCGCTCTCCGTCAAGTAACCCCTGCAATCCACCCATGCCCCGGACTGGCTAAGGCCAGACGGGGCATCTGCCCTGCGCCCCTCCCACTCACTGAAGGACGGACCGATATGACCCTGTTTCTGCGCTTCGTCGAAGGGCTGTCACGCCTGCTCGGCTATCTTTCCGCCCTGTTGCTGGTGGTGGCCATCGCCATTGTCTGTCACATGGTGTTCAATCGCTACGTCATGAATGTGCCTACCTCCTGGCAGACCGAATTCGTCACCTACGCCTTGCTGGCCTCGACTTTTCTTGGTGCCCCCTGGGTGCTATTGACCCGGGGCCACGTCAACGTAGAGCTGATCCCACTGATGCTGGGGCCTCGCGGACGTTTTCTGCTGGCGCTGGTCGCCTATTCGGCTTCAGCCGTACTCTGTATCCTGCTGACCTGGGCCAGTTACCATTTTTGGTATGAGGCCTGGGAATCAGGCTGGTCCTCCGACACCATGTGGGGACCCAAGCTGTGGAAGGCTTATCTGGCGATGCCGATCGGCTTCTTCGCCATCAGCCTGCAATACATCGCCGATCTGCTCTGCCTGCTCAAAGGCAATGAACACCCCTTCGGCATCGAACCCGCCATCCCCCCGGAGACGACCTGATGGATCCCCTGATTCTTGGTGCGCTGGCATCGCTCTGCCTGATCGTGCTGCTGTTGACCGGCATGCCGGTGGCCTTTGCCCTCGGCGTCACTGCGATGCTGTTTCTCTTTATTTACAACGGCGCAGGCACCTTTACTATCGTTGCCGATACGCTGTTCTCGTCGCTGGATGAGTTCGCATTGCTGTCGATCCCGATGTTTCTGGTGATGGGCTCGGCCATCGCCGCCTCACGCGCTGGATCAGACCTTTACGAGGCGCTGGATCGCTGGCTCTATAAAATCCCCGGCGGCCTGCTGATCTCCAACATCGGTGCCTGCGGCGTGTTCGCGGCCCTGACCGGTTCCTCACCGGCCACCTGTGCGGCCATCGGCAAGATGGGGATCCCGGAGATGCGCAAGCGCGGTTATCCGGCCAGTCTGGCCACCGGTGCCATCGCTGCGGGTGGCACCCTGGGGATTTTGATCCCGCCGTCGATCACCATGATCGTCTACGGCATCGCCACCGAGACCTCTATCGGGCGTCTGTTTGCCGCCGGTCTGCTGCCCGGCCTGATGCTGATCGGCCTGTTCATCGGCTGGTCGATACTCTACGCCCGCATCAAGGGCTACCGCTTTGTCGAAGAGGACAAACACTTCACTCTGCGCGAGAAACTGGTCATTCTGCCCAAGGTGATCCCCTTTCTGATCATCATCGTGCTGGTACTCTGGGCGCTCTACGGCGGTGTTGCCACCCCATCCGAGGCTTCCGGCGTCGGTGCCATGATCTGCATCCTGCTGGTGATGGTGATCTATCGTGTCTGGCACCCGAAACAGCTGTGGGAGATCATCAGCTCTGCCACCCGCGAGTCGGTCATGCTGATGATGATCATCGGCATGGCCGGGCTGTTCAGTTATATGATGTCGAGCCTCTACATCACTCAGGGCATCGCCGAGTACATCGCCGCTCAGGAGATGAGTCCGGTGGCACTGATGCTCTACGTCAACCTGTTTCTACTGGTCGCTGGCTTCTTCCTGCCCCCGGTGGCGGTGATCCTGATGACCTCACCCACCCTGGTGCCCATCGTGATCCAGGCGGGTTTCGACCCCATCTGGTTTGGGGTCATGCTGACATTGAATATGGAGATCGGCCTGATCACCCCACCGGTCGGCCTGAACCTTTACGTCATCAACGGCATTGTGCCGGATGTGGATCTGAAAACGGTGCTGCTGGGTGCCCTGCCATTTATGGTCTGCATGCTGCTCGGTATCGCCTTGCTGGTGATCTTCCCCGAGATCGCCCTGTGGCTGCCCGAACAGATCATGGGAGCGGCAAAATAAGATGAATGCACGCAACTGGTTTGAACGCCTGCTCGACAATGTCGCCGATCGTGGTCTTGAGCTGCTACGCCTGCGCGAACGTGAAGCACACAATGCCCCTTCCGACTCCGAGCTCTGCCACCGTCTGCTGGAGGGCCAGGGCGAGGCCTCAAACATCGCCCTGGCACGGGAGATTCTGCAACGCTGGGAGGCCATGGATGAGCATCAGCACCTCGATTTTCTGCGTATTCTGGCAAAGGAGTTCGAACCGGATCCATCGGCGATCAGCGAAGCTGCCGCCGCCTATCGCTCCGACGACCCAGCCTCTCTTCAACGCCTGCTTGAGGCCACCGAACCACCGCGCCAGGAGTTGATCCGTCGCCTCAACATGGCACCGGGAGGCACCGCCATCCTGGTCGAGATGCGAGCCACCCTGCTCCAGGCCCTGCGCGAGCACCCCTCACTGAAGGCGGTGGATGCCGACTACCAGCATCTACTGACCTCCTGGTTCAATCCGGGTTTTTTGCGCCTGGAGCGCATCGACTGGAACTCACCCGCCGCACTGCTGGAGAAACTGATTCGCCACGAAGCGGTGCATCCCATGAGCGGCTGGGACGATTTGCGCCGCCGCCTGGGTAAGGATCGGCGCTGCTTCGCCTTCTTCCACCCGGCCCTGCCGCAAGAACCGCTGATCTTTGTCGAGGTAGCCTTGACCCAAGGCGTCAGCGACACCATCTCGCCACTGATCGATCCGCAGGCAGTGGAGGACGATCCGCAACAGGCCGATACCGCCGTCTTCTACTCCATCAACAACGCCCTGACCGGTCTGCGTGGAGTCAGCTTCGGCAACTTTTTGCTCAAGCAGGTGGTGACGGAACTGAGCCATGAGTTCCCGAATATCACGACCTTCATCACCCTATCGCCCATACCTCGCCTACGCCAAGGCCTGAAAAAAGCCCTTGCCGAACCTGCCATGGCACAACAACTGGCACAGCTGCTGGGTGATCGTGCCGAGCCCATAAAACAGACGACAGGCTGTGATGATCCACTGGCAGCCATCGACAAACTGTTGCAGACCCCATGTGATGAAGCACAGCTTGCTCTGCTTGACCCTCTGCTCAGTGAACTGACTCTGTTCTATCTCGCCCACATAAAACGGGGCGAGTCGGCCTTTGACCCCGTCGCCCATTTCCATCTCTCCAATGGGGCCCGGCTGGAGCGGATCAACCGCCACGCCAACCCCTCACCACGCGGCCTGGAGGAGTCTTGGGGCTGCATGGTCAACTACCACTACCACGGCGACTATGTGGTGGCCAACCACGAGGCCTACCTCTGTGAGGGGCGCATCACCCTGTCGCCCGAGCTGGAGAAGCAACTCTCCCAGCTCGATGAAAGACTTGTGGTTAAGAGCAGCGATGCCGAGTAACCCACACTGGGTTGAGACCCTGATATGCAGCTGCTAACCCTGCTGGCTGCTGGTGCCATCGCTGGCACCACCGCTGGACTGCTCGGTATCGGTGGCGGTGTCATCATTGTGCCGGTATTGTCGCTGGTCTTTGTCCGCGAAGGGGTCGATCCTGATATCCTGATCAAGGTGGCGATTGGCACCTCGCTGGCGACCATCGTGGTCACCGCCATCTCATCGATCTGGGCCCACCACCGCCATGGTGCCGTGCTGTGGCACCTGTTTCGCATCATGACGCCTGGGGTCGTCACCGGCTCGCTGATCGGTGCCTGGATTGCCGACAACATCCCCGGCAGCTGGCTCAGCATCGCCTTCATCATCTTCCTATTCGGCATCTCTGTGCAAATGGCAATCGGCCCGGTTAGCGCGGGACGCAATCTGCCCGGCCACTGGGTTCTGCGCAGTGTCTCAGGCCTCTTTGGCGCCATTGCGGCCCTGATGGGCATCGGTGGCGGTGCCTTGCATGTGCCCTATCTAAGCTGGTGCGGCGTGCCGGTCAAACAGGCCATTGCCACCGCTGCGGCGATCGGTCTGCCGCTGGGACTGGCCTCAACGCTGGGCTTTATCATCACTGGACTCGATGAGACCACATTGCCGCCCAACAGTCTGGGCTACGTCAATCTACCGGCCTTTGCCGGTGTGGTCGGTGCCAGTCTGTTGTTCGCGCCGCTGGGCGCACGACTGGCCCATCGCCTGCCCGACAAACTGTTGAAACGGACCTTCGCGCTCTTTCTCTTCTTTCTGGCCATTCGCATGGCCTACGACTTGGTGATCAAACCATGAGCAACGACAACCTCTACCTGCGCTTTGCTGGCGACCACTTTCGCCACGCCGGTGCCCGCCCTTTCCTGCTGAGCCCTGGCCGCGAGCCACTGCTCTACGCCGAGCTCAATGCTGCCACTGGCCGCCTGCAAAACCGGCTGCAGACGCTGGGCGTGACACCGGGTGATCGGGTGATTGTGCAGGTCGACAAATCGAACGAAGCAGTGCTGCTCTATCTGGCCTGCCTGCGAGCGGGCGCCATCTATATCCCCTTGAATACCGCCTACACCGCCGCCGAAGTCGACTACTTCATGGGAGATGCAACGCCACGGCTGGTGGTCTGCCGCCCGGCGGATTACGACACCCTGACACCAATCGCTGAGCGTATCGGCGTCACCCACCTGTTGACCCTCGATGGCCAGGGTCATGGCAGCCTGCTCGACGGTGTGAGTGCGCTGCATCCAGAGCCATTGGTGGTTGAGCGCAGCAGTGACGACCTAGCTGCCATCCTCTACACCTCCGGCACCACCGGGCGTTCCAAGGGAGCGATGCTGAGCCACGGCAACCTGCAATCCAACGCCGAGGTGCTGCATGACACTTGGCAGTGGCAAGATGGCAAGGATGTGCTGCTGCACGCACTGCCGATATTCCATGTCCATGGACTCTTCGTCGCCCTGCATTGTGCCCTGCTCGGCAGCTCATCGGTTCACTTCCTGCCAAAATTCGACCTCGACACCATCCTTGATCTATTGCCCAATAGCAGTGTGATGATGGGGGTGCCGACCTTCTACACCCGTCTGCTTGACCACCCGGCCTTCACCAACGAACTGTGCCATAACATGCGCCTTTTTATCTCCGGTTCGGCACCACTACTGGCCGAGACCCACCGCGATTTCGAGGCCCGCAGCGGCCACCGCATCCTCGAACGTTACGGCATGACCGAGACGGGCATGATCACCTCCAACCCCTATGCCGGGGAGCGGGTCGCCGGCACCGTCGGCTTTGCCCTGCCGGGCGTTTCGGTACGCATCGCCGATGACGCGGGCAACCCACTGCCCAGCGGCGAAACAGGCGTGCTCGAAATGACCGGCCCCAATACCTTCAAGGGCTATTGGCAGATGCCGGAAAAGACCGCCGCCGAATTCCGTGAGGATGGCTGGTTCATCACCGGCGACATGGCGATGATGGACGAGAAGGGACGTGTCAGCATCGTTGGCCGAGCCAAGGATCTGATCATCTCTGGCGGCTTCAATGTCTACCCAAAAGAGATTGAGAGCCAGATTGATGAGATTCCCGGCGTCAAAGAGTCCGCTGTCATCGGCCTGCCCCATCCCGATTTTGGCGAGGGCGTGGCCGCCGTCGTCATACCCGATGGCAGTTGCAAATTGACCGAGGCACTCATCCTGGCCCCGTTAAAGGATCGACTGGCCCGATTCAAACAACCCAAGCGGGTCTTCATCCTGCCTGAACTCCCCCGCAATACCATGGGCAAGGTACAGAAGGCCCAGTTGCGAGAGACCTACCAG
The DNA here is from genome assembly GCA_050292235.1 of Sedimenticolaceae bacterium. Classification (GTDB taxonomy): domain Bacteria; phylum Pseudomonadota; class Gammaproteobacteria; order Chromatiales; family Chromatiaceae; genus JBNKLG01. Next base: position 11,449 of record JBNKLG010000044.1, on the reverse strand, counting down.
AACAGTTTCAAGGAATAACCCATGCTCACCATCCAGGAACTGGAACAGCGCATCCGTGACGGCATCCCCATCGCTGCCCAGATGGATTTTCGGGTGCAAGAGCTGACGCCAACGGGCATCAAGGTAATCGGTGGCGGCGAAGAGAATGTCAATGTGCATGGCACCGCCTTTGCCGGATCGCTCTATGCCATCTGCACCCTGGCCCTTTGGGGGCTGATCAGCGCCAGACTACCCAGTGACGCAGCACTGGTATTGGCCGAAGGCCACATCAAATATCGTCAGCCAATACAGGGAGAGATTCTGGCCCACTGCGATATTCCTGGCATCAAAATGGACGCCTTTCTCAGCCGACTGGAAAGACAGGGCAAGGCCCTGCTCACCGCAACTGTCCGGGTGCCTGGTTCAAAGGGTACTGCTGCTGAGTTTGAGGGCATCCTGCACGCCCGGCTAGAACAGCTTCCTCACGGATAACCGGAGCTATTTTGGCAGTTGATCGTAGAACGCAAGGGATTTGATCTCTGTCGCGTATTCCACCTTGCGATTCATGAAACTGACCTTTTGCTTCTGCCTGGTGCCCAGTTTGTAAATCTCTTCCAGATGCCGAATGACCTTGCCATCCGCTGAAAAATAGAGCCGCCTCTCGACGGTAGCCGGCTCATCCGCCAGAAAGGTATTCATGTGCCAAAACACAAAATAGAGATGTCCCTTTTTGTCGTAATAATGCTCGCTGGTAATGACCCAGTCGGTCGAGAGCGCATACTGTTCCCGACGCAGGTAAAAGCCGATGTCCCTTTGAAAAAGAGTAAATGTATCTACCAGAGCATGCCCCCTGGCATCGGTCTCTTTCCGCAACCAGATCAACTTTTCGAGGTGCTCGCCAGTTGCGTAGCGATGAATGACAAAAACACCCCCTGGTCTGTCATGAAGGATGGCTTGCCATTGGGAAAAGGCGGATTTGATCTCAGCATAGCGCCGGCTATCCTCCGCAACACTCAGTGTGGGAAACAGCAGAACGAGGGCAATCAATACCTGTTTCATGAATATTCTTGATTTTTTAATGCTTAAACTGCCCAACCAACGCTTTGAGCTTTTCTGCCTCCGTATGCAGATCATGGGTATAGGAAACAATCTGCCCGGAGCTTTCCGCCATCTGATGGCCATCGGCATTGATCGATTGTATGCGTTGACTCACCTCTGCCACCATGGCATGTTGATAGGAGGCTGCATCAACAAAGGATCGGTTCCGGTCAGAGATATCTCTGACATTGCCCGTGATTTCAGACAATAACTTGGCCGTATTTTCAAACCTGGTCTCAGTGACCTCCGCTTGAGAACGCGCACCCTGCATCGCCTGCACGGCATCCCCCGATCCTTGTTGCAGTTCGCTGATGATGGTTGCAATCTCACCAGTCGATTGTTGCGTACGCGTTGCCAGTGTACGGACCTCATCGGCCACCACAGCAAACCCCCTACCCTGTTCTCCAGCCCTCGCGGCCTCAATGGCCGCATTCAATGCCAATAGATTGGTTTGTTCGGCAATACCGTGAATGACGTCCAGGACGCTGCTGATACTTTCGCTTTTCTCTTCCAGCTTGCGGAATACCTCTGCAGCATGATTAATGCTGGCAGAGAGTGTATTGATCGCCGCCATGGCCTCGGTAGCGATGCGCTCACCCCGGTGTGACTTATCGTCCACATCCCCAGTCAAAGTCGCCGTTTCAGAAGCTGATGCCACGATCTGTTGCACCGTGTCACTGAGTTTACCAACAGCCTCTGCAACCTGATCGGTTTCCATCAGTTGTCGGGTGGCACAGTCTCTTTCAGCACCGCACAGCGTTGATAGCTGTTGGGATTTGTCCTCCAGGTGGCCAGCAGAGGTTCCAATCTGCATGATCATGCCCCGCAGATTGGCCGCCATTTGATTAAAGCTGGATATGATTTCACCAACCAGATCATCACTACGGATAGAACACTCGTGTGAGATGTCCTTCTCACTGATAGCCTGGGCAACCGATGAGATCCTTCTTAGCCTTAACAGCAGCACCTGCCTGCATAACAAATAGTTCACAAGGCCGATAGAGACACCGGCCACGATACAGCCGATAACGAACCACATCTTTGCCCCGGGATGCCATTCCACAAAAAGATCCGCATAGAAGGGAAAGATCAGCCCCATCGCGAGGCCAAATGCCAGATAGGAGAGAAACAGATTCCTCAATATGCTTGGCTTCATTTTCTTAACGTCTCCGGGAGCAAAGTGTCGCGGCAGCCTGGAAGAGATGACTTCAAACCCAGACTCACCTACCCTCAAAAGTAGACCGTCGTCATTCTCCTGTCACGACCGCTTGCCACATTTTTTGCATATTGGCTGAGGTACTGTCCATAACCAAACAATGGTACTTTTCCAACATCAGAAACGTTACCCGTATTAATCCCTGAAAAGACTGGGCCACCCTTTGGCAGACCAGCCCGCCCATCCGGGTTAGAATGCTTGATTTGCAACCCAACACCCAAGGTATCCCTCGTGAGTTCATATAAGGACACCCTCAATCTGCCGAAGACTGATTTCCCGATGAAAGGCAATCTGGCCCAGCGTGAGCCAGAAATGCTCAAACAGTGGGAAGAAGCCAAGCTCTACCAGCAGATTCGCGAGGCCTGCGCCGGTCGACCCAAGTTCGTGCTTCACGATGGCCCACCCTACGCCAATGGCGACATCCACATCGGCCATGCCGTCAACAAGGTGATCAAGGACATCATCGTCAAATCCAGAACCCTGGAGGGCTTCGATGCCCCCTATGTGCCGGGCTGGGACTGCCACGGCCTGCCCATCGAGTTGCAGGTGGAGAAGAGGGTCGGCAAGCCGGGGCGCAAAGTCAGCGCTGCCGAATTTCGCGCCGCCTGTCGTGACTATGCCACCAAACAGGTGGAGAAGCAGCGTCAGGATTTCAAACGCCTGGGCGTCTGCGGCGACTGGGACAACCCCTATCTGACCATGGATCACAAGACCGAGGCTGGTATCGTCCGCGCTCTGGGTCGCATCGTTGCCAATGGTCATATCCAGAAGGGCTTCAAGCCAGTGCACTGGTGTACCGACTGTGGCTCTGCTTTGGCCGAGGCCGAGGTGGAGTATGCCGATAAAGAGTCCTTCGCCATCGATGTACGCTTCAAGGCGACCGATCCCGAGGCCCTGCTCAGCCGCTGTCAAAAGGGGGGCAACCTGGGGGAAGGTCCAATCCATCTGGTGATCTGGACCACCACCCCCTGGACACTACCCGCCAACCAGGCCGTGGCCCTGAATCCCGAACTGGAATACGCCCTGGTGCAGGCCCCTGGCGAACGCCTGCTGCTGGCCGAAGGACTGCTGAAAAGCTGCCTGGATCGCTGGGGTATCAGCGATTACCGGGTCATCGCCTATGGCCGTGGCGACAGTTTTGAGGGGCTGAAGCTGCAACACCCTTTCTATGACCGTCAGGTACCCGTTATCCTCGGCGAACACGTCACCCTGGAGGCCGGTACCGGTGCTGTCCATACCGCTCCCGGCCATGGCCTGGACGACTATCTGGTCGGCAACCGTTACCATCTGCCGGTGGACAACCCGGTGGGCGGCAACGGCTGTTTTCTGGAGAACACCCCGCTGTTTGCCGGTGAGCACGTGTTCAATGCCAACGAGCAGGTGATCGAAGTGCTGAAGGAGCACAACGCCCTCATGGCCGAGGCGCGCCTCACCCACAGCTACCCTCACTGCTGGCGGCATAAGACCCCGATCATCTTTCGAGCCACTCCTCAATGGTTTGTGAGCATGGATCACAAAGATCTACGCGACCAGGCCCTAGCCGAAATCGATCAGGTTCAGTGGCTGCCAGATTGGGGCAAGGCCCGAATCCAGGGCATGGTGCAAAGCCGACCGGACTGGTGTATCTCCCGCCAGCGCACCTGGGGCGTACCCATCCCCCTGTTCGTCCACAAAGAGAGCGGCGAGCTTCACCCCGAGACCAATCGCATCATCGAGACCGTGGCCCAAGCCATCGAAAAAGGTGGCATTCAGGCCTGGTTCGATTTGGAAACGGCAGAGCTGCTGGGCGGCGAGGCTGCAGACTATGACCGGGTGACCGACACCCTGGATGTCTGGTTCGATTCCGGCACCACCCACAGTGCCGTACTGGCCCAACGCGATGAACTTCAAACCCCCGCCGATCTCTACCTGGAGGGTTCGGATCAGCATCGTGGCTGGTTCCAGTCCTCGCTGCTGAGCGCCGTCGCCATGTCCGGCCATGCGCCTTATAAAGCCGTGCTCACCCATGGCTTCACCGTCGATGCCCAGGGCCGCAAGATGTCCAAATCCCTGGGCAACGTGGTCAGCCCCCAGAGCGTGATGAAGACTTTGGGCGCCGACATCATCCGCCTCTGGGTGGCAGCGACCGATTACCGTACCGAGATGACCGTCTCCGACGAGATCCTCAAGCGCATGGCCGATGCCTATCGCCGCATCCGCAACACAGGCCGTTATCTGCTGAGCAACCTGTTCGACTTCGACCCTGCCCAACACCTGCTGCCCACCAGCGAACTGCTACCCCTGGATCGCTGGGCCGTGGATCGTGCCTGGCGTTTGCAACAGGAGATCATCCAGGCCTACGACAGCTACCAGTTCCATCTGATCTACCAGAAGGTACACAACTTCTGCGTCACCGATCTGGGTGGCTTCTATCTGGATGTTACCAAAGATCGCCAGTACACCTGCCAGGCCGACAGCCGCGCCCGCCGCTCGGCCCAGACCGCCATGTATCACATCGCCGAGGCCTTCGTGCGCTGGCTGGCCCCCATTCTTAGCTTCACCACCGAGGAGATGTGGAGCTATCTGCCGGGAGAACGCAGCGCCTCGGTTTTCCTGGAAACCTGGCATCAGGGCCTGACTCCACTGACAGCGGATGTCGAGTTGGATCGCGCCTTCTGGGATCAAATTCTGGCCGTGCGCGCCGCCATCGCCCCGCACTTAGAGGCCGCCCGCAAATCAAAACAGATCGGTGGCAGCCTGGATGCCGAGCTGGATCTCTATGCCGATGACACCACCCGTGAACTGCTGGGCCATCTGGGCGATGAACTGCGCTTTCTGCTCATCGCCTCCGACGTCACTCTGGCACCGCTGAATGCCGCCCCGGCCAACGCCCTGGATGCTGCCGGGCTTAAACTGGTGGTGCGGATCTCCAAACGGCCAAAATGCAGTCGCTGCTGGCACCACCGAGCCGATATCGGCCAACACCCGGACCATCCGGAACTCTGTGGCCGCTGCGTAGAAAACGTCGCTGGAGCAGGTGAACAAAGGCAGTTTGGCTGATGCGACGTTGGTTATGGCTATCCGGGCTGGTCGTGGTGCTGGATCAGGCCAGCAAATGGACCATTGTTCAGGGCTTCTATGAAGGCGAAGTAGAACAAGTCACCAGCTTCTTCAATCTAGTGCTGGCCTACAACCGGGGGGCTGCCTTCAGCTTCCTCAGTGAGGCCGGAGGCTGGCAGCGCTGGTTCTTCATCGTCCTGGCGCTAGGGATATCGGCCTTCCTCTACCGCTGGCTGAGCCAACTCAAAGCCAGCGAACGCCTCACCGCCATCAGCCTCTCGCTCATTCTGGGCGGTGCCTGGGGCAACGTCATCGACCGCGCCCTATACGGTATGGTCACTGACTTCCTCGACTTCCACCTCAATGCCTGGCACTGGCCCGCCTTCAACCTGGCCGACAGCGCCATCACCCTGGGCGTGGCTCTGCTGCTCTGGACGCTGTTACCCCAGAAAAAAACCAATGGCCAAAGGTAAGTGCCCTCTCCCAATCTTGCAGACAATCCACCACCAAGGAGAATCGCCCGGAGGGCAGAACGCCTATAGCTCAGTAGGGTGGATAAGCGCAGCGCATCCACCACCCATACCCTTCGACTCCGCTCAGGGAACGGAAATCACCTTGGCTGAGCGAAGCCGAAGCCAGGCGCCGAGCCAACATTCCGCAGGGGTCGCCTTGCTGCTGTGGACGTTGTTGCCGCAGAACAGCGCGAAGGATCGGAGCCAACCAAGCTAGGATTGGGTTCTCTATGGATGACAGACACCCTCCTGACGTGATCGCCCCTGACGCACGATTTCGTCCACCATTTTTTGGGTCTCTAGGGGCAAATCCTGCAGCTTTTCTTTTGCCCCCGCCAACGTGTAGAGTGCCTGAATAAAGGGCAGCAAGAACACCGTCGCGTTGCTCTCCGCCATCCAGTCCGCCAGCCGCATCCCCAGCCCCAGCTGATGGCACTCCCAGAGCTGCTCTTTGATACGGTAAAAGGCGTGCTGCTCGCCAGCCTGAACCTGTTGCACCAGTCCCTCTAGGGCATCCAGGGCCAACTGGCGGTTACCCAGAAAGAGGTGGGATTGCAGGAGAAGCGCTTGATTATCTGCTAGGGAGGCAACGTCTCGATACAACGATGTTGCCTCTTCTCTTTGTGCCGACCGAACCAGTAGACGGGCAAGATTGGCCTTGGGCCAGGCATTCTTTTCGTCAAGGGCGATGGCCTGGCGGTAGGCCTTCTCGGCCTCTTCGTAGCGACCCAGATAATCTTGCAGCAGAGAACCCAGGTTGCTCCAAGGCACGGCATTCTTTTCGTCAAGGGCGGTGGCCTGGCGGTAGGCGGCTTCAGCATCTTCATAGCGACCTAGATGGGTTTGTAGCAGATTGCCCAAGCTGTTCCAAGAAGTGGCGTCCTTGTCGTCGAGGGCGATAGCATGGCGGTAGGCAGCCTCGGCCTCTTTGTAGCGGCCCAGATGGAGTTGTAGCAGATTACCCAGGTTAAACCATGGAACAGCAACCTTGTTATCAAGGGCAATGGCTTGGCGATAGGCGGCTTCTGCCTCTTCATGCCGACCCAGATGCGCTTGCAGCAGAGTACCAAGATTGACCCAAGGGCTATTGTATTTGTCATCAAGGGCGATGGCCTGGCGGTAGGCAGCCTCGGCCTCTTTGTAGCGGCCCAGATGGAGTTGTAGCAGATTGCCCAGGTTAAACCATGGAACGGCAACCTTGTTATCAAGGGCAATGGCTTGGCGATAGGCAGCCTCGGCCTCATCGTAACAGCCGGGATGATCTTGCAGCATAGTGCCCAGGTTGTTCCAGGCCAATGCGTACTTGTCGTCAAGGACGATGGCTTGCTGATAGGCAGCCTTAGCCTCTTCGTAACGGCCCAAATGATCTCGTAGCAGATTGCCCAGGTTATTCCAGGGCCTGGCGTACTTGTTATCAAGAGCGATCGCCTGGCGGTAGGCGGCCTCGGCCTCATCGTAACGCCCGAGGTATTCTTGCATCAGCCAACCACGTCGGAATGCGGCTCTAGCATCTTGAGGCAGGAGTTCCAGACCTCTGAGCACCCACACATCCTTATGTTTCTCGAAGAGCAGATCAACAGCGAAACATAGGGCGTCCGGCTTGCCATCAAAACAGGCCCGAATCTGTTCGTAGGCCAGACAGGAATCGGGCATGTCCGGGAAGAAATCCCGGCTCAGTACGGCGCTGTGGAGAGCCTGCGCGCCGGTACCAAGCTGTTTTTCCCGCTTCTCGGTTTCCTGCAAAAACACTTTCAGTAGCTCGTCATATTGAAAACGATTCAGCTCCTTTGCCTCGCTACCTACGCGTTCCTTGTTCGCCAACGAGAGGCTAACGGAGCCCATTACCGCCTCTACCCAGCGGTCTTTTTCCCCTTCGGTTTTTGCATGGGGGCATTGGCGCAACAGTCTCGGTAAGGCATCCAGACGTTGCAGATAATCTGCAGCATCCTTGAAACTGCTTTCCTCTCCCTCCAGATCGAAAAACTCAGCCAGGCGGGCACGGGTACTCTGGATCTGCTTGAGCAACGACCAGCTCAAGGCGTGGCGTTCACTAGCCTCCTGCGGCAAGGCATCGGCCAGGGCACGGTCATATTTCCAGTCGTGGTGGGATGGGCTTGCCGTTTCATATTGTGCTATCCGTTGACGGGCCAGGGTGCAGAGTTCGTCATTGCTGAACCAGAGGCGCATGAACTCCACCAGCCAGGCAAGACGAGCACGCTGGCGACGCGGCGAGAAGCGCATCAGGTACCAAATATTGAAGAAGCGTTCGGCGACCTGATAGCCATTGCGGCTGGTGCCGTGCAGCGGGGCCTTTTCAATCAGCCCCTCCAGCTCCAGACGCTGCAATTGGGGGCTGATGCTGGTTTTCTTGATTTGGGATACCCGGGCCAGCTCGCCCAGGGCGATGGGGGCCCAGTGCTCCAGAATATGCGCCAGAAGCTTGCGCGGCGTGTCCGCCAGGGCATCCATGCGCCCTTTGTATAGCGGTGTCATCTCATCCAGCAGGGCTTCCAGGTCACCGCGCACGTCGCCTTCCTGGCCGTTGGCGAAGAGTTCGTAGAGCATGACGGTGGTGCGTGGATTGCCCCCTGAAAGCCGGCGCAACGTGGGCAAGCGCTCTGGGTGCTGGTCGAGCTGTTTCTGCATCGTCTCACAGGCCTGATCACCACCAAAGGTGGCGGCCAGGGCCAGCAGGGCTTGTTCCATCTCATCCAACCGCAGAGGCCGCAACTCGATGGTTTGGAAAAAGTCGATAAAGGCATCGTGGTAATGGCTGTCGGCCTCCAGACTCTGGTAGCTACCCCCGACCCAAAGCAGACGGGGGTTGCTTTGCAGGGTTTCACGCAAACCCCAGTGGGCATCTTGATCAATGTTGTGGAGCAGCAGATCGGTATTGTCGACCAACAGCAACAGGCGTTGCCCGCGCGCTTCGGCGCAATCATTGATGGCGACCAGGACAGCGGCAGCGCGGTCAGCAACCGGCAGCCCCCCGATACGCTGGGCGGCGGCATCCAGCTCTGTCGTCGCTTCACCACGCTGCTCCAAGACATCGGCCAGGCTGTCGAGCACGTTGGCCCAGAACTGGCCCAGGGTCGCCACCGTGTATTGCTCTTCAGGAAAGCGCAGCGGCAGCCAATTGATCTTCAGATCTTCATCGTCCTCCACGGCCAGAGCAAGGCGTTGCATGAGAGTGGACTTGCCCATGCCACGCGCGCCCACCAGCAATACATGTTGGCCAACGGTATCGGGCTCCGTTGTTTTCATCAGGTGCAGCAGCTCGGCCAGCTCGTTGCGCCGGGCCACAAAAATGGCGCGCAGTTGCTCGGCGCTCCACAGATGGGGATTGTATTTGCTGATGGCGGCAAAACCGCCCGCCGGTGTGCGGGGCATTAGGATTTGGTCAGACATGGTTGCGATGCCACCAGTCACGCAGGGGAAAGGAGAGAAACTGGATGCGACCACCACTGTCTGGCGAGCTGGTATAGCCTTCGTCGGTGAGACGTACCAGCAATTCCTGCAGCCGTTGGGCGCGACGGCCAGAATCGGCTTCGCGTTTGGCAAGGCGGCTGCTCAACTGACGCAGGGTGAGGCCTTGCGGGCTACGTGACACAGCGGTCAGCATGGCCGAGCAGAAGGTAAAATCATCGGCAGACAGCGCCTCTTTAAGGCGTTTCTCCCAATGGTGAAAACGGGAGCGCTCGGCGAGCAGATTCTCATAGGCGTCATCTACATCTTCGACGTCGATACACGGCACGCCCTCACCATCGGCGATACCAGCCTCCTGCAGACGCTCCCGCGTGGCCCGCATGCTGGCATCGAGCAGCAGACAGAGAAAGTAGGGCGACAACCAGCCGATCCGTTCGAAGGCGTGATCGATGACCTCATCTGTAACCTGCCAGGGTATATCGTTGGCTATGGGCGCAAAATGGAGCCACAGTCCGCGGGCCTCTTTCGCGGTGAACGGCTCCAGGGGATAGGAGTAGCAATCGTTCATCAGCTCGGCCAGGCCATGCTGTTCCAGCAGGGATTGCAGTCCGATGGAGCCGGTGAAGACAAAACGGCAATGGCCCGGTGATTGTCGCCAGATACGCAACCAGGCGAGCAGTTGCGCCGCCTCTTGTGGGTCGCGCTGGATCAGCCGTTTCAGCATTACCGGAAACTCATCCAGCAGAAACAGCAGGGGTTGATCATGCAGCCGCAGACAAAGGGCATCGGCCTTCTTCTGCCAGGAGGGCGGAGCCCCGTCCAGCTCAATGCCCAATCCGCCGCCGCCGAGCGCTTTTGGTATGGATGCGTTGATCTTGCGAATTCGCTTGAGCCAATCAGCTACCCATTGCGCCCGCTTTGAAAGGAACCCCTTGATGGCGTTTTCTGGAAACGCCTCACCCAAACGCGCAATGAAACCCTGAGCCGAATCGAGGTTGGAGAGATCCAGCCAGCGGGCCAGTACGCCATGATCAGGCGCCTCCTCCTCCATACATTTGAGAATAGAAGTCTTACCCAAGCGACGCACACCGGGAAAGCGAATGTGCTCGCTCTCCAGATAGTGCCAGAGCTCTTTCAATTCCTGGGTACGACCGAAAAAGTCCGGGCCTGTTGCGGGATTGCCAAGTTTCATGCATGGCTCCTTAATTTATTCAAAATTGAATTTATTCAAAATTGAATAAATTATTGATCGTGAGGCCCGTATCGTCAAGCGCCACTTCCAAGCACCCAATCACCACCAGGTTCCATAGAGATCAAAGCTGCCCAGATAGTGAAACCGAATTATCGTAGAAAATCCTTAGCAACCAGGGTGGCCGTTAAAAAGGCATAATTCAGCACTCAGATTCCAATCCATTCCGAAACACCCCCCAATCAAAGGCTGGGCCGGGATCGGTCTTACGACCGGGGGCAATGTCGCTGTGGCCGACGATGCGACCGGGGGTGATAGCGGGATAGATCCGTTGCAGTTGCCGGGTGATCTCAGCCAGGCGTTGATATTGGACGGGGGTGTAGGGAATATCGTCGGTACCCTCCAGCTCGATGCCGATGGAAAAATCATTACAGGCTGGGCGGCCCTGAAAGCTGGACTGGCCGGCGTGCCAGGCCCGTTTATCGAATGGGACATACTGCAGGCACTGGCCATCGCGACGCAGCAGCAAATGGGCCGAGACCCGCAGTTGGTGAACCTCAGCAAAGTAGGGATGAACATCGGGGGAAAGTCGATTGGTAAAGAGGCGGTCGATCCAGGGACCGCCAAACTCTCCCGGTGGCAGACTGATGTTATGGATCACCAGAAGGCTGACCTCCTTGCCAACAGGCCGTTCATCCCAGTTGGGAGAAGGCTGTTGAATGCAGGGCGAAGGCAGCCGGCCCTGGTACATGGGCTCAGTCACAACAAGGCACCCTCACTCTTTGGCTGACTGATGCAGCATGCCCTTGAACACCATGTCGGTCAGGCTGACGATACCGATCACATCGCGATGCTCGTTGACCACTGGCGCCCGGGTCAGGCCAAACCGGGTAAAGAGGCGCGAGGCATAGCGGATATCCATGTCGGGCGGAATGGGTATCACGGGCTTGCTCATCACCTCATAAATGTTGACCCGTTCCGGCGCCCGAT
>JBNKLG010000043.1:0-22971 GCA_050292235.1 Sedimenticolaceae bacterium | reverse complement strand
ATCTAAGGTCAATACCGAGGAAAATCAGGCCCTGGCCGCGCAGCTGGGCATTCGCAGCCTACCCACTGTACGGCTTTATATCGATGGTGAGGCGGTGGACGAATTCATGGGCGCACTCCCTGAACCTCAGATCCGTGCTTTCCTGGACAAACATCTGCCCAATGAGCTGGACATCATGTCCGAACAGGCTCTGATACTGGCCGAACAAGGTGACCTTGCCTCGGCAGCGGACCTCATCGACAGGGCATTGGACCTGGATCCCGGTCATCTTGGCGCCAAGGTCACCAAGGCCCAAATCTGCCATGCCCAGGGCGACCTGGACACAGCCATGGCGTTGCTGAACAGTCTGGACGAACTGGCACGCAAAGAACCTCAGGTCGCTGCTCTTTTGGCCAACCTCAATGTCAGCCAAAAACTGGGGAATGCCCCTGATGTGGCCCAATTAGAAACCCGTTTGGCAGAGAACCCCAATGACAGCGAAGCTCACTTTCAATTAGCTTTACATGCCATTAACGCACATAATTACGAAGAAGCATTGGAATTGCTACTGAAGCTGATGCAAATCGACCGTGGCTTCCAAGACGATGCGGCACGAAAAACCATGCTAGAGGTCTTCGACCTCATGGGGGGGGAAGACCCCCTTGTAAGCCGCTACCGTTCTAAACTGTTCACCCTTATGCACTGAGACAATCACCTATGGGCCTATTAGACGACCTCAGGAACGAAGCAGAAAGACAGCGCGTACTGGATCAAACGCAACAAGCTCAAGAACAGCAAAACGATGAGGTTTACCGAAAACAGATTCGTCCGCGTCTCAAAGAGTTATTCAGCTTTTTACAAGAGCTTTGTGAGCATCTGAATTACATCAAAAAAGAGATTCCCATCCAGTACAACTTCCCTTGTTGTGACAAGACCTTTAGCCTGCATCAGGCGGAATACCAAGTCACGACAGATTCCAGCGACAACATGACCAGTTTTCGGTTGCGCTGTAATGCGGTGGCGCCCCATCCATTGATCTTACCTGCCCTGAACGAAAAAGAGGCTTTCACCTGGCGGGATGAAGTTCGCCAACATGGGCTGAACGTTACGATTCGCAGCAACAAACACCGCCACTACAATGCCAGCCATCTGGTGGAAATTCTGCCCCGGATTCCCATTGTTTTCGACTTCCGGGCCGACATCAGCTCCCAAAGCGTGCAGCTTAGAATCAAAAATTATCAGGAGCTGGGCGAAACCCGCAGTGTCTTTAGCCCGGCAGACCTCACCACTGAGTGGATGGAAGACATCGGTTTGCTCATCCTGCGCGAAAAGGATTGCATCACAGTACATGAATGGACTGAAGAGGAATTGAAGAAATTCCAAACCTCTACCGGTAGCTCGTCGAAAGATAAAAATTCGGCCTTTTGGGAGCGGTTTAAACGCTCGATAGAGTGACCCTTTCAATCACTGTTACCAATAGGTGACTGGCTGACTTCAGTCGCCAACGCAGATTGAGATCAGCCAGATACATGGCATATTCTTTTGCATCCTGAGTGCCCCGATAAGCAGGCCTGGGGTCCAGGGCCAGTGTCTCAACAATCATCTGGCGCAAATGTCCACCATCCCGGTGCCCGGCCAATACCCTTTCGGCCCCATCACTAAATTCCACCCCCATGTGGGGCACAGGTGCTTGCGGGGCAATGGGATTCTGGGCATCAACTTGGGCCTCGGCATAAGGCAAATAGGGTTTGATATCCAACAAAGGGGTCCCATCCATGAGATCCAGCCCGGAAACCGCCAGCACTACCCCACCAGTTTTATTTTCCCGCAGCCCGTCAAAACGAACCAGCGACAAACCGATGGGATTAGGTCGAAACCCAGACCGGCTGGCAAAAACCCCCAGGCGTTGATTGCCACCCAAACGGGGCGGCCTCACCTTAGGCTTCGGTGTCCCTCTCGCCTGACCATGAAAAACCCACAGCAACCAGAGATGACTAATTCCCTCGATACCCTCGAACCATTCCGGCCGATCATAGGGCGAACACATCTCCAAAGAGCCCCGCACGCCCTTGATCAGCCCTGGCTGACGCGGAATGCCAAACTTCTCTTTGAACGGACTGCGCACAGTGGCGATAGACTCGAACTGAAAAGCCTTGGACACCTCAATCCCCACAGAGAATCAGAAATCCCCGGCAGCGCCCCGTTTCATGATGGTCAGAATGGTCTCTTTGACTTTGATCGCCTCTTCTTTCAGATCTGAGGGTAACGGAGCCCCACCATGAATCATGAGATCCATGTTGAGTGAGTAGAGCCAGAGTTTTCCTGTTTTATCCTCTAATAGGGTGATACGACAAGGCAGATAGGCCGAAAAGGCATCATCGTAATCCATCATTCTGGCTGCAGTGAGGGAGTTGCAGAACATGAAAATCTTGGCGACCCGATAGGGTTTTCCCGTTTTGGCCTCGATATCCTTGGAAAGAGGCAACTCAGCCACCTTTGCCATATTGAGTTCGTTCGCCACCATTTTCATGGCCTCTTCCACATCCTCGGCAGAGACACCATCGGCCACCGGCACTTTCCAGACTGTAGCCTGAGCACTGCTCTGGGTTTCAAGAATTTTTTTCCCCAGATCGGCATAAACCCCGACCGCGCCAGCATCAAAAACATTGACCACAGTCTGTAATTTGATACCCAGCGCAACAAGGGCAACAACCGCAACGAAGCCAATAAAGGCAAACAGATTTCTGAACATTAAAACACTCCACTCATTTTCATTAAGCGACCTATTGTAATCGATTCGACAGAGGAGCATTTCCTTGCGCATGATATTGATGCAGGCTGGCTGCCTTCTCTGGTGCCAATTGCTGCAAAACCCGCATCAGATCCTCGTAGCGCCCTTGCTGAGCAGGCAACCGCAATCGAAAGCCCGCTGACAAATAGGCCTCAGCAGCATCTCCATGACGTCCCTGACTCAGATAGAGATTGCCCAGTTCGCCATAGGCATCGGGTCGCTGAGGATAACGCGCAATGATATTGCGGAAAGTGGCCTCTGCCTGACCTACCTGACCGGATGCCACTTGCTGACGGGCAGGCAGAAGCAAATTCAGCATATCCTGATCTTCTTCCCATTCGCTGTCTTGCACGGATCGAAAGTGATAGGGAGAAACTGAGGCTTGGGGTACTGTTTGGGTATCTGATGAAAATGCTGCCACACCCCCGGCAAATTGTGGCAGCGCCTCAACCACCTTCGCATCCGGCTGGACTTTGTTGGGAGCGTCAGCCACCCCAAAGATCTGTTGTCGAAACAGCCACCCCATCAACAGATAAACCAACAATATCAGCGGCAAGAGATACTGCAGCCATCGAGAGAAAAAGGCTGACATCACTTGATAAAGGGGAAGTGAAATCCATTGAAAGAGGGGCCAGAATGCCTATTGGGATAATAGGGGTAACCATAGCCCATGGGCATATAAGGATTTGGCGGCATCATGTATGGATTGCCCCCTCCCGGCTGATAGCTGGGTAAATAGGGATAGGCCTGACTTCGGGCCGAGGACAAGATGCCATTTTCTGCTGCGGATTTCTGCTCCAGGGGACGAAAATGGTGAACGCCATCATAGTGATACTGACCGGCCAAAGGATCCAAATGCCGGGTATATCGTCCTTCGATCACAGGCGGTTGCTGAATGGTCTGCGGCTGAGAAGGGGTCATCGGTATCTGCATTTCCGCAGCCATCCCCGGCTTGACGGGCACGGCAAAATCGGTGGCATCCATCTCCGGGGTTGGCAGGGTGGAAAGATCAACAGGACGAGACCCGGTTTGGTTGGGCGACTTCGGCTTATAGCGATAGGGACTTGGCTGAAGATAGGTTGGCGATGATCTCTTTGGCGTGGATGGTGAAGAGACAAAACGAGACGAGTTGGTTGTCTGCTGAGTCGGCACATCAGGTCTCCCGGTCTCCGGTGACAGGCGCCAACCCGGTACAATGGCCTGTGCACTGGGCTGCTCGTCCTGCCCGAGGGGGCGAAACACATAGTTCTGCTGCGCTGCCACGGAAAGCGCCGTGAGGGAGATGATACTCGCCAAAACAAATCGCGACATGGTTAAGCCTCCTATTCCTCAAGTTAAGTTTTTTTCAGACGAATACCCCGACGTTTGGGTGATTTCGGCCTGGGTTTCTCCCCCTCTCCCGAGACATCTTGCCGAGAATCGGCCTGACTCTTTGCCAGTGCTTTCGCACGAATCTTTTTTCGGGCCACAGAGCGCTTATTGGATGCTGGGCTCGACTGGGATGGCAAAGCAGGCTCGACTGGTGGCACAGGCATCGCCTCAGCGTCAGCAGGCTCTGACATGGACTTGCCGATCAGAGAACCGGGTACAACTTCAGCAGAGGGAGCCTCATCAGAAGGCTGGGCAGATTTCTCAGCAACCATCAGCCCATCATCTTTTTCGCCCTTTGCCGCAAGGATCTCTTCTGACAAAGCGTCAGATTGCACTGATGTAACGTTGGGCTTTGATATCCCCTGCCCCGTCAATGAACCACCAGCACTTGAGGGCGGGATGGACGCTGTAGCGACAGGCCTTTTCTTATCAGGGTTTTCATGAAACAGCGCCAACAGACGTGAAACCAGCCCCATCAACAAAGAAAGCAGCCAAAGAATCAGCGACCAAACTTTAGCCAGCATCAGCCGGCCCTGGCGTACGAGCGTCTCCCCTGTGGCGGCAGATTTTGGTGCATCGGCAGATGATGCGTCCTGCTGAGGACAATCAGCGACACCCGCCACGGTACAGAGGGATTGGCTGGCCGTTATACACCCCAGGGGGATCACCACCAGCGTCAGGATGGTTGAGACCATAACCCCAGAGGCCAGAGAGATGGCCATGCCCTGGAAAATGGGATCAAAGAAAATCACACTGGAACCACAGACCAGCGCCAGGGCCGTGATCATGATAGGACGGGTTCGTGTCTTACAGGCGCGAATCACCGCCGTTCTGACATCGGAGCCAGCTTGTAGCTCATGAATAGAAAAGTCCACCAGAAGAATGGAGTTGCGCACGATGATACCCGCCAGGGCGATCCAGCCAATCATCGAGGTGGCAGTGAATTCCGCACCCATGAGACTGTGGATCGGGATAATCCCCAGCAAAGTCAGGGGGATGGGAGCCATGATCAACGCAGGAATACGGAAATTACCAAACTCCCAGACCACCAGAATGTAGATGAGCACCAGGGCCACCATAAAAGCAGCCCCCATATCGCGGAAAGTCTCGTAGGTGACGGTCCACTCCCCTGTCCACTCAAAGGCGGAGTGGCTGTTGTCATCGGGCGGCCCAACCCAGTGGGCTTCGGGCTTGATCCCATCCGGCGCCACATAATCCTTCAGCAAATCGCCGATCTGGAACATACCGTAGATGGGTGCCGCCAGCTTACCGCCGACATCGGCCACCACGTACTCCACTGCACGCAGATCCTTGTGATAGATGATGTCGTCTTCCTGCATCTCCTCAAAACGACCCAGCTCCCGCAGCGGTACGGTTTGACCATCCCCCGATTTAATCGGCAAATCCCCAAGCCGGGTGATCTCGGAACGCTGTGCCAGGGGCACCTGAATCATGATATTGATCGGCTCGTGGCCCGCCCGCTGTTTGACATCGCCAATAGAAACTCCCCCCAATCCAGTGGAGAGGTTACGATTGATGGTTTCGACATCAATACCGCGTCGTTCTGCTTTCTCGCTATCGACCACGAAGCGCCAGTAGCTCAGGGGTTGCTGCATATAATTGTCTACATCCCGCAGGCTTTCCGCCCTTTCGAATAAACGTGTCATATCCGCTGCAAAACGGCGCCGTACCTCTGGAGAGGGACCATGGATCTCAGCCACCACGGATTGCAGTACCGGCGGGCCTGGCGGCATCTCCACCACAGCAAAGCGACCCTGTTCAGAAGCCACCAGTTTTTTCGCCATCGCCCGGGCCACCACCGCGATCTCATGGCTGGAACGCTGACGTTTCTTCTTGTGCAAAAGCTGCACCTGGATCTCCGCCTGCCAGGGTTTGTCCCGTAGATAGTAATGGCGCACCATACCATTGAAATCATAGGGTCTGGCTGTACCGACATAAGTCTGGACCGCCGTCACCTCCGGCAGGGTACGCATGGCCTCGGCCAGTTGGTGGGCGACATTGGCGGTCACTGGCAAAGCAGTACCCTCGTGCATATCCAGCACCAGAGTAAACTCCGGTTTGTTGTCCAGAGGCAGCATCTTCACTGTGACCCATTTGGTGTAGAAGAAGAGGCAGGTAAAGAGAAAAACACCCCAAAGAATCAACCGAAACAGAAGGCGCTTTTTACGGCTGTTGATCAGGGGCATCAGCAGTTTGCAGTAAAGCCCCTCCAGCCATTCAGCTTCTCGGTGTTCCCGTGCCTCGGCCACCTTGAGGTAGGACATCTTGGGCTTGAGCCAGGGCGATACGGCCAGCCAGGGGGTGAAGACAAAGGCTGCAAACAGAGAGATCACCATGGCCACCGAGCCCAGGGCCGGGATCGGCATCATATAAGGCCCCATCATGCCCCTGACAAATCCCATGGGCAGAAGCGCAGCAATGACGGTCAGGGTGGCCAGAATGGTGGGATTGCCCACCTCGGCCACCGCTTCGATGGCCGTTTTCACATCGGTTCTTCCGCTTTCCAGCCAACGGCGGTAGATGTTCTCCACTACCACAATGGCATCATCCACCAGAATACCGATAGAGAAAATCAGAGCAAACAGGCTGACCCGATCGATGGTAAAGCCCATCAGCCAGGCCCCGAAAATGGTCATCAGCAAGACAACGGGAATCACCAGAAGGACCACAATCGCGGGTCTCAGGGCCCGAAAGGCCACCAGCACCAAAAGGAAAACGAAACCGGTGGCGACAAAGAGCTTTTTGATCAGATCATTGACCTTATCATCAGCGGTCTGACCATAGTTGCGGGTCACGCTCAGTGCTACGTCGGGGGGAATCAGGCTGCCCTTGAGTTTTTCCGCACGGGCGATCACATCGTTGGCCACCTTCACCCCATTGGAGCCTACTTTTTTGGCGATGGCGATGGTCACTGCGGGCATGCCGTCGGCCCGTTCCTCTGCTTCAGCCGCTGCTCCCGAATAGTAGGAGACCAAACGGGTTGCCTCCTCCGGCCCCTGAAAGACCCGGGCCACATCATGGACATAAACCGAGACATTGTTGTGGGAGCCCACCACCAACCGATTGATGTCTTCAATGGTGCGGAGAAAGGAACCAGCGGTGACATTGAGATAGCGTCCATTGGACTCGACGCCACCGGCCACAATCTCGGAATTGGCCTTTTTGATCGCACCAGCCACCTGATCCAGGCTGATGTTGTAGCCGGATAGTTTCTCCGGCAACACCTCTACCCGAAGTTGCTCACGACGGCCGCCCACCACAAAACTATTGCCAGTATTGGGGATCTCCTTCAGCTTCTGCATGACGTTGTGGGCCAGCATGCGTAGCTGACCATCATCTACATTCGACTGGCCGTTCCCATTCAGATCCCTGGACCAAAGGGTGATATTGACCACTGGTACATCATCGATCCCTCGGGCTTTGACCAAGGGGGGGGAAACACCAGGGGGGATCAGATCCAGATTGGAGTCCAACTTGTCATTGATCTTGACCAGCGAGGGGCCCATTTGCTCCCCCACCTCAAACTGCACCGTGACGGCCCCACGCCCACGCATGGAGGCGGAATAGACGTGTTCAACGCCGGGAATTTCGCTGATCAGGCGTTCCAGCGGTTGAATCGCCAGGGTCGAGACCTGCTCGGCGGAGGCGCCCTGATACTGGACGAAGATATCCACCATGGGCACAGAGATTTGGGGATCCTCCTGGCGCGGTGTTACCAGCAGCCCGATGATGCCCATGAACATCATGGAGGCAAAAAAGAGCGGTGCCAGTGGGGAATTGATGAAAAAACGGGCCGTCTTCCCCGCCAATCCCAGGTTCCGGGTAACACCCTTTGAGGAAGACTCCACACCCTCCCCCATCTGTTCTTCTTGTTTCATCAAGCTTTATCCAATGAGATCAGGCTCCAAAAGCAGGCTTAGTCGATCATTGTTCTTGGGGAGGCGAACTGGACGCCCAACCGGAGGAGATACTGGCATTGGGATTCATCAGAATACGCTCGCCGGCCACCAGGCCGGACAGGACGCTGATGTAGTCGTTACCCAGATTTTCTCCCACCCGGATCAGGCGCAACATCGGCTGATTATCCGCATTCACGACATAGACCCCAGGCAGACTGCCGTTATAGCGTACCGATGATTTGGGAATCACCGGATTGGCCATGGAAGGGGCCTGAAAATCCGGAACCCGCACCTTGACATAGCGCCCTGGCGCAGAGAAACCCTGGGGCAGATCCACCTTCACCTTCACCGTATGTCGCTGAAAATCTGCCATGGGATAGATCTGGGCCACACGAACCTGCACCACACGACCACCTTCCTCCAGCTGGGCATCCAACATCATGCCCCGGCGCAGGCCACGCACCAGAGTAGCGGGCACATCCAGCTCAATCTGCAGATAGGTCAGATCGGCAAATTCCAACAGAGGCTGACCCGGCTGCACCGTATCCCCCACCTCCACATACTTCTTCATCACCATCCCATCAAAAGGGGCGATGCTGCGGGCGTCACGCAATTTGGCATCGATAGCCTGAATCTCTGCCGAAGCACGCATCATGGCGTTGCGGGCCTCATCGATCTGGGAACTGGAGGCAAACAGATCGGCAGCGCGTTCGGCATCCCGATCGCGCTTACCGACAAAATCCTCCATTTTGCCGGTGAACATTTGATCAAAGAGATTGGGCATCCCCATCCCCCCGGGCGCACTTCTGGATCGTGGCGACCAGAGTTCACGACTGTATTGCACTCCCGCATTGCGCAACTGGGTCTGGGCTGTGGCAAATTGCGCAGAGGCCGCATTGCGTTTGGCCAGCAATTCGCTGTCATCGATGGCCACCAACAAGTCAGCAGCCTTAAAGGGATCACCTTCGATACCCGCAAGAAACTGGACCCGACCCGGTAGTTGCGCCGCCAGCGCCACCTGTTTATAAGGAATGACGGTTCCACCCAAAGCAACCGTAGGTACCCCGGTTGCCTGCTGAACTCTGTAGAGATCTCCAGCATTGATGGCAGCTTTGGCTATCGGTTGAACGACTGGCTCCCCACGCTCTTCCCCAGCGATAACGCCAAAGGTGATCCATGCCAGCACAACCGCAACCAAGACAGAAACACGAGTGGTCTTCATGCAGCAACCTCAGGGCTGTTCATCAAAAGGCAAGGGAAGGGATCTGTTCAGAAAGGGAGACAGATGATAGTGTGCGCACGGTACCTGCACCCCTCACTTAAACCTTTCCCATGACGGAAAAGCTTTTGAGAAATGGCGCAGCCATTCGTGGATCTTTGATCATGGCGCCATAGTCGCCGACGACAAACTTTACCTTACCGGTTGCGAAGGCCGTACCCAACCCCATCATGCCCGGTGGACTGGCAATCCATTTTTCCCATTGTTTCTGGCTGCAGCGAATATCCCAATTCAAAGCCTGGTTTTCATAAGGGCCGGCGGAAACGACCCTGCCGTTTTCCACCACCAAAACCCCGTTTGGTGCGGAATCCCCGTCGAAGCCAAAACCAATGACGCTGTTAAAACCAATCTGAGCCAAGACATCACACAGCTCTGGCTCAGCGTTCCACTGCGCCATGAAACCCTGCATCCACTGTTCGGAAAATAACCCAGCCATTTCCCACCCCTCACGTTTTATTTTTAATATGAGCGCTTTATACGGGCCACTCTGGCCAAACAAAGCGTCGGGTCATGAAATACGTTTTTCAACCCTGGCAAATTTCATCTGCCACGAGACACTTGCTTTCATGCAATGCTCTCAACATACCCAGCTCTCACCTGAAGCCGAAGAGTATTCAGTATCCTTGAACAGATGGGGTATTTCAACAGGACTCTAGACCAAGGTTTAGCACAGACCTACAGCGGTTAGGGAGGGTAAAAACCCTTTTTTTTATATTTTATCTGGCCGGTTGGCCCAAGCTTTCTGGACAATATTAGCCCAATCACCCCATTTCGGCTCAGGGGCGACCATCCACGTCCGCACCTTCTTTCTGCACCGGCATCAGATCATCTTTGCTCACACCCATCATCAAAGCCGCAGTAGTCGCCACGTAAATGGAGGAGTAGGTACCGATAAAAATACCAATAATGAGTGCCAGAGAGAAACCATGGATAGCCTCGCCACCCAGCAAAAACAGTGCGAAAAGCACCAGCAAAGTTGTCGCCGAGGTCATGAGGGTACGAGAGAGGGTCTGATTGAGGGAACGGTCAATGATCTCTTCCGTTGAGCCTTTGCGCATCTTGCGGAAATTCTCACGAATGCGGTCAAATACCACAATGGTATCGTTCAGCGAATAACCGATCACCGCCAGTACCGCCGCCAGCACCGAGAGATCAAACTCGATCTGAAACAGAGCAAAACAACCCAGGGTGAAGAGCACATCGTGCATCAGAGCGATCACAGAACCGATGGAGAAGCGGTACTCAAACCGCAGCCCCACATAGATCAGGATCGCAATCAGGGTATAGAGCACCGCCAGGCCACCATCCTCGGTCAGCTCTTCGCCAACCTGGGGGCCGACAAACTCCACCCGGCGTAACTGCAGCTCAGGATCACCCGCGGACAAAGCACGGAAAATTTTGTCACTGAATTCCGCACTGCTCTTATCGCCCTGCGGCGCCATACGAATCAGCACATCCTTGGTGGAGCCGAAATGTTGGACCACGGCATCCTTAAAGCCACCGGTTTCCAGATCCAAGCGTACCTGATTCAGAGGAACCTCTTTGCTATAGCCCACCTCAACCAGCGTGCCACCGGTAAAGTCCAGCCCCAGATTCAGGCCACGCATCACCAAAGCCCCGGCAGACACCAGCATAAAGAGGATGGAGACCGCCACCGCCACCTTACGCAGCGACATGAAAGGAAAATGGAATTTTTCGACAGGCTGACTCATGACCCTGATTTCCTAAATGGAGACGCGTTCAAGCCGCTTACGGCCATAAAGCAGATTCACAATGGCCCGGGTGCCCAAAATGGCAGTGAACATAGAGGTGATGATGCCGATGAACAGGGTCACGGCAAACCCCTTGATGGGACCAGTACCAAAACCGAACAACACCACCGCCGCAATCAGGGTGGTGACGTTGGCATCCACGATGGTACTGAAGGCCTTTTCGTACCCAGCCATGATGCTTGCCTGGGGACTGTTTCCAATGCGTAACTCCTCGCGAATACGCTCAAAGATGAGCACGTTGGCATCCACCGCCATCCCCACGGTCAGCACAATACCGGCAATACCCGGTAGGGTCAGGGTGGCCTGAAGCAGAGACAAAAGCGCCACGATCAGCACCAGATTGACCATCAGGGCCACATTGGCAATGAGACCAAAGGCCCGATAGTAGACCGCCATAAACAGCATCACCCCCGCCAGACCGATAACCACGGAATAGAAGCCCTGGGTGATGTTGTCCTTACCCAGATTGGGGCCAATGGTGCGCTCTTCAACAATCTCAATAGGGGCCGCCAGAGCACCGGCACGGAGCAGCAGGGCAAGGTCATGGGCCTCTGCAGGGCTATCGAGGCCGGTAGTTTGAAAACGGCTGCCAAAGGGTTCGAGGATTTTGGCAATGCTGATCACCTCCTCTACTGTCTTTTTGCTCTTCACCAACTTGCCATCCACCTCGATGGTGTTGATGAGGGTCTCGATATAGACCACAGCCATGGGCTTGCCAACATTGTCCGTGGTGACATCGCGCATGCGCTTGGCACCCTGACCGTCCAGATTGACCGTGACGACAGGATCACCGGAACGGGAATCGAAACCGGAAGAGGCACCGGTAACCTGATTACCTGTCACAATCACCCGCTTCTTCAACAGTACCGGAGCGCCATTGCGCTCGTGGTAGAGGCGGCTGGTTGCAGGCACCTTACCAGCCAGTGCCGCCTCGACACTGTGCTCGGTATCCACCAGACGATATTCCAGGGTCGCGGTCGCACCCAGAATATCCTTGATTTTGGAAGGGTCCTGGGCACCGGGCAGCTGCACCACAATCCGGCGCTCGCCCTGTTGCTGGATGATGGGTTCAGCCACCCCCATGGAGTTGACCCGGTTACGCAGGGTGGTGATGTTCTTTTCCAGGGCAAACTTGCGCTCAGCCAGTTGTTTGGCTTTGCTCATGGTCAGGCGAATCAGATAGGTGCCTTCGGTATCTGAAGAGGCGATTTCCAGATCACGAAACTCATTGCCTAATTTGTCTGCCGCCTCATCACGCAGGGCAGCATTGGCATACTTTACCGTAATGCCATCCACATCCCGACTTACCCCCAGATAGCGCAACTTTTTCTGCTGCAAAAAAGAACGCACATCACTGGCATAACGATCGATCGCCTTGTTGAAAGCCGTTTCCATATCCACATCGATCAAAACATGGATACCACCGCGCAGATCAAGCCCCAGATACATGGGTTTCAGGCCGAGTGCAGCCACCCAATCCGGCAGATCGGGGGCCAGGGTCAAGGCCTCGGTGTAATCCTCTCCCAGTCCCTTTTTCAGTACATCCTGGGCCTTAAGCTGGATCTCAGAATCAGCAAAGCGCACCAGCAGGCGACCGTTCTCCAAATGCTGGCCACTAACCGGCAGCTCGGCAGCCTTGAGCAAGGCACCAACCTTGTCTGCCAGAGCGGCATCCACTGGGGCATCCTTGCGGGCACCAACCTCAATCGAGGGGTTTTGATCAAAGAGATTCGGTAAGGCAAGAACAAGGCCAGCCAGAATCACGCTGAGTATCAGCAGGTTTTTCCAAAGGGGATAGTGGTTCATGGCAGCGCTTTAAAAAACAGGAGACCGGATCAAAATGGGGGCTACTTGATATCTTTCAAGGTACCTTTGGGCAAAACCGCCAGTACCGAGGCACGACGGAAAGTCAGCACCATGTTATCAGCCACCTCCACACGCACATAGTCATCGTCCAGGCTGCTGATACGGCCCAGCATGCCACCTTCAGTCTGCACCTCATCACCCTTTTTCAGCTGATCCACCAATTGTTTATGCTCTTTTTGGCGCTTGATCTGCGGGCGAATGAAAAAGAAGTAGAAGATGGCAAACAGGCCAATGGGGAAAATCAGACTTTCGATCAGGCCGCCGGGTGCCTGGGCTGCTGCCGCTGGCGCCTCGGCCAGGGCATCGGAAATAAAGAAACTCATGACAAGGAACTCTCAGCAGTCAATCAGAAACGGCGCATTATGCCACAGCTTTCCAAAAGAAAATGCCGATTGAGAGGGAAAACCGGGGCCAGAAGTCAGTGACAGGGATGAAAATGGCAAATTGAGCCTGTAAATCATTCTGTGTGACAGCCCGATTTAAGACCGACATCCAAGCGGTCTTCGAATTCGATAAATCTACACCCACACCAATACTATCCCCCTCGCTTTCAACAAATCCTCGGCAAAGCCTCCCCTGCCGGCCGATCAACCAACCGATGACCACCCAGACTGGTTGCCATTTGCACACCGCACCGATCGTCTTCGACCACCTCGCCAATGATCGCAGCCCGCTTTCCCAGCGGGTGTGAGCACATGACCTTTAGCAGGCTTTTGGCCTCTGTTTTAGGACAGATACAGACCAGCTTGCCTTCGTTGGCCATGTAGAGAGGGTCCAGCCCCAACAGCTCGCAGGCGGCGCTGACGGCGGGGTGCAGGGGGATCTCCTGCTCTTTCAGCCTCATGCCAACCTTTGACTGCTGGGCCAGTTCGTTCAGGGTGGTGGCCAGGCCGCCACGGGTGGGATCGCGCAGGCAGTGGATACCGGGTACCGCTGCCACCATATCGGCCACCAGACCGTGCAGGGCAGCGGAGTCGGATTCGATGCAGGTCTGAAAACGGAGATTCTCGCGTTGGGAGAGGATGGCGATGCCATGATCACCCATGCTGCCGCTGACCAGGATGGCATCGCCGGGCTGGGCGCGGTCGCCGGAGATCTCGACACCCTGGGGCACGAGACCAATGCCGGTGGTGGTGATGAAGATGCCATCGCCCTTGCCCTTCTCCACCACCTTGGTGTCGCCAGTGACCACGGGTACACCGGCAGCGGTAGCGGCCTGGGCCATGCTGATGACAATGCGCTCCAGATCGGCCAGGGGGAAACCCTCTTCCAGGATGAATCCGGCGGAGAGGTAGAGCGGCCTTGCGCCGGACATGGCCACATCGTTGAGGGTGCCGTGAACGGAGAGGGAACCGATGTCGCCACCAGGGAAAAAGATGGGTGAGATCACATGGCCATCGGTGCTCATCACCATGCGTCCGGCATCGACATCGAAGGCGGCCTGATCGTTGCCCTGACGCAGCAGCGCATTGTCGAGGTGTTTGAGGAAGAGGCTTTCGATCAGTTGCGCCGTGGCCCGGCCTCCGCTGCCGTGGCTCATGTCTATCCTGTCCAGTCGCTGACTCATGGTTGCATCCGGTGGTTGTTATGGCTGACGAAAGCGCCCATAGCTCCAATAGGCGGCGCAGGCTCCCTCGGAGGAGACCATGCAGGCACCCATAGGGTTTTCCGGGGTGCAGCCGCTGCCGAAGAGTTTGCAGTCGCTGGGGCGTTTTTTGCCCTTGAGAATCTCGGGACATTCGCACCCCTTGATCTCGCTGGCCTGGATCGGCGGCATGTCGAAGCGGCGCTCGGCATCGAAATCGGCAAAGGCCGGGCTGATCTGCAAGGCACTGTCGGGCACCGGCCCCAGACCACGCCACTCGAAGCTGGGGCGCAGCGCCATCACTTCGGCCACCAGGGCCTGGGCCTTTTGATTGCCATCTCTGGTCACCGCACGACTGTATTCGTTCTCGACCTCGCTACGCCCCTCATTGAGCTGGCGAATCAACATCAGCACCGACTGCATCACATCCAGCGGCTCAAAACCGGCAATCACCACCGGCTTGCGGAACTCAGCGGCGATGGGTTCGTAGGGTCGACTGCCGATGACGGCGCTGACGTGGGATGGCCCGAGAAAACCATGGATATCGGACGCATCGTCGGATGCCCCCAAAATCGCCCGGATCGCCGCCGGGGTCAGCACATGGTTGCAGAAGACGGAGAAGTTCTTCAGCCCCAGGGCCTGGGCCTGTTTGATCGCCACGGCGGTGGGCGGCGTCGTGGTCTCAAAGCCAATGGCGAAGAAGACCACCTCGCGCCCGGGATTCTCCTGGGCGATACCCAGGGCGTCCTGGGTGGAATAGACCATGCGCACATCGGCCCCTGCGGCCTTGACCTTGAGCAGGCTGTTGCGGCCTGTGGTGGGCACGCGCACGAGATCGGCGTAGGTGCAGAGGATGAGATCCTGCTGCTGCAACAGTTGGATGGCGTTTTCGATCCGCCCCGAGGGCAGCACGCAGACCGGACAGCCCGGGCCGTGGATGAACTGCACCGGATCGGGCATCAGATCCTCGATGCCGTAGCGGAAGATGGCGTGGGTGTGGCCGCCGCAAAACTCCATCAGCCGATAGTCGCGACCGGGTCGGATGGCCGCCGTGATGGCCTGGGTCAGCTGTTGAGCCAGATCCTGACGCCGAAACTCATCCACAAACCTCACGCTGGCAGTCCGTTGCTCGCATCGACCTCAGCAATGAGTTGCAGGGTCTTTTCCGCCTCTTCCGGGCTGAGTTTGTTGAGGGCAAAGCCGACATGGATCAGGACGTAGTCATCCAACGTCACCCCTTCCACCAGGGCCAGGGAGACCTCCTGCGCCACTTCTCCCAGCAGCACGGTCGCAGTATCGGTGGCCTCGTCGATGGCAACCACCTTGGCAGGGACGGCCAGACACATGGGAACAGTGCCTTCAGACGCCGATGGTGGCCAGGGCCTGGGTCGCCTTGAGCCACTGATACCAGCTGGCCATCCCCTCCCCCGTCGTGGCCGAGACCTGCAACACCTTGATCCGGGGATTGACCCGTTTCGCGTAGTCGATGCAGCGGGCCATATCGAATTGCAAGTGGGGCAAGAGATCGATCTTGTTCATCAGCACCAGATCGGCGGCATGGAACATATCCGGGTATTTGATCGGTTTGTCCTCCCCCTCGGTCACCGAGAGAATGGCGACCTTGTGGGCCTCGCCCAGATCAAAGGCCGCCGGACAGACCAGATTGCCAACGTTTTCGATGAAGAGCAGGCTGCCCTCATCGGGCTGAAGCGTCTCCAGCGCATGGCCCACCATGTGGCCATCCAGATGACACCCCTTGCCGGTATTGATCTGCACCGCCTTGGCCCCGGTCTGGCGGATGCGCTCGGCATCGTTGCTGGTCTGCTGATCGCCCTCGATCACCGCCAGGGCCATCTCGGCCTTGAGATCCTCGATGGTGCGGGTCAGCAGGGTCGTCTTCCCGGAACCGGGGCTGGAGACGAGATTGAGCGCCAGAATGCCGTGTTCGGCAAACCAATGGCGATTGGCCGCCGCATATTGATTGTTCTTGCTGAGGATATCCTCCTCGATCTGCACCATTCGGGCCTGACTCATGCCCGGCGCATGGGCGAAGGCCGCCTCATGGCTATGGCTGTGGTCATGGGCGTGATCGTGATGATGCCCGTGGTCATGATGGTGGTGCCCTGGCACCTGCCCCTCGATCTGAACCTCGCCCTCACCGCACCCACAAGTCGTACACATCAGCCCACCTCCAGTTCCTTGATCCGCATCTCTTCACCGCCGGTCACCTGCAAATGATAGCCGCCACAGTGGGGACAGACATCAAACCGCTGCGACACGGCAACCTCTTTGGCACAATCCAGGCACCACGCCCGCCCCGGTATGGCGATGATCTCCAGCCTGGCCCCATCGGCCAGGGTATCGCGCACCACCGCATCAAAACAGAAACGCATCGCTTCGACCTCCACACCGGACAGCTCGCCAATCTCCAGCCAGACGGTTTTCACCTGGGCAAACCCCTGGGACCGGGCATGATCCTCCAACACTTGTAGCACATTCTCGCACAGGGACATTTCATGCATAGGTAATATTCCCCTCCATCCTGTGTAGGAGCGCCCCATGGGCGCGATCGGCATAACGGTTACCACCGCAGAGCATTCTCGTAAACTGGGATTTCGCCCCCGTGGAATGTGTTTTGGCTTGTCCTCATGGGTTGATGGCCCTGTCGGTTTCGCGCCCATGGGGCGCTCCTACAAGAAGGCGGCTTATGGGTGGATGGGATGAATTCGCGCCCAAGGGGCGCTCCTACGGGGATAGCCATATGGCGTTCCAGAATGGATAGTCGCCGACCCGCTGAACAATTCCTGCTCGCACGGGGTTGGCGACGAGGTAACGGGCGGTTACGAGCAAATCCTCTTCATGGCGTAATGCATGGTCGTAATATGCCCTGTCCCACAGCGGCCCTTGTCGCCCGATGGTTTTGTTGGCTCTGCGGGCACTCGCGGATTTCAGTCGACCCATGATCTCTGGCAGGCCATGGCGTTCCCCCAATGCCAGCAAGCCGTGAAAGTGTTCGGGCATTAAGACCCAGGCCAGTAGCCTCGCGTCAGCCAACACCTTTTTGTCTTCAAAGGTTTGCGCGGCAGCCCGGGCGGTCTGGAAGTCGGCGAAAAGCGGCTGGCGTTTCAGGGTGGTTGTGGTGATGAAGTAGATCTGGCCTTCGATGGAAGCGCGGCCTTTACGCAAAGCGGCATTCCCCGGCTTTTTGGTTGCTATTGTAGGAGCGCCCCATGGGCGCGGTGAACGTGAGGATTGGCTATTGCGAAGATCGTTTTCGTGGGCGGGGATTTCATGCCCGGGAAATGCACCTTGGCTTGTTCTCATCGGTTAACGGTCCTGTTGGTTTCGCGCCCATGGGGCGCTCCTACGAAAAAGCGGGGACAATGTTAAACCACCCAAATCGGATGACGCCGGCCTCGGAAAATTCAGCACCGCCACCACCCATTATATTGCGCCCACTCACATACTGCGTAGGAGCACCCCATGGGCGCGATGGGCATAACGGTTGTCACACCGAAAACGTTTTCGCGAGCAGGGATTTCTTGCCTAGGAAATGCATCTTGGTTTGTTCTCATGGGTATCGCTCCTGTTATTTCGCGCCCGTGGGGCGCTCCTACCTGAGGCCGAAGCCAGAGCAACCGCTGCCTGCCCCAGCGAAAGACCCCCATCGTTCATCGGCACCTGCTGTGGGATCAGGACGGTGAGCGAACGCGCCCGCAGCAAATTCGCTGTTCTCTCCAGCAGAAGACGATTCTGAAACACCCCGCCGCTGAGCGCCACGCGGGTCAAGCCCTCCTGCTGGCAGAGCCGCACCGCTGTCTCCACTACCGCCTGCGCCAGACCCTGATGAAAACGGGCGGCAATGATGCCCGGCGCCACACCCTCCTTGAGATCCTGCATCAAGGCAGACCAAAAGGGTTGCCAGCAGAGACAGCCCGACCTCTCCTCAAAACCATAGGCGGCAGCGGCTTCATGGTCAAAATGGGCAGCAGCCAGCGCCTCTAATTCGATGGCCGCCTGCCCTTCATACCCGGCCCGATCCCGACAAAGGCCCAGAGCCGCCGCCACCGCGTCGAACAGGCGCCCCGCCGAAGAGGCCTTCGGGCTGTTCAGCCCCTGCTCCGCCATAGCCTGCAAAATACCCAGCGGCTTGGTGTTCAGGTATCGGACGATATCGAGCTGCGAAAACTCCGCCTCCAGCCGATCCCAACCCAGAGCCGCACGCAGATGCACCAGGGTATTCCTCCACGGCTCCATAATCGCCTTGGCCCCACCCAGCATGGGCAGCGGCTGAAACCAGGCCAATCGCTGGAAACCGGCATAACCGACAGCCAGAAACTCACCGCCCCAGAAAGTGCCATCCTCACCGAAACCCAGCCCATCCAGAGCCACGCCCAGCACCTTGCCATCTGCTGGCCCCAGCCCATGCTCCACCATGCAGGCAGCGATGTGAGCATGGTGATGCTGCACCGCCAGTAGCGGGATTCCGGTCTCATCAGCCAGGATCTGGCCCAGTTGGCTGGAGAGATAATCGGGATGCCGGTCAACCACGATCAGATCCGGGCTGAAATCGTATAGCTGCTGATAGAGCGCCAGATGGTGGCGGTAGTCCCCATAGGTAGCGACATCTTCCAGATCGCCCATGTGCTGAGAGAGGATCGCCCGCCCCTGCTGGATCAGACAGAAGCTGTTCTTCAGCTCCCCGCCCAGGGCCAGGATGCGCCGATCGCGGGGAAAGCCCTCCGGCAGCAGAATCGGC
The DNA here is from genome assembly GCA_050292235.1 of Sedimenticolaceae bacterium. Lineage (GTDB taxonomy): Bacteria > Pseudomonadota > Gammaproteobacteria > Chromatiales > Chromatiaceae > JBNKLG01. The sequence continues at coordinate 3,649 of JBNKLG010000043.1, read as the reverse complement.
TGCGGCGCATAGCCCCGTGCCCGACGCAGAAAGCGCGGTTGGTCGTCCATGATGCGGATCACCGAATCATCGATGCGATTGAGGATGTCACGATCATGCAGCAAAAAGAGATCGGCGATGCCATCCAACCGCCCATGGGCCTCGGCATTGTCGATGGCCTGGGGTTCGTCACTGCGATTGCCCGAGGTAAACACCAGAGGCCGCGCCATTCCCTGCATCAGCAGGTGGTGCAAGGGGGTATAGGGCAGCATAAAGCCCAGGCTGTTCTGCCCTGGTGCGATGTCCGGTGCCAGGGGGGCACCCTCCGCCACCAGCACCAGGATGGGCGCGGCCTGATCCTGCAACAGCCCGGCGGCCCGGTCATCGACCTGGGCATAGGCCCTGACCATCTCGACATCCCGCGCCATCAGCGCCAAGGCCTTGTGATCACGCTGCTTCCGCTGGCGCAGGCGCTCGACCGCCGCCGCATTGCCCGCATCGCAGGCCAGATGAAAACCGCCAATCCCCTTGATGACGACAATGGCCCCGGCCCGAATCCGTCGCGCTGCCGTCTCGATCACATCCACATCGGCATCCGCTGACAGCCGCTGCCCCTGATTGTCCTCCAGCCAGACCTGAGGGCCACACTCTGGGCAAGCGTTGGGCTGGGCATGGAAGCGGCGATCAGCGGGATCTTCATACTCGCTACGACAGCGTTCACAGAGATCAAAGGCCGCCATGCTGGTGTTACAGCGATCATAGGGAATCCCCCGAATAATGGAGAGCCGGGGGCCGCAATGGGTGCAGTTGGTGAAGGGGTAACGATAACGACGATTGGCGGGATCCATCACCTCCGCCAGACAGTCAGAACAAGTGGCCGCATCCGCCGTTACCCCGGTTCGCACCTCGCCCGACTGGCTGGGTAGAATGCAGAACCCTTGCGGCATCGACCCGGCATCAAGCTCGCTCCGAACCAAACTCTCGATCCGTGCCAGGGGCGGCGGCTCCGCCATCAGGCGTTCCACCAACCGATCCCGATCCAAGCCCCTCCCCCAGACCCGGATCATCACCCCCTCGGCATCGTTCCAGACCTCGCCGGTCAGACTGCACTCCTGCGCCAAGCGCCAGACCCAGGGACGAAAGCCAACCCCCTGAACCGTGCCGGTGATGCGGATGGTCTCGGCTGCGTTAAGATTCAATGAATTTGTCCATTCCCGCCGACCGCCTGTTTCGAAGGAGGATTCATGAAGGTCCATGCCATGCGCCATGGCGAATCGGAATATAACATTCTTGGCCTCTGCAACGACGATCCAACCCGCCAAATCGCCCTGACCGAAAAAGGCCAGCAACAGGCATAGAAGGCAGCCGACCAGATGATTTCAACACCCCTGGACAAGGTCTTTTGCTCCCAACTGCTGAGAGCGAAGGAGACCGCCAACATCGTCGCTGCCGCCAAAGGAATGATCCCGATACCCCACCCCGGCCTCAACGACATCCGCTCCGGCTGCGATGGAAAGCCGGTAGCAGACTACCTGCAACGCATTCGCCACGATAAACTCAACGCCAAAGTTGGCAATGGCGAAAGCCTGCTGGAGTATCGGGAGCGGGTATTGGACTTTTTGGCCTGGCTTGAACGACAAAGCGACCAGAACGTGCTGTTGGTTGCCCACGAAGAGACAATGCGTATCCTGTACGGCCATGCTAAAGGGCTTACTGTCGAGGAACTACCGGAACTGGGCTTTGGAAATTGTGAGGTTTTTTCGTTTGGGCTTTAGGGGGAGAGGGTTTTGGGTGCAAATGGAGGGATGGGCTATGCTGGAGGTTGGGGTAAACGCAAGAATAGGCCTTAATGTTGCGGTCAATCGAGGTGTTTTCCAAATGAATGGATGAAAATCAGCAATGAGCAACATCAAAGATCATTCAGTCATCAAGCCAATATAGTGCATTACCGTAAACGAGATTTTTCTTGTCCTTGCGTTTCTCTATGAAGAAAAGCTCAGTGTGTTTCCAACCATTGTCATGCTCCATGACAATGGTGTAGTTATTCACTTTGTAGGTACCGGTATTTTTGGAGCCGTCTTTGCGCTTGCCTGAGGTACCTCCTCCCACATGGGTACCGATAACACTGGTTGCGCCTGAGGAGCCATGCTTGTCACTGCTGTGAACAGCGGTCACCAGAGGCGCCGTATCGCCTCCCCCCATATTGGCATTGCCCTGTATGGAAAAGGAACTCAGCTCGAAGCGACCGTCATCATGAAAGATGATGCGCCGCTTCCAGGCCCCCCGGTACTGACTACCACCGGCAGTCAAAAACTTGCCGTTAAGCCCCGTACCCTTGGGCGCCTTTACCCCTGGTCCACCCTTCAGGTCATACCAGAGATCCTTCTTCTCGTTCTTCATCTGATAGGTGCCCCAGTGTTTTCTCCAGCGCGTCCATTTATGGGGCTCAAGCCGCTTAGAGGCCACCACATCAAGCTCATCTGGGGGAATTGTGCAATCTTTGTAAGCCGTTCCGTCCTCGAACAAAAGATGGGTATCCACATCGATACCACCCCATAGAACGTCGATACCGCTCGTGACCCAGACCAGCTCAATATCATCAAGATCAGCACCCTTACCGGGTGCCGTCCGAACCATATCACTAATCTTTTTGCCTTTCTTCGTCGTCGTCTTTCTGTTCGTTGGCGTTATTTTCTCTGTCTTGGCAGCAGTTGCCGAAATTTTAGACAAAGAGGGCTTCACAGCCAGATACAGTTTCGCATCATTGAGCACCTGTTCATACGCCGCTCCGTATTTCATTATCAAGACATAATCCCTGCTCGAGATCATGGTGATGATATAAGCACGCCCATTGCCGAGCATGCCACCCTGGTAGCCGACACTGAGCTGGGTGCCATTTTTATCCTGGTACTGGTTGCTGATCGACCAGTTTCCCTTGTCAGGCTTGACCACCCACGCCTTCAGCGGCTTACCAAGACGGTTTTGCATTAGGCGCGCCTTACGGGAAAACCATCCTTTCAGCGTGGCACCATTCAGGTCATAGGGTCCGGATGCCACATACATAAATATTTGTTCTTTCTGAAGATCAGTTGGCAGATAAACCCGGAGATTTTCCTTGTTGGAAATCCTCCATCCATCCAGGGCAAACGTTGCGGAAGCCGCAAACGTGAGAAAGAAAAACAGACAACTTTGTAACGTTTTCATCGAACAGTTCTTAAGGAACCCCTGATCAAATAACCAGGCAATCGCGCTTCTGGCCAGAAAGCGAACTTTTCATCGAAATCTAGCCAATTTTCCTATTTTGTCGCCGGATTTTGTCTGAAATCCGGAGTTTTCCGCCTCAGTAGACAGATTTATCCCTCAGCCTCCAACAATCGTCTTCGGGCCATGTAAAGATTGGCCAAGGCAAAGAGCACTTGTTGTTGCTTGGCATTCTTTTCCAGTCCCTTGTAGCGCACCTTGCGGTAGCCAAACTGGCATTTGATCACCCGGAAGACATGTTCGACCTTGGCCCGTAGTGAGGATAGCTGCCGGTTGATCTCTTTCTGCCAGTCTTTCAGTTCACCACCCTTGGGCTTCTTGAACGGTATGCACCAAATACGCTTGCCCGCTACGCTGTTGAGCAGTTGCCGCTCTTCGTTGCCATAGGCCTTGTCGCCGTGGATGTCTT
>JBNKLG010000042.1:0-23324 GCA_050292235.1 Sedimenticolaceae bacterium | reverse complement strand
CAGAATCAGGGCCTGATAGGGATCCTTGAGTGGGGTATCCTGAGCCCGTTTGGCCCAGACACTGGCCAGCTCGTGCTCCATGGCCTCGTGGGCCCGTTTGAGGAAGTCGATATCCCGGGTACCACGCACAATGTTGTAGGTATCCGGATAGAAACGCCCCTCAGGGTGTTCTCCAGCATAACCCAGAATGGCCATGACCTCTTCCGGTGTCTCGTTAGTGAGGCTGTGCTCCAACATCGGGTGCTGGCGCACCTTGTCCAGGATCTCCTTAAAACGCCACCCCTCGACCAGAGTCAGGCTGTGCTGGATGACCTTGCCACTGCTGATCAGATCCAAAAACTCTGCAGGCCTGATGCCCGGTTCCAGCTGATAATCCCCAATCTGGATACCTCTCCCTTTTCTCATGAACCGTGCATAGGCATAGAGATACCACTGATTGCGGATGATCTTCCTGTCTTCAAGATCGTGGGCCAAGGTGCGGATATTGGTGCCGGGTTTGACCTCAAATAGCATCCCTTGCTGGGGCAACTTCAGGGGTTCCTGTAGAAATTCCGTGATCTGCAAAGCCAGGAAACCGGCGGTGGCAATACTCAGCAAAAAGAGAAAGGAAAAAAGACGGATCAAGAATTTCATAGACTATCCTGGAAGGCCATCTGCCAAACCTTATCCAGTAGACGGCCATCGATCAACCCGGGATCCAATATTTGGTCCCCAACCGAACCCAAGGGCCGAATGCCCCAGAGGGCGTTGCAAAGAAAGGCGGCGCTGGCCTGTGCCAAAAGGGATGAGGAAATCTCCCTCTCCTCGACGGCGATATCCAGCTGATCACAAGCCTCCAACACCGTGCTGCGCAGGATGCCCATCACCCCTGCCCGATCCAATCGCGGGGTCAGCCAAATATCTTGGCACAGAAGAAAGAGGTTGCTACAACTGCCCTCGATCAGATAACCATCGGCATCTGCCATCAGCGCCTCATCATAGCCCTGATCCCGGGCCTCGGCAGCAGCCATCACCTGCTCCAACCGGTTCAAGTGTTTGATGCCGGCCAAGCAAGGATTGATCGACAGCGGACAACTGCTCAGCATGGCCTGAATAGGCTCGGCCTGTCGAGACGGTGGCAGACGATCCGACGGGGTGAAGGAAAAAATACGATGAGGCTGAAGATCCAGCTCTAGGGGGGGGGCATAACCCCTGCCCCCAGCCCCTCGGGTGAGAATCAGTTTGGCCACGCCGGTGGTACCGGCCGCCAATCGCGAAAGCTCCCCGGCCAGCAGATCGGTATCTGGTGGCGGAATGCGAAGACGCTCACAGCCCAGTTGCAGGCGTAACATGTGCTCAACCCAGAGACAGGGTGTACCCTGGATAACCGCGATGGTCTCAAAAAGGCCATCGCCATAGGCCAGCCCCCGGTCATTTGGGGGCAGTACGGCCTGGAAATCGCCGTTGATCAGAAAGGCGGTCGCGCCCTGGTTCAACAGCAGTCCCGATTACCCCTGGAGCGGGCCAATAAGCAGTGAGCCATTGGTACCACCAAAACCGAAGGAGTTGGAAATGGCGTAATCAATGCGCATCTCACGCGCCCTGTTCGGCACATAATCGAGATCGCAGGCCGGATCGGGGATTTGGTAATTGATGGTAGGTGGCGCCACCTGATCCCTGATGGCCAGAATGGTAAAAATTGCCTCTACCGCACCTGCTGCGCCCAGCATGTGCCCGGTCATGGATTTGGTAGAGCTCACCGCCACCTTTTTGGCCAGATCACCAAAGGCAGCCTTTACACCCTGGGTCTCCGCCAGATCGCCAGCGGGTGTAGAGGTGCCATGAGCATTGATGTATTGGATTTGATCGGTGTTGATGCCAGCGTCATTCATAGCCAGCTTCATGCAATCGCTGGCTCCTTCACCATTCTCTGAAGGTGAGGTCATGTGATAGGCATCGGAGTTCATGCCGAAGCCTAACAGCTCTGCATAGATCCGGGCACCACGGGCCTTGGCATGTTCCAGCTCTTCCAATACCAGGACGCCTGCCCCGTCACTCAGGACGAAACCGTCCCGATCCTTATCCCAGGGGCGACTGGCACCCTGTGGATCATCATTGCGACTCGACAGGGCCCGGGCAGCGGCAAAACCACCCAGCCCGGTAGGCGTGGTGGCCATTTCAGCCCCACCCGCCAGCATCACATCCACATCACCCCGCTCAATCAGGCGCATGCCTTCACCAATGTTATGGGTGCCCGTGCTACAGGCTGATACGATGGAAATGTTCGGTCCTCTGAGACCATATTTGATCGACAGATGGCCAGCGACCATATTGATGATATTGGCGGGTACAAAGAAAGGGGAGATTTTACGCGGCCCCCCCTTGAGATAAGCGCCATAGCCCGTCTCAATGCCACCGATACCACCGATGCCCGACCCTACAGCGACACCAATGCGCCTGACATTGGCCTCGGTGACTTCCAGTCCTGAATCTTCCCAGGCCTGGATGCCGGCAGCCACACCATAATGGATGAAAGGATCCATCTTTCGTGCATCCTTGCGGGTCATATAGCGTTCCAGATCAAAATCGTAGATGGGCCCACCGAAACGGGTGGAATAGGGCTCAACATCAAAATGGGTAATGTTCTGAATGCCGCTTTTGCCCGCCAGGATGTTCTCCCAGGACGAGACAATATCCTGACCAACCGGCGAGATAATGCCCATGCCTGTCACAACGACCCTTCGCTTACCGGTCATCGGGATCCCCTTTGGTATCGTATCGTGCAGAAATTAAGAAACAGAAACGCGAAAGACCTGTGATGAGGGAGGCACTCCTCATCACGGGCCTTGCGAGAGTTGGATTCAGAAACCCCATGGGATCGAGACCCGTAGAGGTTGCTTCAACCAGAAACGCTGCAATTAGGAAGAGTGCGCGTTGATATAGTCGATGGCTTGCTGAACCGTCGTGATCTTTTCGGCCTCTTCATCAGGAATTTCGGTATCGAACTCCTCTTCCAGGGCCATGACCAGTTCCACGGTATCCAGAGAATCCGCGCCGAGATCATCTACAAAGGAAGATTCGATGCTCACTTCCTCTTCCTTCACACCCAATTGCTCAACCACAATCTTACGAACGCGTTCTTCGATGGTACTCATATCTTAAGGAATCCTCTTCTTTTCAATTCAGGAATCACGACTCTGATTCAACAACCCAGTCGGATAGCTGGGCTATTTTAGTCATTATCTTCGGGGAACAAAAGCGACAATCGTCTATCCCATGAACATACCGCCATTCACATGAATGGTTTCGCCGGTAATATAGGCCCCGGCATTGGATGCCAGGAAGGCAACCACATTGGCAATATCCTCAGGCGAACCCAGTCGGCCCAAAGGAATGCTGGCCAAAAGCGCCGCCTGCTGTTCATCGGAGAGCGCCCGGGTCATGTCGGTATCAATGAAACCCGGCGCCACGGTATTCACCGTAATGCCGCGGGAACCGACCTCACGGGCCAGGGATTTTCCGAAGCCCATCAGCCCGGCCTTGGCCGCCGCATAATTGGTCTGACCGGGATTGCCAGAAGCGCCGACTACAGAGCCAATATTAATGATGCGCCCTTTGCGCGCCTTCATCATGCCTTTGAGCACTGCCTTGCTCATGCGGAAGATCGAGGTCAGATTGGTATCGATAATCTGCTGCCATTCCTCCTCCTTCATGCGCATCAACAGATTGTCGCGGGTGATGCCCGCATTGTTCACCAGAATGCCGATACTGCCCTGCTCGTCCGCCACGGTCTTGATCAGGTCATCGACAGCTGCGGCATCGGTCACATTCAGGGCCATGCCCCGTCCTTGAAGACCGGCATCGGTCAGGTAAGTGCTGATGGCCTCGGCACCCGATTGAGTCGTCGCCGTGCCGATGACAAAGGCTCCCTGTTTCCCCAGGGCCAGAGCAATGGCTCGACCAATGCCACGGCTGGCGCCAGTGACCAGGGCAATCTCAGGATTCGACATGGTTGATCTCCTCAAGTGCTTTTTCCAGACTGGCCGCATCCGTCACCGCCAGACCCTTCATGCTTTTATCGATACGTTTTGTCAGACCGGTCAAGACCTTGCCTGGTCCAAATTCCACCAGGATATCTGCGCCCATGGCGTGCATCTGCTGCACGCTGCCGACCCAACGCACGGGACGGTAGAGCTGTTCACCCAGAGCCTCACGAATGCCTGCGGCGCTTTCGGCCACGCTGACGTTCACGTTATGTACCACGGGAAATCCGGCCTCGCTCAGAGTGATGGCATCCAGTTTCTGACGCAGGGCCTCGGCAGCGGAATACATAAGGCTACAGTGGGAAGGAACGCTGACAGAGAGCGGAATGGCACGTTTCGCCTTGGCCTCTTTGGCCAAAACCAACAGGCGATCCACCGCCGCCTTCTCTCCGGCCACCACCACCTGACCAGGGGCGTTGTAGTTCACCGCCTCGCACACCTGGCTCTGGGCGGCATCAGCGCATAGCTCTTCAATCTGCTCGTCTTCCAAACCCAGAATGGCGGCCATGGCGCCAGCACCCTGGGGAACGGCCAGTTGCATCAATCGACCCCGCTCCCGCACCAGGCGTATCGCATCAGCAAAGGGAAGCACTCCGGAACAGGTCAGGGCGCTGTATTCACCCAGGCTGTGGCCCGCGCTGATCAGCGGCATGGGGCCATTCTGATCACACCAGAGGCGCCAGACCGCCACACCAGCTGCCAGCATCGCGGGCTGGGTATTTTCGGTCAGATTGAGATCGGCCTCCGGGCCCTCCTGAGAGAGCGCCCACAGATCCAGATTGATGGCAGAAGAGGCCTCATCAAAGGTCTCACGGATCAGGGGGTAGGCCACTGCCAAATCCGATAACATGCCGAGAGATTGAGAGCCCTGGCCGGGGAAGACCGCCGCAAAGGATTGAGTCATGGCTTGGCTACCTTAGAATTTGAGCAGCACGGAGCCCCAGGTGAAACCGCCACCAAAGGCCTCCATCAACAGGGTTTCACCCGCTTTAATGCGACCATCACGGACAGCCACATCCAGAGCCAGGGGAATGGAGGCTGCTGAGGTGTTGCCGTGCTGATCCACCGTTACCACCACCCGGTCCATATTCATGCGAAGTTTTTTCGCGGTGCCCTGGATAATTCGGATGTTGGCCTGGTGGGGAATCAACCAATCGATATCGCTCCTGTCCATCTGATTAGCCTCAAGTGTTTCATCAACAATTGCACCTAATGTGTTGACTGCAACACGAAAAACCTCATTGCCACGCATCTCAATATAGCGAGAGGCTGCGGAATTACCAATGCCACCAGGAACGCGTAACAGGTTTTCATAGGCGCCATCAGCATGCAAATGGGTCGAGAGGATGCCGGTCTCTTCAGAGGCTTCCAGCACCACAGCCCCTGCCCCATCACCAAAGAGCACACAGGTGGTGCGATCGGTCCAATCGACAATCTTGGAGAGGGTCTCCGCGCCCACCACTAGGGCACAACGGGCACTGCCGCTACGGATGAATTGATTGGCCACACTCAAGGCGTAGACAAAACCGGTGCAGACCGCCTGAATATCGAAGGCCGGGCAGCCATGGATGCCCAAACGCTGTTGTAGCAGGCAGGCTGTACTGGGAAAGATCTGTTCTGGGGTAGTGGTCGCCAGAATAATGAGGTCGATATCCTCAGGGGATTTCCCAGCCATCTGCAAGGCGTTGCGGGCAGCAGCTTCCGCCAGGCTACAGATGGATTCACCTGATGAGACGATATGGCGCTTTTCAATACCGGTGCGGTCACGAATCCAGTCATCGGAGGTGTCGACCAACTCCTCAAGATCTCTGTTGGTAACGACTTTCTGTGGCAGGGCACTGCCTGTGCCGGTGATGCGCGCAAATATTGTCATGAATCTACGTTTTTCAGAATCAGTTCCAAGCGAGAGGCGATACGGTTGGGCACATTAGCGTACACCTCTTTTTGAGCAATGCTAATGGCATTCTCGAAAGAGAGCACATCTGCGCCACCATGACTTTTGATGACAATACCTTTCAGCCCCAACAAACTGGCCCCATTATAACGGCGTGGATCGACTCGTCGACGTAGGCTTTTCAATACCGGCATAGCAATCAGACCTGCCAGCTTGGTCAGGAGGTTGCGTCGAAACTCATCGGCCATGAACTGGCCAATCATCTTGGCAACACCCTCACTGCTTTTCAGGGCCACATTGCCGACAAAGCCATCACAGACCACCACGTCAACGCCACCCTTGTAGACATCATCGCCTTCGACGTAGCCAACATAGTTGAGTCCGCTCTGACTGAGTAGCCCGTGGGCCTCTTTGACCTGTTCGTTGCCCTTGATGATCTCTTCGCCAATATTCAGCAGACCGACCTTGGGGCGGTCAATCCCCTTGACGGCAGTCACCAGCTCACTGCCCATGGCAGCAAACTGCATCAGGTGATCGGCACTGCAATCCACATTGGCACCCAGATCCAACATCCAGGTCTCGCCGGTTATGGAGGGAAGTGCCGTCATGATGGCGGGGCGATCCACCCCGGCAATGGTCTTGAGCACGAAGCGACCAGTAGCCATGAGCGCACCAGTGTTGCCCGCACTGACACAGGCGTCAGCCTTGCCTTCATGGACCAGATTGATGGCCACTCGCATGGAAGAGTCCTTCTTCTGGCGCATGGCCTTGGCGGGATGGTCATCCATGGTCACCACCTCAGAGGCATGGTGAACATGGATACGGTCATGGGCAATGGTCAGGTGTTCACGCACCTGATCCTCGCGCCCCACCAGAATCAGGTCGGCATTCTGATGCTTGCGCACATAATCAAGGGCCGCAGGCACCACGACCGAGGGACCGTGATCACCGCCCATGGCATCCAGGGCGATGGTAACCTTAGGGGACACTAGGACGAAAAATCGCTAAAGAGGCCGAGAGTGACTTATTTGGCTTCTGCCTCTTCAGTCCCCTGCAGCACCTTTTCGCCTTTATAGAAATGGTCAGCAGTCACGTGGTGACGACGGTGGATCTCGCCAGAGGTCGGATCCATAGACAGGGTCGGGCCCTTAAGACCGTCGTGGGCGCGACGCATGCCGCGTTTGGATGGGGTCTTGCGATTTTGTTGTACAGCCATTTCGAGTCTCCAGGCAAAAATAGTGTTACTTGTCACGCCATGCAGCCAGGGCTGCAAATGGATTAACCTTCTCTTCAGCGCCCGAATCTTTGGATTCAGGCAGCTCAGCGGCCAAGAGGCCAGCACAGTTGCTGTCCGCATGTTTGGCCACCGTCGGCAGGGCGAGAATCATCTCGTCCTCCAATAAATCGAGCAGATGGATGGACTCACCCTCCTCTGCCACCACCACGTCCAGCGTGGTTTCCAGTCGTTCCGCCTCAACCTCGGTTCTCACCAGCACCAAAGCCAGAGAGAGCGACAGCTCCCAGGTCATGGGCTCAAGGCAACGCTGACACTCCAACTGCGGGCTGGCACGCAAATCACCAGAGAGCAGGGTTCGACCTTGCTCATCCCGATGAAAACGCAGTTGGTAGGCCACCTCCCCGGACTCGGAGGTCAGGCAGGCTTTAAAACGCTGAAACTGCCCAATCGGCTTGCGCCCGCAAAACGACTTGTCTTGCCGTGCCAGACGATGGGGATCAGCCCACTCGGGCATTTGGCTTTGCATAAGCGCGGAATTATAACTTTGACTATTCGGGCAAGTCAAAGAAAAGACTGGCCAATCCGGGCGTTAGGGGGCTGAGGGGCACACCCCTCCCCTGAGAGCGAATTCTTAGCTCAAGGGGTAGGCCCACTGCAAAAGCTCGTAGGGTGGATAAGTGCAACGCAACCCCAGGGCCACTGAACCACTGTCAGGGTCGCCTGGAGAACCAAGTATCCATGGAGGACGCTTCTTCTTTTGCCAGTGATGGCATTCTTTCAGCGACCACAGGCACGTTAGGGCTTAAAATGCACACCCCAAACCAACAACCCCAACTTTCGTATGACCCAATCTATTATATTGGCCTCCACATCGCCTTTTCGGCGTGAATTGTTACAGAAACTAGGCCTGACTTTTGAGACCGCAGCACCGGATATCGATGAATCTCCCCTCCCCGGCGAGTCACCCGAAGCGCTGGTGCAACGTCTTGCAGCTGGAAAGGCAGCGGCTATCGCAGAATTTCATCCCGATGCACTCATCATCGGCTCTGATCAGGTCGCCTGTCTGGATGGCCATATTTTGGGCAAGCCGGGCAACCATGAGAACGCGGTAATCCAGCTCAGTCAGGCGTCAGGTCAGGTGGTGCATTTTTATACCGGACTCTGTCTGCTTAATGCGCGCAATGGATGCCAGCAACTGCGGTGCGAACCCTTCGAGGTGCACTTCCGTACCCTGACCAGCAACCAGATCGAGCGTTACTTGAAACGGGAAATCCCCTATGGCTGCGCAGGCAGTTTCAAATCAGAGGGGCTGGGCATCGGCCTTTTTGAACGCCTAGTGGGAGACGACCCCAACAGCCTCATTGGCCTGCCTCTAATTCGGCTTATTGATATGTTAAAACAAGAATATATAGAGGTTATCTAATGAAAATTCTTAAATATAATGGCCAGCACACCTTGCGCTGAATGTGGTCGCCCCAGGCTGTTGCTAAACGGGCTTGCACCTCTGGCATGGGGTCGGGATGTCCGGCGTTTCGGTAACGATTCAGGGCCGACCAGGTCTCCAGATAACCCAATAATCGGGGCAAATCCCAGCTCTCCTCCATGGCAAAGTGAGGGGGCGAAATCTCTTTGAAGGGAAAAACGATATTCCGATAGCCCTGCTCCACCGAGCCGCGAATACCGCCCCAGTAATCTCCCAAAATATCCTGATAGAGATGCTGTACCACCTCATCCAACTCTGAATTGATCTGCATCAGACCATAGCTCCAAACCGCCAGGATGCCTTGGGGCCTGAGCAGGCGCCTTACCTCAGAGAAAAAGTCGGCCTGACGAAACCAGTGCAGGGCCTGGGCTACGATCAGAAGATCCAGGCTGCCATCGGACAATGGAATGGCCTCGGCGGCGCATTGTAGGGGCAGTAGCCGGGGATCATCTGGTAGATGCTGGAGCGGACTCAGCCCCAGGTCGGTGGTCACTACCTGATCAAAATGTTGGCTCAACACCAGACTGGCCTGACCGGAACCAGCGCCGCAGTCCAGCGCCAAATCCCGACCTGGGGCTTGTTTTGCCAGCCAGGCAAAAAGCTCAGGGGGATAGCCGGGACGATAACGGCGATAGCCAGAAGCCACCTCCGCAAAGGGGTTCCGCTGGCTCATGGCCATCAGCCACTGCGCTGACGCAGAGCCTCATACAACACGATACCCGTCGCCACGGAGACATTGAGGCTCTCTACCCCCCCCCTCATGGGTAATGCGGCCAGCAAATCGCAGTGATCACGTGTCAAACGGCGCATCCCCTCCCCTTCGCTGCCCATGACCAGCGCCAGCGGGCCTTTGAGATCGGTGGCGTAGAGGTCCTTGTCTGCCTCCCCAGCCAGACCCAGGGTCCAGATGCCATAGGCATCGCCCAGCCATTTCAGGGTGCGGGCCAGATTGGTCACCTGGATGAAGGGGGTCTGACTGGCCGCTCCGCTGGCCACCTTGACCGCCACCGGTGTCAGCCCCACGGAGCGATCCCGCGGCGCGATCACCGCATCGACCCCGGCACCATTGGCGGAACGCAGACAGGCCCCCAGGTTGTGGGGATCCTGCACCCCATCCAGAACCAGCAGCAAAGGCGGACGATCCAAGCCTTGCAGCAGGGCCTCCAGATCGGCCTCGCTGCGGGCAGCCTCACCCTGAATCTCAGCCACCACACCCTGGTGATTGGTGTTGGGCAGGAGCGCATCCAGCTCCGCCTTGCTGCTTTGGACGGGTTTGAGTCCCTGGGATTTGGCTTGGCTGATGAGCTCTTTCAGACGCCGATCGTGGCGGGCCGCATCCACCCAGAGTTGCAGCACCTTATCCCCGTGCTTGAGAGCGGCCTTGATGGCATGGAGACCACCGATACGTTGCGGCTTCACGAGGATTTCTTCTTCCCTTTGCGGCGTTTCTTCGAGGACTTCTTGCGATCCGTGGATTTCTCATCGGGCAATATGCCATCACTCGGCAGGACGAAATCGATCTTGCGATCATCCAAATTGACCGCCGCCACCTGGATACGCAAACTGTCGCCCAGACGATAGACCTCGCCGGTGCGCTCACCGTTGAGGCGATGGCCGATGGGATCGAAGTGGTAATAGTCGCGATCCAGCGCGGTGACATGCACCAACCCAGTCACCTGAATCTCGTTCAGCTCGACGAAGAGACCAAAGGAGTGAACCCCGCTGATGATGCCGTCAAATTCCAGGCCCACTTTATCCAGCATGAACTCACATTTCAGCCAATCGACCACATCCCGGGTCGCCTCATCCGCCCGCCGCTCGGTGGTCGAGCAATGTTCGCCAATGGTTTGCAGAGCCGCCGTAGAGTGATCGAACTGCTCCGGATCGCCGTCGGACTGCAAAAACTTGATACCGCGATGGACCAGCAGATCGGGGTAGCGCCGAATGGGTGAGGTGAAGTGGGTATAGGCGGGATAGGCCAGACCAAAGTGGCCCTGATTGTCCGGGGTATAGACCGCTTGATTGAGGGAGCGCAGCAGCACGGTCTGAATCAGATGAAAGTCGGGCCGCTGCCTGACCTGATCCAGAAAGGCCGAATAGTCCGCCGCCCGTGGCACCTTTTGCCCCGGCAGCCTCAGGCCCAGCTCGCCGAGGAAGGTACGCAGATCGTTGACCTTCTCCTCCTTCGGCAGATCATGCACCCGATAGAGCATGGGCAGTTTCTTGCGCTGGAACAGACGCGCCGCGCAGACATTGGCGCAAAGCATGCACTCCTCGATGATGCGATGGGCCACATTGCGAATCACTGGCACCACGCCCTCGACCTTCTTCTCCTCGTTGAAGACAAAGCGGGTCTCCACCGTATCGAAATCGATGGCACCACGCAGCCGCCGTGCCCAATCCAGCACCTGATAGAGTTCGTGCAGTTGCTGTAGATGGGGAAAAACCTTGGCAAATTTCTTCCGCAGCTTGGCATCGCCCCCCTCCAGCATGGCTGCCACCTGGGTATAGGTCAGACGCGCCTGGGAGTGCATCACCGCCTCATAAAAACGTGAACGGCTGATCTTGCCCTCGCGATCGATCTGCATCTCACAGGTCAAACAGAGGCGATCCACCGCCGGATTGAGTGAGCAGAGGCCGTTGGAGAGAACTTCCGGCAGCATGGGAATGACCCGATCCGGGAAATAGACCGAGTTGCCACGCCGATGCCCCTCCACATCCAGCGGACTCCCGGGGGTCACATAGGCCGACACATCGGCGATACAGACCAGCAGACGCCAGCCGTTGGGTCGCTCTTCACAATAGACGGCGTCATCAAAATCGCGGGCATCCTCGCCATCGATGGTCACCAGGGGCAGATCGCGCAAATCCACCCTGCCCTTCTTGGCGGCCTCAGGCACCTCCTTACCCAGCCCCTTGATGCTCTTCAACACCGCCTCGGGCCACTCATTGGGAATCTCATGGGAGCGAATGGCGACATCGATCTCCATGCCCGGCGCCATGTGATCGCCCAGCACCTCTTTGATGGCACCGATGGGCTGGCTGTATTTGCTCGGTTGCTCGATCAGATCGACCAGCACCATCTGGCCGCTTTTGGCACCGGCCAGGACCTCGGCGGGTATCACCACATCATGATGCAGACGCTTGTTGTCCGGCACAACAAAACCCACACCGGACTCCAGATGCAGCCGACCCACGATCTGATGGGTGTTGCGTTCCAGGATTTCGACCACCGCGGCCTCGCGGCGACCCCGGTTATCCACCCCGGCCACCCGCGCCAGTACGCGATCATGGTGGTAAAGCGCCCGCATCTGTTTGGGGGAGAGAAACAGATCCTCGCCCCCCTCTTCCGGCTGTAAAAAACCGAAACCATCCCGGTGGGCCAGGACCCGACCGGCAATCAGGTCCTTGCGATTGACCCGGCAATAGCCGCCACGGCGATTGCACAGCAGCTGCCCATCCCGCTCCATGGCCCGCAGGCGGCGCTTTAACGCATCCTCCCGCTCCTCCCCCTGCAGCCCCATCATGGACGCCAGCTCTTCAAACGGCAGCGGCTTGCCCACATCCTGCATCATCTGCATGATAAATTCACGGCTGGGGATGGGGTTCTCGTATTTCCGGGCCTCTCTGACCTGGAAGGGATCGCCCTCAATAAGCGGTCTTTGCGCTTTCTTTTTCGGCACGTTTTCGCCTGCTCTTTATGTCATAAAATCAAAGGCCACACATTCTACGTTGACGAACCCCTTTTGTCCTTGTATATTTGCCGCCTTCGGAATTTCACACCGACCATGCCGAGGTGGTGAAATTGGTAGACACGCTAGCTTCAGGTGCTAGTGGGGGCAACCCCGTGGAGGTTCAAGTCCTCTCCTCGGCACCACACCCCTCCTTTACCCTCCGCCTATTTGAACTTCCTATGGCTCAGCCCTTGTAAAAACCGCCATCTGCGTTGGGGAGCCAACCTGTGCATCCAGATCCCCCACGGCACGGTATTCAGTGTCGTATCCAAACTGACTGGCAACGCTATCCGCCCAGGCTTGAAAGGTCGACCTGTCCCACTCAAAACGGTGATCGCTGTGCCTCAACCGCCCCTCTGGTAAATTTTCATACCTGACGTTGTACTCGACATTTGGCGTCGTCACGATGACGGCTTTGGGTTTTGCCCATTGAAACAGAACCTTTTCAAAGGCATCGAGACGATCTTCATCCATATGTTCGATCACCTCCATGCAGACAGCCATATCAAAGCCTTCCAATCGAGCATCACGATAGTGCAATGCCCCCTGGATCAAGCTCAGTTTGGCCCTGATCTTTTCCGGTTTCTGCTCCAATTTCAGACGCTGTTCCGCCCGCTCCAGAGCGCGGATGGAGACATCCAAGCCAACAACCCTTTGCACACTCTTTATCGGCAGCACCCTTTGCAGCAATTTTCCCTCACCACAACCGAGGTCGATGATACTCTCCACATCCCGCTCTTTAACAAGATCCGAGATAGTCGATAGGCGCTGATCATTGAGCGAACCTTTCGCCTCGACCTGCGCTTGCGCCTCATCTTCATCAGGAGCCTCGTCCTCCTCCACACACAGCGAAGCCATCGCCCTGTTGCTGAGACCGATCTGCCCTTTCATGTAGCGCTTCACAATCAACGCCTTCATCGGGTGCCCTGCAATCCATGCCTCACCATGTCTCAGCAGCTTTTCGATCTCCGACTCACTCACCCAGTAGTGTTTGTCGTTGTCCAGAATCGGGATCATCACATAGAGATGGGAGAGGAGTTGCTGCAACCGGCATCGATGGGCCAAGGTCACACCGTAGTAGGCGCTCTCACCCCACTCTTCGAAGCGCTCATCCAATGCAAGCCGTTCTGCGGTCACCTGATAGCCGAGGGGTTCAAACAGGTTGCGCAACAAGGATTCTCCCCCACGGCAAGGCAGAACGGGCAAGGTCGCTTCAAAAGGAAGCTCAGCGTCTGCCAACGGCTGTCTCTCTTTGCTGTTCCCGTTCAGCGCCGAACCGAACACCTTCGCAATGGCAACTGAGAGGAACGAGCTGGCTGCGTAGGGGCGGTCGTTGACATATTGCGTCAAAGCATGCCCCTCTCCAAAGTCACCACGAAAGCGCCTGACTAGGTCGACCGCATCGATATCCACCCACAAGGCAGCCTGGCAGGCAGTTTCCGACGCCTCAGGGTAGAAGACATGAGCCATACCCTGACTCAGCTCGAATTGCTGGTGGTGATCTGGATGCTTATGGAGGAGATAGCCAAGGTCTGACGGCAGGTAGTGCTCTCCAGGTTCACTCTTGAGTGTGATGGTCAGTAACATGTTTTCTCCTTATTGCTACAGCCGCGGGTCGACGGGTTCTGAATTCATGGCCAAAACGGCAAAGACGCACTCATGGATCTGGCGCAGCGGTGCGTGCGCCACAAAACGCTCCAGAGCCTCGATGCCCAATCCGAATTCATTGAAGGCCAGTCTCCGCTTTGTTCCCAGCGCACGAACCTTTAGCCTTTCAAGCGCAGTTTTCAGGGTGTAATCCTGGCCATAGATGAGGCGGAGATAGGCCTGGCCACGCACCTTGATGGCCGGTTGCAGGCGACCTCTCTCACCTTTCTCAACAAATTGCAGGGGTTTGACGACCATCCCTTCCCCGCTTTGCGTCAGCCCATGCCACCAGTCGATAGCGTCTTTGATCTGGAGTGAGTCATCGATATCGACAACCCGATAGGGCGTCTTTATCACCAAACCCTCACTGGTTTGCGCGATGCGGGCAATGGTCTCCATATGCCAGCGGTGATCTCTATCGACGAAGAGCCCGGCCTCACCGGCCATGATATGAAAGGGTGCCAACTGGATATCCTCCAGCCCCTTCACGCTCCAGCAATACTGGCCATAGGCCTCTCTAAAGGCCTTAGCGTTCCGTTGCGACGCCACCACTTTTGAGTCGATATCCGAGAGAGAGACACCTCGTTCAGCGGCCTTTTCCAGCAAATGATTCAAGTTGTTCAAAGAGGCGGTTGAGGCGGCGCCAACCGCAGCATACTGGGTCTTGATCAGATCCATTGCTTTCAAAGACCAGGGCATGATTTCGCAATCCAGTGTCAACCACTCCGTAGCCAAAGAGGCCCAAAGTTCGGCCTTGGTAATCGCCTGACTCAGCTGGTTCAAAAAGGCTTGCTCCATCGCGATATCTTTGAAAAAGCGACGTCCCGTCCTGGTATAGACAATCCCCTGCTCCCCAGTCGTGATCCCAAAACGACGCCTGGCCACCTCGCTGTCATGGCAGATCTGCACCACTGCCCGTGAACCCATATGTTTCTCTTCACAGATGACCTGCTTTACCCCCTGACGACGGTAATAGGCAAACGCCTCGGCGGGATGCTCCAGGAACTCAGGCAGTTCACTGCTCTCTGTGGGTGACATGGTGGGCGGCAGATAGTTGATCCACTTGGGGTGCACGGCAAAACGACTCATCACCTCCAGTGCAGCAGCCGATTGCCGCTCATCGACGCGCACCGTGCCAGCATGGCCGGTTTTGATGAAACGTTTTCCCTGGACATCTTCCAGGTAAAGCAGATCATCATGAATTTGTTGGGAGGTGAGGGTTTCACCCTCTAGCGGTTTTGGCGGTTGGCAGTAGGTCTCTTTTGCCGCGACGGAGACCAGCTCTCGCTCCGGGTAACGCAATGCGGTGAGTTGTCCACCAAACACACAGCCCGTATCGACGCAGAGGGTATTGTTGAAAAATTCCGCCTCTGCTCTGGGGGTATGTCCATAAACCACCAGTGCTCTGCCGCGATACTCTGCGGCCCAATTGCCGCGCACAGGCAATCCATATTCGTCCGTTTCCCCAGTGGTTTCTCCATAGAGAGCGAATGCCCGAACCGCGCCCGAACCGCGCCCCTGGAATGCCGACTTCATGCCCGCGTGGGCCACCACCAACCTGCCCTCATCCAACACATAGTGGCTAATCAGGCCATCGATAAACTGAGTGACCCGAGCCTTGAAAGCTTCGTCGCCATGCTGGTCCAATTCGGCGACTGTCTCGGCCAGCCCATGGTGCAACTGAACCGTTTTCCCCTTTAAGTGCTTCAGCAGTTTCACCTCATGGTTGCCTGGTACACAGAGGGCCACTCCGCTCTCGACCATATCCATCACAAGCTGAAGGCAAGCCACGTTTTTTGGGCCGCGATCGATCAGATCGCCAAGAAATATGACTTTTCGACCGGCGGGTGACGCGACCCGAAAACCTCTCTCCGCCTCATCCTTTGCGGCGTGAATTCGGTAGCCCAGAGTGGTCAATAACTCAATCAACTCCTCGAAACAGCCATGCAGGTCTCCTATAATATCGAAAGGACCCTGCTCACCGCTTTTATCCGTCCACATCGGCTGACGTACCAATTGTGCCTGGGCTATCTCTTCAGGATCTTTCAATACGTGGATATAGCGAAACCCCTCCCGCTTCAGCCGCTTGAGAGAGCGTTTGAGTTGCCGACTCTGATTGCGTACCACATGAAGACCAAACGCCCTGTCAGGTCGTGCATCATTGCGTACCTGACAGAGTTTCTCGGGGAGATCCAACACAATGGCCACCGGCATACAGTGATATTCCTTAGCCAACCTCAACAGAGAGCGCCTGCTTTCGGGTGACACATTGGTCGCATCGATGACTGTCAACCGCCCCTGTGCCAGTCGTTTGGCTGCAATGTAGTGGAGAACCTCGAAGGCATCGTTGGTTACGCTCTGATCATTTTCGTCATCGGAGACTAACGCTCGACAATAGTCAGAAGAGATCACCTCTGTCGGTTTGAAATGCGATGCCGCAAACGTGGATTTTCCAGAGCCGGAGGCACCGATTAGCACAACCAGTGAAAGTTCGGGAATCTGGAGCAGTGGGTCTGTCATATTGTTTCCTTGTAATCTGACCTTTTTCTACCTTTTGCGAGTAGCATGCCAACCGTTCAGTACTCAGATAAGCAAAAATAACTCATTGTTTTATTAGAAAATAAAGCATACGCTCCAGAAGCCATCGACTTCTTGCCTCAATATTTACTATCATTGTGAATAATTAACTATCAATATAGATAACCATGATTAAAAAGCCTAAGGTCGTTATCTCCCTTCTCGGTACCGTGCTTGATAAAGGCGGCAAACGCGCAAGGCGATGGAGTCGTTGGCGCCCCACCGTATCCATCTGTCAGCAGGAGACCCTTGCCGTCGATCGGCTGGTACTTCTCTATCAACCCAGCTATGGACGGCTTGCCACCACCGTCACCATTGACATCAAAGAGGTTTCGCCCAACACAGAGACCCAGCACTATGCATTCGAGCTCAGGGATCCTTGGGATTTCGAAGAGGTCTATGATGCCCTCTTCACCTTTGCCGAAAGTTACCCCTTCGATCCGGACAGAGAGGAGTACTACCTCCACATCACCACCGGCACCCATGTCGCACAGATTTGTCTGTTTTTACTGGCAGAGAGCCGATATATCCCCGCCAGACTACTACAGACCAACCCGCCCGACAGGGAGATAGGGGGACCAGGGCGTTACCAAATCATCGACCTCGACCTCTCCCGATATGACAAAATCGCCTCACGCTTCAGCAACGAAAGCCTGGCGGGAGCCACTTTTCTAAAGGGGGGCATCGAAACCAGAGATAGTGCCTTCAACCAGATGATCCAACAGCTGGAGCATGTCTCGATCCGCTCCAGCGAGCCCATTCTACTTACTGGCCCCACAGGTGCTGGCAAATCCCGGTTGGCACAGCGCATTTATGAGCTGCGACGACAGCGAGGCCTATTGAGCGGAAAATTTGTCACGGTCAACTGTGCCACCCTACGGGGTGACAATGCCATGTCTGCCCTATTCGGACATAAAAAGGGAGCATTTACCGGCGCCATTGCTGATCGTCCTGGTCTGCTGAAAACGGCAGACAGAGGCCTGCTATTTCTGGACGAAATCGGCGAACTGGGCATTGATGAACAGGCCATGCTGTTGCGCGCCATCGAAGAGAGGCGTTTTATCCCCTTTGGTGCCGATCAAGAGACATCCAGTGATTTTCAGCTGATCGCAGGAACGAATCAGGATGTCTATCAACAAGTAAAAGCGGGCGCATTTCGTGCAGACCTGCTGGCACGCATCGACCTCTGGACTTATCGCATACCCTCTCTCAAGGAGCGCCCGGATGATCTCGAATCCAACCTGGACTATGAGTTGAAGCTCTATGCCCGGAAGGCTGGCCATCTGGTCAGCTTCAATAAGGCTGCCCGTGAGAAATACATGGGGTTCGCCAGATCTCCAAAAGCACTCTGGAGCGCCAACTTCCGCGATCTCAACGCCAGCATCACTCGCATGGCCACACTGGCTAAAGGCAGCAGAATCACAACGGAAGAGGTAGAGGCGGAAATTGAGTGCTTACTTCAGAAATGGCAAGGTGCTGATACCACACCACAGCACCCCACCACCATCGCCGAATCCCTTATTGGCAGGGAAGCGTCTGGCCAACTGGATCTCTACGAGCACATCAAACTGGCTGGAATTGCTGGCATTTGCCAAACATCGACCTCCATGGCCGATGCTGGGCGAAAATTATTCAATGTCAGCCGAACAAGGAAAAACTCCAGCAACGACACCCATCGGGTAAAACAGCTTCTACAGCAGTACGGGCTGGCTTTTTCGGATCTTCATGCGCCAGTCAGAACGTCGACGCATCAATCACATATCGATAACGCGCCCCTTTATTGACCACCTGCTGCCAAGCCTCATTGATCTGTTCAGCCTTGATGATCTGTATCTGCGGTAGGACTTTGTGATCCGCACAGTAGTTGACGACCTCTTGGGTCTCTTTCATTCCCCCGATCAGTGAGGCATTAAAGTTGACCCGACTGACAGAAAGGCCGAGGTTGTTCATATTCAAGGCAAACCCCTCCGGCATACCTACTTGGGTATAGGTACCATAAGGTTTGACCACCGAGGTGTAAGCGGCCACATCATATTGGTAGGGGATGGTGCTGATCATGTAGTCCAGCTTTCCTCTGTATGGCCCCAGCTTTTTGAGATCATCCACCACAATCGCCTCTTTGGCACCAAAGGCCAGAATGTCTTTGACCTTGCTGGGCGAGGTGGTAAAGGCGTAGACCTCCGCCCCCTTGGAGACGGCGATTTTGATGGCCATGTGGCCCAGGCCACCGATCCCGGCGATACCCACCTTGTCCCCCTGTTTGAGATCGAATTTCATCAGGGGTGAGTAGGTGGTGATCCCGGCGCAGAGCAGTGGCGCTGCCTCCTGGAAGCTGATGTGTTCGGGAATGTGGACGACAAAGTGCTCCTTCACCACGATGTTGTTCGAGTAGCCCCCCTGGGAGATGCCGGTGGGCGAGCTCTGCTCTGGAAAGCCGTAGGTAAAGGTGGTCTCAGGGCAATATTGCTCTTCATCCTGCTTGTAACTTTCACACTCTGGGTTGCTGTCCACCATGCAGCCGACACCGGCCCGATCACCCACTTTGAATTTTGTGACCTTCTTACCCACGGCAGCCACGACGCCGACAATCTCATGGCCGGGTACCTGGGGATACTTCTGTGGCCCCCAGTGCCCTTTCTCCTGATGGATGTCGGAGTGGCAGATACTGGCGTATTTAATCTCGATCAGGACATCTTCATCACCCACCGGGCGCCGTTCAAATGCCCAGGGCACCAGCTTGCCGGAGTTGTCGACGGCAGCATAGCCTTTGGATTGGATATTGGCACTCTGGTGGGTTCCAGCGAAAAGATTCATCGGGTTGGCCAGCAGCAGACTGCCACCAGCTGCTGCGGTCAAACGGACAAACTCTCTTCTGCTGATCTCATCATGGTTGTGGTTGTCACACATGGCATTATCTCCTGAAATCCCTACACATTATTGATTGGTTTTACCGTGGTAATCGGCATCGCTGACCGGTTCTTTCCAGACCACGTTTTCGCCCTCCTTGCTACCGGTAATCACCAGATGGGTCATCGCCCCATGGGGGGTGGCACCATGCCAGTGGTCAATATCTGCCGGACACCAGAGGGCATCTCCTGGCTGACACTCGACGATTTTGCCATCCCGGGTTCCGGTGAGGGCAACCCCCTCGGTCACGACGATGTGCTGCCCAGCCGGATGCTGATGCCATGCCGTACGGACACCGGGCTGAAAGGTGACGTAGGCGCCAGAGTAGGCTGC
Source organism: Sedimenticolaceae bacterium (assembly GCA_050292235.1). Taxonomy (GTDB): domain Bacteria; phylum Pseudomonadota; class Gammaproteobacteria; order Chromatiales; family Chromatiaceae; genus JBNKLG01. The sequence goes on along the minus strand of JBNKLG010000042.1, from coordinate 3,490 downwards.
GGTCTCATTGGCGGGAAACAGCAGATCGACCTGAACCTCGCCACTGAAGTAGGCCTCTGGCCCCGGAAACGACGGCTGCGACCCGGCGGGATAGAGGGTTTGAGCCTCTGCCTCCAGCTCGTGGCTCTTTTCTGCTTTATCTGACACGCCACTCTCCCTTACAGCGCGGCGCGCAGTACGTTGACGATATCGGTTTCGGTCATGGGAGGCACAGCGGGCAATCTGCCCTGGCCATCATTGACGATACGCAGGGTCTCTTTGGCGTAATCCTCAATCTGTTTCTCATCGATCCCCAATTCCGAGAAGCGGGTCGGACAGCCGATCTCCTTGAGAAACGCCTCAAAACGATCAATCCCTTCAAGAGCGCACGACAAATCATCCGGACCCTGGGCAGAAAGTCCGAAGATACGCTGGGCGAACTGGACAAATTTCGCCGGATGGCTCCTGGCGGCAAAGCGCATCCAGGCCGGGTTGATAATGGCCAGGCCCGCCGCATGGGTGATGTCATGGAAAGCCGAGACCGTGTGTTCGATCATGTGTACGGGATAGCCCATGACGCCAGTGCCAGACTGAATCCAGCCGTTGAGGGCAATCGTGGCCGCCCACTGTATCTGGGCACGTGCGTTCAGATCGGTTCCGTCAGCGATGGCCTTGGGGCCGTACTCCATGGCAGTCAGAATGACCCCTTCGGAGATACGATCCTGAATTGGGGTGTCACCGGAACCATTGAAGTAGCTCTCGGTAATATGGGTAATCAGATCACAGACACCATAGGCGGTCTGGTTCTGGGGGACGGTCACCGTCAGTTCTGGATCAAGCAATGCAACCTTGGGGAAGAGTATCGGGTTCTGGATAAAGGATTTTTCCGTGCTCTCTTCGTTGGTGATCACGGCACCACAATTCATCTCTGAACCAGTAGCGGCCAGGGTGGGCACCGTAATCAGTGGCAAAGCCTGGGTGGGAATATGGGGTTGTGGCTGACCGTGAAAGATCATATCCCAGGGATCACCTTCATAGAAAACCGCTGCCGAAATCACCTTGGCGGCATCCATGACACTGCCACCGCCGAGGGCGATCACCAGATCACAGCTGTTCTCACGGGCAATCGCCGCCCCCCGTATTACCGACCGATTCTTGGGATTCGGCTCCACCCCATCACACTCAAATACCACAACGCCGGCACCACTCAGGAGCTTGCACGCGCGATCAAAGATACCGCTGCGCTTCACGCTGCCACCGCCGGTTACCAATAAAGCACGCCGCCCCATTTGGGCAGCCGTTTCACCCAGCCGCTCCAGTGTACCGGAACCGAAAATCAGATGAGTTGGGTTTTGGTATTCAAACTTCACGCGTATCTCCTCTGCCAATGGTAGCTGTCTTCGAAGTAGTCACTTTAGACCCTGGATTTGAAACAGGGGTATAACGATTCTTCCATTTTTTTGCCTGATCCTACTTTATTAAGGAGTTTGTCTTAACTGAGCCCCTGTAGATCTGCTAACCTAACCCTCATCTAAAACGCTCAAAACAAATTAAAAAATTATTTAAATCAAAGATTATGATCAGTAAAAGCGAAACTAAAGGCTCTATCCATCCGCAATCAATCCTGGCCGAAAGAATTGCACAATGGACCTCAGGTAAGAATAGTGCTGAGACGTCCATTCAGGGGCTCAGCCTCCACCGTTGGGAAACACCCACTGAACCGACCAGTTATATGCTCCCACCAAGCATCTGCCTCATTGGCCAGGGGCGGAAACGGTTGTTTCTCGGAGACGAGACCTATGTCTATGACGCGCATTGCTTCTTGATCACCTCAATTGATCTGCCAGTGGTGGCGCAGATTATCGAAGCCAGTCGCGAACAGCCCTACCTGGGACTGACCATGCAGCTGGACCTGCGTATGATCACGCAGCTGATGTTGGACAACGAGTTGCCCCCGTTTCGTCCAAACAAAGACCGCCTTGGTTTAGCTATCGGAGAAATCTCTTCGCCACTGCTGGATGCCTTCCATCGTTTGCTCGCCTTGCTGGAACACCCTAAGGAGATCTCTGCCCTGGCACCATTGATTCAGCAAGAGATTTTCTATCGCCTGCTCATGGGAGAACAGGGGCCGCGTCTACGCCAGATTGCCTCTGCAGAACACCATGGCTATCAGATCGTCCGGGCCATCAACTGGCTTAAAACCCATTTCACTCAGCCGGTCAAGGTCGAAGCCTTGGCAGAAAAGGCAGGGCTAAGCACCTCGGCATTTCACAGCCACTTCCGCGCCATCACTGCCATGAGTCCACTGCAATACCAAAAGAAAATGCGTCTAAACGAGGCACGCCGTCTGATGCTGACTGAACATATCGATGCCTCCAGAGCGGCATACGAAGTCGGTTACGAAAGTCCCTCCCAGTTCAGTCGTGAATACAGCCGCCAGTTTGGCACGCCTCCCATGCGCGATATCAAAAATCTGATACAGGATGTGGCGGGTTAAATAAACACTGTTTTCTTTGTGAACAGCAAAGCGCTCCCTCCAATGGACAAAAAAAGGGGCGGCACCGCAAGCGGTACCGCCCCTTGGTCAGAGCCTAGCAATCCTTAGGCGTCGAGCTCAGCCGCAGCGGCCTTCATGCTCAGGCGGATGCGACCCTGCTTGTCCACCTCCAGAACCTTGACGCGGATGATGTCGCCTTCGGAGAGCTTGTCGCTGACCTTCTCCACGCGCTCTTCGGAGATCTGGGAGATGTGTACCAAGCCGTCCTTGCCGGGCAGGATGGTCACGAAGGCACCGAAATCCATGAGACGGGCCACACGACCTTCGTAGATCTGGCCAACTTCAACATCGGCGGTGATGAGTTCGATACGCTTTTTGGCGTTCTCACCCGCTGCCTTATCAACGGAGAAGATCTTCACCGAACCGTCGTCTTCCACGTTGATGGTGGCGCCGGTCTCTTCGGTCAGGGCGCGGATGGTGGCACCGCCCTTGCCGATGATGTCGCGGATTTTGTCCGGGTTGACCTTGATGGTGATCATGCGCGGCGCATGTTCGGACATGACCTCACGGGGCTTGTCGATGACCTTGTTCATCTCGCCGAGGATATGCAGACGCCCGGCCTTGGCCTGATCCAGGGCAATCTCCATGATCTCACGGGTGATGCCGTTGATCTTGATATCCATCTGCAGAGCATTGACGCCTTCGGCAGTACCGGCCACTTTAAAATCCATGTCCCCCAGATGGTCTTCGTCACCCATGATATCGGTCAGCACCTGGAAGCGGTCACCCTCTTTGATCAGGCCCATGGCCACGCCAGCCACTGGCGCTTTGATCGGCACACCGGCATCCATCAGAGAGAGGCTGGTGCCACAGACGGAGGCCATGGAGGAGGAGCCGTTGGATTCCAGGATATCCGACACCACGCGGATGGTGTAAGGGAAGTCCTCGTGGGTGGGCAGGATCTTGGCGGTGCTGCGTTCGGCCAGATGCCCGTGACCGATCTCACGACGGCCG
>JBNKLG010000041.1:0-23649 GCA_050292235.1 Sedimenticolaceae bacterium | reverse complement strand
CTGAAGATTATTTGAATGTCGTAAGGCAGATACAGGATCTGGCCCCTGATCAAGAGGTGGCTGGTATCATTCTGCAAGAGCAGGCTTGAGGGGCAGCACCATGGCAACCGTATCATCCTTGGGCGTAGGGTCGGGATTGGATCTAAACAGTATCCTGACCCAAATGATGGAGATTCAGCGCCAGCCACTTTACGATCTCCAGAGTCGTCAGCAAGCCATTCAGACCCAGATCAGTGATTATGGCAGCTTGAAGAGCGCGGTATCCACTTTTCAGGATGCCATGGATGCTCTGACAGAGTCCGATGCCTTCCAGCTTTTTCAGACCAGTTCCAGTGACGAGTCGGTGTTTACGGCGACCGCAGAATCGGGTGCAGCGGCTGGAAATTACGATATCAGCGTTACCCAATTGGCCAAAGCCCATAAGCTGGCCTCCATGCGCTATGCCGATTCGGATACGGCGACGGTGGGCACGGGCACCTTGGAGATTACAGTTGGCAGTGACACCATGTCTTTGACGGTGGACAGCAGCAATAACACTCTGGAAGGACTGCGCGATGCCATCAATAATGCTTCGGATAATCCTGGGATTACCGCCACCATCATCAATGAGGGTGGGGGCAGCCGTCTGATGCTGAGTGCCGATGAATCAGGTACGGCGAATGCCATGACCATTACCAACCAGTCTACGGTGCTGGGCGGTATGTTCGATACCACCAACGATCTGGATGGCGATGATGGCAATAATGTTGCCGGTCAGGCAGAGCTGGTGTCAGCGGCCCAGGATGCTACTTTCACCATCGATTCCTTCTCCGTCACCAGTAGCACCAATGAAGTGTCGGATGTGATTCAGGGCGTGACCTTTAATTTGATGAGTGAAGGTGACTCCACCCTGAGTATCAGTCGTGACAATGATGCCGTCACTGAACTGGCGCAGAATTTTGTGGATGCCTATAACACCTTGAAAGACAAGATGGATTCTTTGCGTAACGGCAATCTCAAGGGTGATTATGCAGTGACCCAGCTTGAGCGTACCATCAGCAATCAACTTAGCCAGGCAGCTACCATCGATAGTGCCAGTCATTACCTGTTTGAGGTGGGTATCAGCCGCACCCAGACAGGTAAGCTGGAGTTGGATACCGAGGAATTTACCAGTGCTCTGGAAAGTAGCACCTCCTTTGTTGCCTCTCTGTTTGCGGAGGAGGATCAGGGATTTGCCTTTCGTTTGTCGCAAGCTGCTGATACCCTTTTGGATGAGACCAATGGCCTCTTTGCCACTCGGGAGGATAGCCTCAATAACCGGTTGGATATGCTGGAGGAATCTCAAGCCCGGTTGGAACGCCGTTTGGAGGATATCGAAGCGCGCTACGTGAAACAGTTTTCAGCTCTGGACACCACCATGGCTCAGTTGACCAGCACGAGCAACTATCTGAGTTCTCAACTTCTCTCTTTGATGGGATAATCTTAACTTGAGCCTATCCTAAAGAGGTGGGCATATTGATAACGTTATTGATTTGGAGTGATACATGCTTCCATACGGCAAGCGCTCGCCCATGGCCAAATATCGCCAGGCCGATGCCAGCGAGGCGAGTTTTGCTACCCCCCATCGTTTGGTGCAAATGCTTATGGAAGGGGCTTTGGATAAGATCTCCATTGCTCGTGGTGCCATAGAGCGTCAGGATATCCAAACTCGCCATGACCATATTTTTTGGGCAGTTGCCATTATCGATGGCCTGCGCTCAGGGTTGGATTTCGAAAAAGGGGGCGAAGTGGCCGCCAATATGGATTCCCTCTACGACTACATGCGACGGCGTCTGAATGAGGCCAATGCTGCCAATAGTATCGATACTCTTGATGAGGTTTCCTCCCTGATGAAAGAGATCAAGGATGCCTGGGACGCCATGCCGGAGCAGATTCGCATGGCCAAGTCGACGGCAGAGATTGAGGCGGGAGCCGGAGCAGGCTGATGGCCAGTCTCCCGCTGCTTCACCAGGCCCTGACCATGACCCAAGAGATGTTGGTTTTGGCGGAAGCGGGGGAATGGGAACAGATTGGTGCTATGGATCAACGACGCCTGTCTCTGCTCAAAGAGGCTGTGGCTCCAGGCATCTCTGATGAGGAGAAAATGGCTGTAATCCCGTTGATTCAAGAGATACAGGCATTGACCACAAAGCTTATGCAACAGGCAGCTTCTGGGAAAGCTGAGCTTGCCAAAGCCATGCAGTTGATGCATAAGCAAAAAGATGCGGCATTGGCCTACACGGCTTGTCAACAGACTTTAGTTTAGGCTAGCGGCATTACGCCTTCGGAACACTCACACTCTGCGTGTTTTTCTGATGGCTTTCAAAAGTGCCAGTGGTCTCTGTCGATAAATCCATCGACAAGCTCAGGCCTGAATTCCAGGTCAGCGAAGTCAAAAAAATTCTTCAGTTCAGAGGTGTCGCCAGTCATCAGGCGGTCGCTGGATAAGGTCCAGACTCTGGTGCTGGTGGCCTCTTTCAGCTGTTGTAAACGTAGGGCATAGGCATCGGTTAATTCGCGCCAGAATGCCTCATCTGGGCTGTGTTGGCGCATGAAGTGAGTGTTGAGACAGGAACGGATGACACTTTCGGTTTGGCGCTCGACGATCAACCAAGTGGCTTTGGGAAAGCTCGCGTGGAAGAAGCGCCAGAGGAGACTGAGTTTGGGCTCTTTGTAGGCCCACCTTTGGCCTTCTGGATAGCCATCTTTTAGGAGGGTCTGATGGATGAAATTCCTCAGACTGATGGGGCTGCCAGAACCCGCGTTGAAATTTACCTCATCCACCAGATCGGGAGGGGGTAATTTCCCGACTCCGAGAGGATCACAACCCAATGATCTCAGGATACCTTTGATTACGACTTCCCGGATTTGCTCGTGCTCAAAAAAACCTTTGGGATTGGAGGGACCACCCTCAATGGTAGAACCAACCCAGATACCCGCCTGGGCCAGCAGACCGGCAACCATAGAGGTGCCAGAGCGGGGTAGGCCGGTGATGAAAATGGGTTGATCGAAGGTATCCACTCTGAGAGATTCCTGTGCTAGTAGCTGATGGTAAAGCAGGCATCCTGGTGCCACATTTGCGCGCTCCAAGGCGGAAAATCCGTGGTCTGTCTCCAGGCGGTCGAGCAGATCAGGTAGACCTTGATTTGAGGATATTCCACCGAGATGGCATCCAGCATACCCTTCCACCACTGTGGGTCCCGCACAGTAATGTGGGCATTTTCCCCATTGGGTAGCTTGGCGGCGGCGGGATAGCAGGCGATGTTCAGCACGAGCAGTTTCCTGGCGTATTGAAAGAGGTCCCGCAATACGTTGGGGACATCTGCGATGAAGATATGCTCCAGGACATCAAAGGAGATGACGCAATCGACAGGCTGACGTTCATCCACTCCTCTGGCCGGCTCATAACAATAGGCCTGGTCCAGATTGAAAAAGTTGAGGGCAGAAGCGCCGCTCTCCTCATCAAAACCTTGGGTTTGCCATTGAGAACCACCGCTGCCGTAGTCCAGCACTGTCTTGATGTTCTCCTGGAGAAAGAGGGGCTGAAGATGCTGACGGAAGGCCCGAAGTTCAAAATCGGAAAAGGCCTCGGCCACATGGATGTGATCGGTGCGCTCATAGCCCTGTTCGGCCATCTGGGTATAGAGCTGGATCAGGGCCTGGCCTTTGGTAGAGAACTTGGGGCCACTGGTGCTGGTTGGATCCGAAGTTGTGACCGATTCCGATAGGACCGGCTGTTCGCTGGTCTCTAACAGCGGGCTGAGTTCATAGGCTAATAAATCAGCAGCCCAGAGATAATCCTTGCGTTCTATGGCTGCCAGGGTTTCTCCCAGAATGGGGTTGATTCGCAGCAATTGTTCTTCCGGTACTTGGGCGAGAAAGCCACTGAGCAGGTCGATCAGTTGCACCAGTTGTTCGCTGGCCTCTCCCTCATGGCCCAGGCGATAGGCCTGGATGACTTTTTGCAGGGCGATCTCCAGGGATGAGGTGGCTGTAATAATCATGGAACAGGCTTCCAAAGAGTGGTGCCCTGGATATGGGCACCATCCAGGCTGGTGTTGTAGAAACGCACGTTGGGATGGTGGTGAATATAGGTCTCCAGATCCCGCAAATAGCCGCGAAAGGCGGGGGTGGTTTCTATCTTCTGGCCATGGCCGTCCAATACCCAGTGTTTGGCACCACCGGCATCCTGTTCGCCCCAGCCCGCGCCGTTGGCATAGCGTTGGCCTTTGGGGAAGGCGAGGTCAGAACCCAAGAGAACGATGGCCTCCGCCCCCATCTTGACTCCCAGATCTACAGCGGAATGTAGGGCGCTACCAGAAGAGAAAAGATCGCCCTTGGGGTGGGTCTTGCGAACCGCTTCATAGCAGCCATGAGCGCTGTAAGCAGCCAATCTGGGGCCGGGCCAAGCCTCAAGAACCTCTCTGGGAACGCGGGGAGAGTAGATCAACGGCACGTTATGAAAGGGTGTCAGGTCAAAGCTCTGGAAACTGGCCAGGATCTTTGGATCGGGATCGATCACCAGGACAACGTCCGGAGTGATGCCAGCCTGAGTCAGAGGCCTGAGGGCCGAATTCACCGCGATCAGGGGATAGCGGTTCCGATACTGGCGAATGCGATCCAGTTGCTGGCTGAGACTGGGGCCTGCTGCTGCGACCAATATAGTGTTCTTGTCCTGGGTATGAAAGAGGCTGGCCACGTCACCGTCTGTTTCAACCAGCGACAGATTGGCCGCAATGCTCTGTTGAACCTCGGGATTCTGGGGATCATGGCGCTGGTGGACAAAGGCTGCAGAGATCTCCATGAACACCCGGTCCCGTAAGGGGGCAGATTCGATATCGGCCAGAATCAGACTGGCCGGGTTGGCGGCCAGAGGGGTGCCGGGATACGCATGGTCACCCAGTCTCAGCTCTGTTCTGGGGTCACTGAGCCAGTCCCCATGATTGAAGTAGCTCAGCGAGGCCAAGGCTACCGCCGGGTTCAGAACGACGATATGAAGCTGTTGCAGCTGTGCTCGTTGCAGTAATTCTCTGGGCAAATCGCCCAAGCCCATGCCGTATACCCAGGCCTCAGGGCTTTCCATCGGAATGGCCTGGGCCTGTAGCGTGGCCTCCGCCTGACGATCATAGGCGCTGCTGAGATGAATAGCGTCGATGACCAAAGTGGTTTGCGGGGTCTGATCGGTCAGGACAAGGTTTTGTGGCAGTTGGGTGTTTTCCAAGCGCTGTGCCACCTGGGGCCAACGTTGGCGAATGAGGTTGAGATTCTGGTCGCGCATGAAACCGGGCTCCAAGTTTCAGTGGCCATTGGGATGATAAAGTGAATAATCTTAAATCTTATCGGCTCAGCACCAACTCTAGCACGGCCTTGGTGCCAAAGTAGGCCAGCATCAGCAGCAGGAAACCACTCAAGGTCCATTTGATGGCAGTGCGTCCGCGCCAGCCAAAGCGAAAACGCCCCCACAGCAGTATGGCAAAGATCAGCCAGGAGATCAGGGAGAGCACGGTCTTGTGAACGATGTGCTGTGCCCACATATCCTGCAGAAAGATAAAGCCGCTGACCAGGGAGAGGCTGAGCAAAAAGAAACCAGCACCGATCATTTCGAACAGCAGGGTCTCCATCGTGTCCATGGGTGGTAGCATGCGGACGAAGCCACCGGGACGGCGATTGTGCAGATGCTGTTCCTGAATGGCGAGCAGCACGGCCTGCAGTGCTGCCAGTGTCAGCAGGCTATAGGCCAGCAGTGAGAGCAAGACGTGTAGGTTTAGCCCAGTGCTGAACTCGGCGCTGAGCAGTTTCAGGCCGGGGAATCGAAATGCCAGGATGACGGAGGCAGCGGCCAAAGGCAGGAAGAGGATACCCAGGTTCTCCACCGGCTTGGTCAGGGCGGAGAGATAGAGGACGAGCACCACTGTCCAGGCCACCAGGGCCATCATATTGAAAAAACCCAGGTTGAGACCCACCGGGGTGATCAACTCCTGATAGAGCAACAGCGTCTGGCACAGTAATGCGCCCAGGCCAGGGGCCAGGGCCAGTGCTCTCGAAGGGATGCCTTCCTGGTCGGGTCTGGCCAGACGCACACCGATCAGGGCAGCGCTGGAGAGATAACCGATGACGGTGATGATAGCGACTAAGGTGAGTTCCATAGCTGGCTACTATAGCAAAGAGAAACGGTGCTGGGCTTGGGGTGTTAAAATGGCCAATTCCGTTTCTTCATGCCTTGATAATTTTGGTTTTCCCTTCATGACCCAGGGTCATTTTTATGTTTGACAATCTTTCTCAACGTTTAAACAAGGTGGTTGCCACCCTGCGTGGCCAGGCCCGCCTGACTGAAGACAACATCAAAGAGAGCCTGCGCGAGGTACGTATGGCCTTGCTGGAGGCCGATGTCGCCCTGCCGGTGGTAAAAGACTTCATCGAACGGGTGCGGGTGAAGGCCGTTGGCGAAGAGGTACTACAAAGCCTGACACCGGGGCAGATGTTGATCAAAGTGGTCAACGAAGAGCTGACTCACCTCATGGGGGATGTGAACGAATCCCTCAATCTCAATGCTCAACCGCCAGCTGTCATCCTCATGGCTGGCCTGCAGGGGGCGGGTAAAACCACCAGTGCCGCTAAGTTGGCCCGGCGTCTCATGGAGAGCGAGAAGAAAAAGGTCATGCTGGTGAGCTGTGACGTCTATCGGCCCGCCGCTATCCAGCAATTGGAAATGCTCACCAGGGACATCGGAGCCCATTTCTATCCCAGCTCGGCTGTGCAGATGCCTATTGCCATCGCCCGTGCCGCCATGGCCGAGGCACGTAAAACCTTTATGGATGTGCTTATCGTCGATACTGCCGGTCGTCTGCACGTCGACGAAGCCATGATGGGCGAGATCAAGGAACTCCACGCCGAGATCAAGCCGGTCGAGACCCTGTTTGTGGTCGATGCCATGACCGGGCAGGATGCCGTTGTCACTGCCAAGGCCTTTGGCGACGCCCTGCCGCTCACCGGTGTGGTGCTGACCAAGGCCGATGGCGATGCCCGTGGTGGGGCGGCGCTGTCGGTGCGCCATGTCACCGGCAAGCCGATCAAGTTCATCGGCGTTGGCGAAAAGACCACCGCCCTGGAACCCTTTCACCCAGACCGTATCGCCTCACGCATCCTGGGCATGGGCGATGTGCTCTCCCTGATCGAGGATGTGCAGCAGCAGGTCGATCAGAAACAGGCGGCCAAACTGGCCAAAAAGATTCAAAAGGGCAAGGGGTTTGACCTGACGGATCTGCGTGATCAACTCCAGCAAATGCAAAAAATGGGTGGCATGGCCAGTCTGATGGATAAGCTGCCGGGCATGGGGGATATCCCCGACTCGGTGAAAAACCAGGTTAACGATAAAGATATGGCCCGCCAGATTGCCATCATCAATGCCATGACCCCTAAAGAGCGCCAGTTTCCGGATGTGATCAAAGGCTCACGAAAAAAACGCATTGCCCTGGGCTCGGGCCTGGAGGTTCAGGACGTCAACAAACTGCTGAAGCAGCACAAGCAGATGCAGAAGGTGATGAAAAAGCTCAAGGGTGGTGGTATGCAGAAGATGATGCGCGCCATGGGTGGTAAATTCCCTGGCGGTGGTATGCCGCCGGGTGGATTGCCGTTTTAATCCTGCCCTTCGCCTCGGCTTTGCTCAGGGAACGAAGGGTCGTAAGGTGGATAAGCGTAGCGCATCCACCAATTTCGGTCTGCTGCCTCCCGCAAACGCCAGTAGGAGCGCCCCACGGGCGCGAAATCCACGTCTGTATGAATGATACTACCGGCGTGCCATCAAACTCATCGTGCCCACGGGGCGCTCCTACATAGCAAGGCCGGTCGGGTTGGCTTAGCGTAACCCGACTGGCTACCCAACAGCGTAAGCGTGTAGGGTGGATAAGCACAGCGCATCCACCGCTTGTGCTGATGGTGGATGCACTTCACTTATCCACCCAACATCGAGCTCAAATCCAAACCCCAGAGTTAGGCCGATAGCTGTCCAGCACCCTCACATAGCTGGCGCGGGCAAATTCAGTGGGATCGGCCACCGTCAGCTGGCTGACCCGACCGCGCACATCGGAGACGCTATCGAAGCTCTGGTCTTCCATCCATTGCTCCAGGCCTTGCTGGATGTCGATCAGATGGTTGGCACCATGCATCAGCAGGGAGGAGCAGAGGTGGACCACGTCTGCGCCGGCCAGAATGAGCTTGATGGCATCCTCTGCGGTATGGACGCCACCGGTGGCGCCTAGAGAGAGTCGGGTGCGGCTATAGAGAATGCCGATCCAGCGCATGGCCAGCAGGGCCTCCTGGGAGCTGGATGGGTGCAGGGCTGGCACCATACGCATACTGTCGATATTGATGTCAGGTTGGTAGAAACGGTTGAACAGAGAGACTCCCTGGGCGCCAGCGGCCTCCAGCTCTTTCACGAAATGGGCCGGGGAGCTGAAAAAAGGCCCCAGCTTCATGTTGATGGGAATGCTGATTTTGTCCTTCAGGCTCTTCAGCAGGCTGGTATAGCGGGCCTCGACCTCTGCGCCGGATTCGTCCAGATCGGCTGCCACATGGTAAACGTTCAACTCCAGGGCGTCGGCCCCGGCGGCCTCCAGCTCCTTGCCGTGGGCGATCCAGCCGCCCAGGGTGATGCCGTTGAGGCTGGCGATGACGGGGATCTCCAGGCTGGCTTTGAGGCTGGAGAGCTGCTCCAGGTAACGATCCAGTTCACCAGGGAAATGGTCGTACTCGGGCAAAAAGCCCTGGGCCTCGGCGTGGCCGATCTCCTGATTGGCCAGGAATTGGGACATGTCTTCATCAAAGGCGCTGACTACCTCTTCATGCAGTGAGTGCATGATGATAGCGGCAGCACCTGCATCCTCCAGTTGCCTGGCAGTGTCCAGGGTTTTGGCCAAGGGGGAGGCCGAGGGTACAAAGGGGTTTTTCAGGTTCAGCCCCAGCCATTGCGTCGTCAGATCCATAGCATTCTCCTCTTAATTCTTGTCGGCTTTGGCGACGGCCAGGTGCGCCAGTTGTTCGTAAAGTCGATAACGCGATTCGACATGCTTTTGTGCCTCCCGCAGGTACTTTTCAGCCCGTTCCGGATGGCTGCGCTGCAGCATACTGAAACGGGTCTCGGTGCTGGTGAAATCCGAGTAGGGGATGGAGGGCTCCTTCGAATCCATGTGCAGGGGGTTCTCGCCCTGGGCCGTTTTGCGCGGGTCGTAGCGGAACAGGGGCCAGTGGCCGGAGTTGACCGCCAGATCCTGCTGCCGGAGGTTGTTGGCCATGTCCACCCCATGGGCGATACAGGGTGAGTAGGCGATGATCAGCGAGGGACCATCGTAGGATTCGGCCTCCAGAAAGGCCCTGAGGGTCTGCACATCCTTGGCACCGAAGGCCACCTGGGCCACATAGACATTGCCATAGGCCATGGCCATCATGGCCAGGTCTTTTTTGTGGATGGCGCGGCCCGCTGCCGAGAACTTGGCCACTGCGCCCATGGGCGTGGACTTCGAGGTCTGGCCGCCGGTGTTGGAGTAGACCTCGGTATCCAACACCAGGAAATTGACGTTGCGACCGGAGGACAACACATGGTCAACACCGCCGTAGCCGATATCGTAGGCCCAGCCGTCACCCCCGACCAGCCAGACGCTCTTTTTCGCCAGCTCGTCGGCCATGCTGTTGAGGGTACGTACCTGGGGAGAGTCCAGGCTCTTGAGCTTCTCCTTGAGCTGTTCGATGTGGCCCCGCTGCTCAAAGATTTCGGCCTCGGTGGACTGGGGGTTGTTCAACAGTTGGTCCGCCAGCTCGCTGCCGATGGCATCACGTAGGGCCTCTACCAGCTCTCTGGCCTGGGCGTTTTGCTTGTCTACTGCCGCCCGCATGCCCAGCCCAAACTCCGCGGCATCCTCGAACAGGGAGTTATTCCAGGTGGGACCTCTGCCTTCCGGGTTGGTGGTATAGGGGGTGGTCGGCAGGTTACCGCCATAGATGGAGGAGCAGCCGGTGGCGTTGGCAATCAACATGCGGTCCCCAAACAGCTGGGTCGCCAGCTTGACGTAGGGGGTCTCGCCGCAGCCTACGCAGGCACCGGAGAACTCGAACAATGGCTGCATGATCATGGCACCCTTGAGGGTGGTCTCCTTCAGCTTGGTGCGGTCGAACTCGGGCAGGCTGACGAAGAAGTCCCAGTTGGCCCGCTCCTGCTCGTGATAGTCCCTGTCCGCGGTCATATTCAATGCCTTGCGCTGAGGGTTCTGTTTGTCGCGAATGGGGCAAACCTCTGAGCAGAGGCCGCAGCCTGTGCAGTCATCGGGGGCAATCTGATAGCTGATGCGCAGCCCTTTGTCGAAACCACCACCCTTGATCGCCATGTGTTTGAAGCTGGCGGGTGCGCTGGCAGCCTGCTCCTCGGTGAAAACCTTGGAGCGAATGGCGGCATGGGGGCAGACCAGAGGGCACTTGCCGCAATGGGTGCAGAGGTCCTCTTCCAGTTTGGGCAGTTCCAGGGCCAGGTTGCGTTTCTCGATGGCGGTAGTGCCCAGGGGCCAGCTGCCATCGGCAGGGATCAGGCTGACGGGAATGCTATCGCCTTTGCCCTCGATGATGGTGGCAGTGACCTTGCGTAGGAAGTCTGAGGCGGTGGCCGCAATCGTCGGTGGCCGTTCGTGGGTGCTGCTGACCTGGCTCGGTACGTTGACCGGATGCAGCCCGGCCAGGGTGGCATCGATGGCAGCAAAATTCTTCTCCAGGATCTTTGCGCCCTTTTTACCATAGGTCTTTTTCACCGCCTCTTTGATGCGGGTGATGGCCTCCTCTTTGGGAATGATGCCGGAGATGGCAAAGAAGCAGGTTTGCATGATGGTGTTGATGCGCCGCCCCATGCCGGTATCAGCTGCGATGCGATAGGCATCGATGACATGGAAACTCAGCTTCTTGTCGATGATCTGCTGCTGCATTTTGCGAGGCAGGTCATGCCAAACCTGATCCGCCGGGGTTGATGAATTCAGCAGGAAGACGCCATGGTCTGCCGCCTTGTCGAGCATGTCGTAGCGCTCGATGAAACCGGGTTGATGGCAGCCTACGAACTGGGCCTGATGGTCACCGATCAGATAGGTCGATTGGATCGGATTGGGGCCAAACCGTAGATGTGAGATGGTGATGGCGCCGGACTTTTTCGAATCGTACTGAAAATAGCCTTGGGCGTGGTTGTCGGTCTCCTCACCGATGATTTTGATGGAGTTTTTGTTGGCGGAGACGGTGCCGTCCGAACCCAGGCCGAAAAAAACGCAGTTGGTGACACCCTGATGGGCATCCAGGGTGAAACCCTCATCCCAACCCAGACTGCTCTGGGTGAGGTCGTCGATGATGCCGACGGTGAAATGATTTTTTGGTTTCTCCTTCGCCAGTTCGTCAAAGATACCTTTGACCATGGCCGGGGTGAACTCCTTGGAGGAGAGGCCGTAGCGACCACCAGTAATTTTGGGCAGGTAGGCCAGCTTCTCGTCACTGTAGGCGGTGGCATAAGCGCTGAGGATATCCTTATAGAGAGGTTCACCATCAGAACCGGGCTCTTTGGTGCGATCCAGCACTGCAATCTTCTCGGCGCTGGCTGGTATGGCCGCCAACAACAGGGCAGGGTTAAAGGGGCGATAGAGGCGTACCTTGAGCATGCCAACTTTCTCTCCCTGACTGGTCAGCTGCTCCACTGCCTCCTCGGCAGCACCACAGCCAGAGCCCATAAGGACAATGACCCGGTCTGCGTCATCCGCACCGACATACTCGAAGACTTTGTAGGTACGTCCCGTCAACTCGGCAAACTGATCCATGGCCTCCTGTACGATGGCAGGGAGGGCATCGTAGAAGGGATTGACGGTCTCGCGGCCCTGGAAATAGACATCCGGGTTTTGCGAGGTGCCGCGAATTACCGGGTGATCCGGCGACATGGCCCGCTCACGGTGGGCGAAGACCAGTTCCTCTTGGATCATGGCACGTACCGTCTCTTCGCTGACCTGATTCACCTTGCTGACCTCGTGGGAGGTACGGAAGCCATCGAAGAAATGAAGGAAGGGAATGCGCCCCTTCAGCGTCGAGGCCTGGGCGATGAGGGCGAAGTCCATCGCTTCTTGCACCGAATTGGAGCAGAGCATGGCGTAGCCAATCTGGCGGCAGGCCATGACATCGCTGTGATCTCCAAAGATGGAGAGGGCCTGAGCGGCCAGCGATCGCGCCGAGACATGTAACACCGTGGAAGTCAGCTCCCCGGCAATTTTGTACATGTTGGGGATCATCAGCAACAGACCCTGGGAGGCGGTGAAGGTGGTTGCCAGTGATCCCGCCTGCAAGGCACCGTGGATGGTGCCAGCGGCACCGGCCTCGCTCTGCATCTCAATCACATCCGGTACCGTACCCCAGAGATTTTTCCGTTTTTGGGCTGACCATTCATCCGAGAATTCGCCCATGGGCGAAGCGGGGGTGATGGGGTAGATGGCGATGACTTCGTTGGTGAGATGCGCAATGTAGGCGGCGGCCTCATTGCCGTCCAGGGTGACCTGTCGTTCTTTGCTCATGGCAGTCCTCAGGTGGGATCGTATGACGGTATCTTTAAGGAGTGTAGCAAGTTTCTTTTGGCAGAAAGGTTGCAGTTCGGCAAACCGATTCACAAAGATTTTGACATACATCAAGGGGCATGGCGTGACGCCAAAATGGATTTTTGCGCTCGCATGAGGGGATCGGAAGCTATACATTAGGGCCATTTTGTGTCCTGACTGGAGAATGCCGATGCAGACCGGCCCGCGTGAGATCGTTACCCCTTTTCGTCCCATTCCGCTGGAAGTGCCGGAGGGCATGAAGCCCAACGAATTTTTCAACAGCACCGAGAACCTCAACGATCTGGTCCACAACAACGGCCTGCTGATGAATCGGGAGGATCTGCTGCTCTATCGCAAGGCCCTGGGCCACTCTCTGGAGTTCGACTGCTCTATCATCTACAACACCTCCCAGTCGATCCTGAATCCCCTGGGACGCCCGGTGCGCCGCACACAGGTGCCGGACAGCACCAAGCGGGTCTGGAATCGCATGAACCAGGTCATTCTCACCACCATGCTGGAACAGTATCCCGATCCCCAGCAGCATCTGGTGTTGGCCGGAGAGGCGAGTCTGGATGCCACCTGGCCACTGACCTCACCCGGGGTGCCCAGCATCCGCATGCTGCACAACCACTTCATCTGCTTCCCTATGGAGGATCTGCGAAATGCCGCGCTGGCTCAGCCAGATAACCCAAATCTTACCGATGGCGGTCAGCACAGCCTGTTTCAGGCCTACATGCGCGATGTCTACAAACGCTTTTTTGCTGAGGCGCTGGATCTGAAAATCCTGCGCACAGTCCACACCGAAGAGTCCCAGCTCAAACTTACCGGCTATCCCGAAGGCCTGCCCTGTTGGGAGATTTCCGGTGGGGTCGAGCAGCTTAAAGAGGTGCGCTTCTGGGAGGAGTACGACGCCATTCTTGAAGGCTTCCTCGATTTCTATCGCACCTTTTTCTCCCAGGTCTCCAGCCGCAATGCCGACATCCTGCCCGATGTCTATTTCCCTCGGGCTGTCAAAGAGGTGCTGCTGTTCGACAACGATTTTCTGGCCACTGCCCGCCGGGTGCGCGAACGCTGTATTGCCGATCCCGCCTACGCCAACGCCATTCGCTGGGAACCCGCCTTCAAGCAGCTTATTTTCCGTACTGACTCCGGTCGCCTGATGGTCACCATCAGCCAAAACTCCGTCGGCAACGCCATCACCGAACTGCTGGGTGTGGTGGTCAAGCGCGTTCCCGATGCCGCCGGATATGAAGCTGCCGAACCCAAATTGCTGGAGCGGCTGCTGGAGGTGCGTAATCTTCTGATTGAGGCCGACCTGGGGGAGGGCATTGCGACGGATTATTGGGGGGTATGATGATTTAATATCGGTTGCTTGAGACGTAGAAAGGCTGTGACCCTGGTTAAATTTACATTCTTCGCCGAAAAGCCTACGGGAAAGACGAGCTTCAGGCCGTTTTGTATCTCGTAGGGTGGATAAGTGCAACGCATCCACCGAAGCCTTGCCGAGAAAAGGAGTTCTAGGTAACTACAGATGTAGTTATGAATGTCTCGATGGATTGCAATGAGGATCTATGGATCATTCTCAACCAAAACACCTCCTCCTCCAGTGGCACATCACCGATCGATGCAACCTCCGCTGTCAGCACTGCTACCAGGAGAACTATCAGGATAAAGGGCCGGAGTTTGGTCAATT
This sequence comes from Sedimenticolaceae bacterium, assembly GCA_050292235.1. Classification (GTDB taxonomy): domain Bacteria; phylum Pseudomonadota; class Gammaproteobacteria; order Chromatiales; family Chromatiaceae; genus JBNKLG01. Next base: position 9,345 of record JBNKLG010000041.1, on the reverse strand, counting down.
ACTTGACATCCTGGATCAATACGAGCTGCTGTTGTCTGCTTTGAGTACGGGGCGCAAGCGCCTGCCGGGACAGATCACGATTACGGGTGGCGAGCCCTTTGTCCGCGATGACTTTCTGCATTTGCTCATGGAGATCAAACGTCGGCGGATTCCTTTTGCCATCCTGACCAATGGCAGTCTGATTGACCTGAAAACGGCGCGTTTTCTCAAGGCGCTGGCTCCGGTATTCATTCAAGTCAGCCTGGAGGGCGAGCAAGAGCGCCATGACGCCATCCGGGGGGCGGGCGATCATGCCCGTGTGGTGGAGACGCTGGTTATTCTCAAGAAAGCGGGCCTGAAAACCCTGGTCTCTTTTACCGCGCATCGGGACAACTATGACGACTTTCCCGCAGTGGCAGTGCAATGTCGAAAAAGCGGGGTGGGGCAACTCTGGTCTGATCGATTGATTCCGTCGAATCCAACCGAAAAGGGTGGCCCAGGGTCTTTATCACCCGGGGAAACCCAGGCCTTTTTCGGCCTGATGCAGGCAAGCACAAAGCAGTTTAAAGGGGTAGCCATGCATCGGGCCTTGCAGTTTCTGGTGAATCGGAAACAGCAACCCTATCGCTGCGAAGCGGGCCATGCTCTGATCACCATCATGCCCGATGGTGCGGTGGTTCCTTGCCGGCGGTTGCCGATACCGGTAGGCAATCTCTTTGAATCTTCTCTGACCAAGATCTACTTTGAATCGAAGCTATTGCAGGATTTGCGCGATCCCACCTGTGTTGCCAAAGGTTGTGAATCCTGCATTCACCAGCGGGTCTGCGGTGGCGGACTGCGCTGTTTGGCCTATGCGGTTAGCGGTGATCCCTTTCGCGCCGACCCAGGATGTTGGCTAGCCGCCGCATCCCCCACAACCTCCGCCGCAGCCTCCACCCCCGCCGCATCCACCTCCACCACAGCCAGAGCTGGATGATTGGGATTGATTTCCCGATAGAAAATAGAACACGCCTCCGACGATCATGGCAATAATCAGAATGGTAAATCGATGCTTGTCGTGGCTGTATCCCCAGATCAGGCGATAGACACAAAGCAGTTCGAACATGAGAAAAGCGATTAAGCGGACCAGCCAGATATCCAGCCACATGGCTCTGATCAGAAAGGAGCCTACGAAGGTCACCACGAAGATGATAAAAATGAACAGCAGAAAACCGGGGCCGTCCAGCGAATTGCTGTATTTTCCTGCCAGGGCCAGAAAAAATAGTAAAAAGGCGATGGCCCAGGAGAGCATCTGCTTGAGCAGGTGGTCATGGGCGTCCAAAACGCTGCTGTTCGAGAGTGCGGGTACGGCCGCCATCCTGATGGCAGGCAGGGCATTCTGAAACTCAAAAACAGCCCGGCATTGCGGGCATTTTACCGACTGGTGCACCGGGGTGGATTTGGGAACGGTGATGTCCCGCTTACAGACCGGACAACGAATGTCGTAGGTATCGCTCATGCCGACATCCAGCTGATGGTGGTGTCCAGCAAGGTGAAAACCCGGGAATGGAGCTGGAAAAGCTCGCCATCAGTCAGGTTGGGCTTTTTCTGTTTTATGACCAGCAGATCCGACAGGACCGAAGCGGCATCTCCCAACTGTTCAGCCATGACTGGAATCCGCTCGGCGAAATCCCCTTCAATGGTATGGCCCTTTACCCTCAGCGCGGTGCTGATATCGATAAAAATCTGTGGCACTAGCCCGATGATGCGCTCCAGATAGTGCCGACGATTCTGGCCCAGGGTAATATAGGCCCGTACCGTGCGCAGGCGCAGGTTGCGGATGGCCTGTTCGGAGAGAAAGTGCAGAATGGTCCCGTCAATCATCAGATTGGCAAGGGGGTCCTCGCCATGTAGCACCCGATAATCGCGTTGAATGCTGCAGAATTTGATCGCGAACGCCTCAAAACTCCGTTCCATCCCGATCCGGCTGATCACAAAGGGCTCGATGGGGATTTTTTGCTTCAGAATCCCGGCAATCTCGCGGTGAGCTGCTGGGGTTGACTGGTTCAGGATGAGCAGCAGATTGATGTCGGAGGTACCGTCAACATAGGCACCCCGCACGGCGCTGCCATAGAGGATGCAGGAGTAGAGGTTCTCTCCCAGCTTTTGCTGCAGTCCGGAAATCACGTTGGCAAGGATCTCGCGGGTTTTTTCGGGCAGGTTTGGTAAATCCATCAAGAGGCGTTCTTCCGTTCAGCATCAGACTTGCTGCTCATCATAGGTCAGCGGGCGGGAGAAGCAAAATGGCCCTGTTGTTTCAACCCACTGACAGGGAGGAAAATTGGAATGAGCGACCATCGAACAACCCCCGGTCGCTCAATTTGAGTTCGGGGATCACCAGCAGGGCCATGAAGGAAAGGGTCATGAAGGGGGCTCTGAGTGGAGAGCCAAGGTCTTTGGTCAGTTGATCGAGCTGAGCGTAGCGTTGCGCGACCTGATCACCATCGGCATCGCTCATCAGACCGGCGATGGGCAAAGGCAGGATGTGCAGTCCCTGGCTATTGGCAACGGCGATGCCGCCATGGCTCTCGATGATGCCATTGATCGCCTGGGTCAGGGCGGTCCGGTCCGCGCCTACCGCAACAATATTATGTGAGTCATGGGCCACGCTGGAGGCAATGGCTCCACTGCGCAGGCCAAAACCGCGGATGAAGCCCAATGCCGGTTCGGCGGCTTGGTAGCGGTTGTAGACGCAGAGCAACAGCAGATCTCGATTTGGGTCAGGTTCGGCCATATCACCGTTCAACACCGGTTCTTCAAGAGACTCATGGGTAATGAGCTCCCCGTCCAGCGCCTCGATAACACGCATCTTTTCACCAGGGTCGCTGATCTTGAGTTGATCCGGATGCAGGGGTTGGGCCTGGAATCGATTGATCACCTTTGAGGTTGTGGAAGAAATCAGGCTCTCACCCGATGCCGCCACTTTCTCACCTTTCAGCCAGGTGGCTTCTACGGTAAAGTTTTGGAGGTCGGCGATCAGAGCAGCATCCATCGGATCGCCCTCTTGCAGTCGGCCCAAGGGCAGTCGGTAGTGATCGATGGGGTTGATGCAGAGGCATTGCAAAACATCAAATACCCTATGGCCCCGCTTCACTGCCAGGGCCGCCAGTTGATTCAGGTGGCCTAGGGCCAGATCGTCTGGATGTTTGTCATCGCTGCACAACATGACGCTGTCTGTATGGCTCGAAATCAACGGGTGCAGGGCGTTGAAGTTGCGGGCGGCAGAGCCTTCCCGGATCAGAATCTTCATTCCGGCTGTCAGTTTGGCCTGAGCCTCTTCCAGAGTAAAACATTCGTGATCGGTGCTGATTCCGGCAGCGGCATAGATGGATGCGGCTTCATCAATCAGGCCGGGTGCATGGCCATCGATAGGCAGACCACGATCCTTGGCCAGTGCCAGCTTGGCCATGACCTTCGGGTCCCGGTTGAGCACGGCGGGAAAGTTCATCATTTCTGACAGATAGCGGATCTCCGGATTGTCCAGCAACTGCTCAATCTCGCTCAATCCCAGGGTTGCCCCGGCGGTTTCAAAGGGGGTGGCCGGCACACAGGAGGGGGCGCCAAAGAAAAAGTGGAAGGGCACTTGGGCCGCGCTCTCAAGCATATAGTCAACCCCTTCCAACCCCAGTACATTGGCGATTTCGTGGGGATCGGAAACCGTGGCAATGGTGCCATGACGGGTAGCCAATCGGGCAAATTCCGAGGGGGGCAGCATCGAGCTCTCGATATGGACATGGGCATCGATAAAGCCGGGAATGAGATAAGGTTCCCCCGGTTGCTCTTCCCCCAATATCCGAATGGCGGTAATGGTGCCAGCGTGCCAATCGATTTGAACAAAGTGGGTCCGACGCATAACCAGATCCACATGATTGCAAAGGATAGAGCCGTTGTTCATGGAAAATTGCCTGTGATTCAAGATGGGTTCCTATCCCCAGCTTAGTCCGAATGTCTTTTTCGTCATGGTGATCTCACAGCGATTTCCTATGCGGGTACTGACAGGCTGGAGATGAGACTGCCATCCTCCAACGAGATCAGGCTGATGTTTCCCTGGGGGCAGATCACTGCCAGGGTTTCGTCGAATCGGTGCACGTAGGCCCCGGTTTCCTGGTCGAAATGGACAATGAGCCGGGGCAGGCCGATGATGTTGGCGCTGGTGAGGTCATAGAGAGACAGATGGTTTTTTTGATTGGCACTCTGACTGCGAATCGCCAGCCAGTCTCCGTAGAGCCACATGCCATCGATACGGTGACCTTGTTGCAGGGAGAGAGGCGTGGTTTTGTCGGTCGATTTAAACAGGGCGAAGGTCTCCTGATCCTCGGCACCAAGGGCCAGTCCCGCCATGAATCCATCTTCACGCAGGGCCATGGGATGGTAGTGCCGGATGGTCTCCTGACTGAGCGGAAGCCGCTCTTTCAGCAGCAGATCAGGCAGTTGGTAGCGCCAGGTGGCGATGCTCTCCTGGCCATCCTGCAGTAAGAGGGCAAAACCTTTTGGGCCACGCCGGATGGCCAGAACCCTGCCCGGAAGATCATTGATCGACCAGAGGGCGTGTTGCTCTTCGGCCTGAAGGTCGAGCAGCCAGAGTTGATTCCCTTTGGCGACCAGCCATTGCAACCCATCATGGCTGGCCGCGTAGTGGTCGATATCCAGCTCGATCCAGCGCTCGACCTTCAGGGTCTCCAGCGTAAAGCGGTAGATCACCCAAAGGCTGTTGTGGCGGGCCAGCAAGAGGGCGCGGTTGCCGAGATCCGAGGTGACGATGTCGTGGCAGGGAACGGCGAGGGTGGTGACCTTGCTGCCGTTTGGTTTGTAGAGATCGACGCCGGACTCACCTTTGGCCACCAGCAGCCAGCCCTTGGCCATGATGACGACCGTGGCCAGCGGTGATGCCGCCGTTCCCGCTATAACCTGGTACTCCAAAGGTGGCTCACGCTGGGATAGGCCCTGGGTGGGCTGGCTCAGACTGGCCTTGAGTGGCAGCGATCGGGCTTCATGGCGCAGCAGAGGATCTTCCACCAGATTGAGCAGGGCATTGAGGCGCTTTTTATCTGGCTTGCAATAGCCCTGATCGATATCTCTGATCAGGCTGCGAAGGGCCAGGCGGCCACAGAGGCGGCTGGTCGGGGTTGCCGCTGATTGGGTGAGGGTGTCGATGAAGGCCAGTCGCCATGGCGCCGTTTTTCCATCGGTCTGGTTGAGCAGTGTCTGAGCCTTGGAGAGATAGCTATCCTCCGTCGAGACCAGACTCAGGTATCTGGCCAGCATGCGGGCGCCGATCTGGCCATCAAGCTCTGTGGCCTCTCGGCACCAATGCAGGATGTCGGGATGTGCCTGTCGCAGTGGCCAGGCCAGCTCTACCGCCTGCTCAAAATCGCCGGATTGGGCATGGAGCTGGGCGAAGTGCCAACGCAGTTGATCGGCCAGGGGTTTGTCGCGACTCTGGATAAAGGCAACCGCTTCGGCGTAACAGCGGGTGAGTCTGGCGATCTGAATGGCGCGGGCGGTGTCGCCGGCGATCAGCCATTGTCGGATGACCCTGGCGGGTGCAAGCTGTTGGCCTTCGGCCAGCTCCGCCGCCATACGCTTTTCTCCCCGTTGTTCCAGGTAGTCCACGGCCCGATCGTACGCTTTCAGCAGTTCGGCCAGGATGAATCCGGCCTCGCGATAGCGGCCCTGGCGATCCAGTTGGCGAAAGTGGCGTTCGTAGAGTTGGCGGAGAAAGTGTTCACTGTCGTCACTGAGGCCGATGGCGGAGCTGTTCTGTTGACGTTGCAGAGGGATATCGAGGTTGTTGCGCGCCCCTGGTGTGCCCAGCGCACTCTTCTGCCGTTCTACGGCATCACGCAGATCAGCGAGGGGGATGGCGTGTTTCAGGGCTTGTTCCAGGTCGCCCTGTTCGAACATCTTGATCATTTTCTGCAGGTAGCGGGTCTGTCTGCGACCGATGAATCGGCCCAGTTGGGAGAGCAGAAGATAGCGCCGCCAGATTTCGGAAAAAGAAGGGCGGGTCGCATCGGGGGCCGGGGTATTGCTGGATTGTCCGCCCCCGGCTGTTCCACGCCGAGGCAGCAAGTGGATGACCAGCGCGGAGAGGGCGCTGCCGATCAATGGGCGGATCAGGCTACCACCCATGGGGCCTTTGCGATCCGTCGGCGCCTCTTTCATGGCCGCCAGGATCTGGCGCTGCTCCTCGCTGGCCTGAAGTTTTTCATCTTTGAACAGTGCCCGGGTGGTCTTGCCCATCAACATCTCATCCTGTTTGGGCTTTTCCGGTGGGCGCCCCAGCGGTTTGACGGCTTCGCGTCGGTAACCCGAGGCGTTAATCCAGATAGCCGGGTCGAACCGGGTGCTTTGGTCCAGTGGGTTGGGCCGGAAATGGCCCTGATCGATAATCAGCACTGTTTGTGGATGGCGCGAAAAATGCTCGACCTGTTCCGGGTTGAGTGGGGCCGTGCTGTAGATCGTGCCATAGGCCAACAGTGGGGCAGCGGGGGCTTGGTGGGCATGCAGGGACTGGGGCTGTGGCCAAAGCAGTGGGTAATGGTCGCCGATGCGAAAGAGTCGGGTACCGGGGGACCAGGCTGCCAGGATCTTTGCCACCAGTTGCTCCTGGCTCAGATGGCGTCCATCAAACAGGAGACCGGCCGCCTCGACCAGCCCTCGGGCAACATACTCTGTCGGCTGCGACTGATTCATGTTGCCGATTCCAGGGAGAGTCGCATCAGCTCAACCCCGCGTTGCAGGCAGTAGACCACGTCTTCCCCCTCGGCAGAGACGTAGTGCAGATAGGGGTGCCTGGGATTGAGGCTGGGCTGATCGATGGCACCGCTCTCCAGCAGGGGGATGCGTTGTCGGTCGCCCAGGGCGTAGATGCACTGTTCCGTCGGATTGTGGACGATGAGCCAGAGGTTGTTGTGTCCCACGCCACAGGCGTCCATGTGGAGATTGAGTACGCCACAGGGCTGGTCGCCTGGTTGTAGACAGACCCCGGTTTTCAGTCGCCGACTGTGCAGGGACCAGCGATCGGCCTCTTGCTCGATAGCCACCGCCCCCACCGCGCATTTGCTCCAACCCCCGCTGGCATGGAGGAAAAATCCGGGAGATCGACTCTCGATGCAGGAGAAGTGGGTCTTGCAGGGGCTCTCCGCACCCAGATACCAGACCAGCTCGATCTCCCCCGGGGCCGAATACCTGGCATAGCAGGGGCCGACGCCACAATCGCCGAAGTAGCAGACGTGCTGGGCAATGGCCTGGAACAGGTTGTTTTCAGGGGGTAGCGCCATGGCACGGACACGCTGGTTGGCGTCCAACAGCAACAGGCGGTTGCCTTTGGCAGATGGGTCGAAAAAGAAAGTGGCGATCTGGTCATCCGCCAGGGGGATGCGCTGGCTCTTGTTCTGTTTCAGCAGTTCCGGCATATCGGGAAAACGGTGGAAGTACCAGTAGCCACTGTCCTGGGTGATGGCACAGAGGCGCTTGCGCGAGATATTCACCGCCACCAGTTGCTGCTCTGCCGGAAAGCCCAGGGTTCTGATCTTGCTCGGTTTGGCATTGGGCGAGTTGGGAATGGTGTGAAGATAAAGGGTATTGCCCGAACAGTAGGCCAGCTTGCGGCCATTGTGGCTGATGATCAGGTTGCTCTGGCGTTTTTCGGTACGGATCTTCTGCCTGGGCGGTGGGGCGAAAGGTTGTCGCAGCAGGCGGGTGGCGATGTCGTCGGCGGGCAGCTCGATCTCGGCTTCCCGCCGCTGCCCTCTGTTTTCTACCGCCACCAGCAGGCGGTCGACCTTGGCCGTCAAGGGTTCTTCAATGGCGATCCGGCCCTGTTGCGGACAGAGTGCCTCGAGTGGGGTTGGGGTGATGCACCAGCACTCCAGTAGCTGATGCCGGGAGAGCTGCTCTTGCCAGGGGGTGAGCCATGGCTGGGTCAGGGGCGATGCGCTTCGGCCTTCGAGCAGTGCGGTGACGCTGGCCTGGTGGATGGCGGTCTGGCATCGGCAGTCAGGGTCCTGGAACAGCCCCCAGAAAAAATCGGCCTTGGCCTGCTCGGCCCGTCTGGCCAGCAGGATCAGCAGGGCCAGATGGAGCAGCCGGGGTTTGCCGAGCTGATCGGGGCCGGTATCAAACAGCACAAAGAGGCCCTTCTGTTCATGGGGCTGCTGCTTCGCCGGATCCAAAAAGAGATGCTCTCCCGCCGTGGCCCGGCGCAGAAACTCCTCGGGCGCAGAGCGGGCAAGGGCCCATTCGGTCATGAGCAGGCGTTCGTAATGGCCGCGATGGCTCAGGCCGTTGAATCCGTCGGCCTGTTCGATACCCTGCTTGACGCTTTGGGGCAGTGGGCCCAGCAACGGGGCCAGTCGTCGGGAGAGGCTTCTCAAGGTCTGGGCGATGTCATCGGGAAAGAGGGTGAGGAGCGCTGACCAGCCACTGATGGGAGCGGGCAGTTGCATCAGTCGCCCACCTGTTGCAGGCAGGCACGATCCAGACGCAGGGCGTCACCAAAGGGGATCAGCGCGCCTTGTTGCGGGTCGACGGCGTACTGCCGTTCGCCATGGGCGGCAATGATGGCCCGATCCAGCCACTCCAGGGGGATGTCGGGGGCCAGATGGGTGGGCAGCAGCAGATGCAGGGCCTGCGGGTCCTGGCCCAGATAGGTGGCCCCGGGTATCCAGGGCAGGTCGGACTCCTGGCCCAGAATCAGCAGATGCTGTGCTCCCGTCACGCCGCGCAATCGGGACAGGCGGCCATCGTCCTGGGCCAGCAGGCGTTCAGCGGCCTGGAGACGTTGCGTGCCGCAGGCCATCACTCCTTGCGGCAGCAGCGGTTCGTGGCGCATTCGCCAGGGGATTTGGGTCAGCTCCATTCAGGCGTTCCCGCTGCTCACCTCTGAGCAGAGCAGGAGCAATTGCTCTCGCAGGTGGCGTAGCGGTTCGGGCATCCCCTCCAGGGGGAATCCGGCATCGATCTCCCGGCCCAGGGCCTCGATCTCCAAACGGGAGCGCTGTTCGACCGGGGCGGCGAGCAGCTGTTCACCCTTCTCCACCAGGCGTTGTGCCCGTGCCAGGGGGCCTTTGGAGGCGTGTTCTGCGGCGGCGGAGAGGGTGTTGTTTTCGGTGGCTTCCAGCAGATCGCGCAAGAGCTCTCGCGCGGTTTGTTGCGCCTCTCGGGTGGGGATGACGTAGATCAGCGGCCAGAGGTCGGCGGGCCCCGGCTGTTCGCGACCCGCCAGGGCGGCCGCGGCGTTGATCAACCCCTGGGATTTGACGATACGGCGGTCTGAGAGGTCGATGCCTTCTTTGCGCAGCAGCCGGATCGCCTCGGCCAGCC
>JBNKLG010000040.1:0-23743 GCA_050292235.1 Sedimenticolaceae bacterium | reverse complement strand
CTTTGCCATGAGTCCGGTTATAAATGCGTCAAAGTGAAGAAGCGCCAGTCCTGGGGCAGTCTTTTTCCCAATGCCAAAAAGCGGGATTTGGTGATGCGCATCAACCGTATGAACACTCGGTTGCATACAGGTACCGTGATTGCGGTGCCAAAGGACTTGGATGGTATGGACCTGATGGATGCAGCCCCCTTTCCGGAACAGATCGACATGCAGAGCCGCAAGCTCATTGTGGTCGATCAGGGTCAACTGGCCTGGGGTGCCTATAGCCGTTCGGGTAAATTGCTTAACTGGGGGCCAATGTCGGGTGGTCGTGGATTTTGCAAGGATATTGGCGAGAAATGCCAAACACCGGCAGGGCAATTTACCGTATTTCGTAAGGAGGGGGTTGATTGTGAATCGTCCACCTTCCCCGTGGGTAAGGGGGGCGCGCCCATGCCCTATTGCGCCTTTTTTAATGGCGGTATTGCCTTTCACGGTTCATCTGAGGTGCCCGGCTACAATGCTAGTCACGGCTGTGTACGCATGTACACCAAGGACGCTGAATGGTTGAATACCGAATTCATCGAGCTGGGCAAGACCCGGGTGCTGGTGGATACCGACTTGCCCAAAAAACACAGCTTCTCCATCTTTTCCTCTTCTTCGAAAGAATCCTCCTCTCATAGCTTTGCCAACAATGCCGGTCGAGTAAGGGGAGGGGTTGATACCTTTCCTTGGCATTGAGTCCAAGTTGTGATGGACATCCTATGCGATTGTCGCGTTCCCTAAATAGTATTTTTAGAGCTAACCAAAGGAAGCTCAGATCGTTTTTCTCTTTGATGTTGGGTGTTGGCTCAGATGGGCTATTGCACTTTTTTTCAAAGGCCATAGAATGTGCCGCAATTTGGGATACCCGAACCATGGAAAATTTTTGGAGAGGTTAATTATGTGCAAGTCGGCTGTTGGGTTGCTGCTTCTGTTGGTCTCCAACGTTACGTTTGCCGCTAGCGAAAGCCATGTGTCTGCCTCTGGTTCATTCAATGTCCGGGGGCAGGCGATATATCAGGGACAGTTTATGCTTGATGAAGCGCATCAGTGGGTTGGGTTTGATGCCTCTTTTACTGATGCGACTTTTCTGGTTGCCGGGCTAGGCGGTAATCAGGATGCTGTTCTGCTGGGGCCTGGAGCCATCGAGAGTTCTACTCAGGCGTTTGATCTGTCACAAGATTCATGTACCTTGCCTGTGGATTTTGGAACTGGACAAGGAACTGGACAAAGATTTACTGCTTTTGATGCTGCTTCTGTGACAGAGGTGCCTATTCCAGCAGCTCTCTGGCTCTTTGGCTCCGCTCTGGTTGGCTTTTCCGGTTTGAGTCGGCGTACTTTGGGTTAATCGATCAGTTTAAATTTCAAGTTTACTGATCCTCACAACAGCAGTTGTCGGCTTTTAGGGTTTTCTCTGAGATGTGCCTGCGATCTTTGTTGTCGTCCATGTTGTTGCCTTTCTCTGTTTTCGTGTTAGCGAGAGATTGTCGTACGTTTAGCCTATGCTTTCGTTGCTGACAGGTTTTGATGAAAGTGTGCTTTTTCAACGATCAATCCCCAAAAGGCAATTTGTAATATACGGCCAGGGATCTGCGGAGAGAATAATGGATTTTTTCAATTTAGAGCATCGTGAATCTGTTTGCCATATACATGCCAGTCATAGAAAGTCATACGAAAGCAATATACCTTCTGTTACCATGCGCCATTGATTTTACCCACCATATTATGATTGCACCCAAATGGAAGAGCAGGTTTTAAGTCTCAACGATTATTTGGCCATCCTCAGTCGTCGCAGGATGCATTTCATTGTGCCAGCGCTGTTGATGTTGTTGATGTCTCTAGCGCTGGCCTTTGGTTTGCCTTCCATTTATAAATCGGAAGCGACCATCTTGATTGAGCAGCAGGAGGTACCCGCAGAGTTGGTGCGCTCAACGGTAACCTCCTATGCCGGAGAGCGGGTGCAGATTATCAGCCAACAGGTGATGAATACTGAGAATTTGGCTCGAATCATTGAGCAATATGGCCTCTATTCGGATCATCGGGAAGATACCAGTCTCAGTATGCTGGCCGACACCCTTCGCGAGGAAATTCATCTGGAGATGGTGAGTGCAGACGTGGTAGATCCCCGTAGTGGACGACCAACCACAGCAACCATTGCCTTTAAGTTGTCCTATTCCGATAAGGATCCCCGCACGGCGCAAAAGGTGACCAATGAGCTGGTTTCCCTTTTTCTGAATGAAAATCTGAAGCGCCGGACTCAGTCGGCGGTGCAAACGTCCAGTTTTCTTTCTGCAGAGGCGGATAAACTCAACCAGCAGGTCAAGGCGTTAGAGACCCAGTTGGCCACCTTTAAAGAGGCCCACATCAACGCCTTACCCGAATTGCAAGAGTTCAATATCCAGTTTATGGAGCGCACTGACCTGGAGCTGAAGAGTGCAGTTGAGAAGATGCGATCTTTGGAGGAGCGAAAGATCTACCTGAGATCTCAGCTTGCGATGACCAGTCCCTATAACGAGCTCTACAATGCTGATGGAAAACGCATTCTCACAGGGGGGGACCGCCTGAAAGCCTTAGAGACTGAATACCTTTCGCTGTCAGCCCGCTATTCTCCCAGGCATCCGCAGGTAGCGCGCCTCCAGCGCGAGATTCGTGCTCTTAAAGCTGAAATTGGCAAAGAGGCGGGCGAAGATCCTGCATTTCTTGAAGCTCAGTTGACGGCGATGGCGGCCCAATTGGCCGGGGTCCGTGAGCGCTATGCTGCAAATCATCCTGAGGTGGTGAAGATCCAGCGCAATATCGAGAATTTACAGACAGCTTTGAAACATGCCAGGGCCTCTAAAGCGGTGCCGATTGATCCTGATAACCCTGCCTATATCCAGCTTCAGTCCCAGCTGACGACGGTCGAATCAGATTTGCGTTCCTTAACAGAGACGAAAACACAGATGCAGCAGAAGCTGGCTGATTATGAAAAGCGCTTGGCTGAAAGTCCTGAAGTGGAGCGAGAATACCGATCTTTCATGCGCGACTATGAGAATGCCGTGCTCAAATATAAGGAGATCAGGGCCAAACAGCTGGAGGCTGAACTGGCGGAATCACTGGAGCGTGAAAGCAAGGGCGAACGATTTTCTTTGGTAGAGCCACCGTTGGTTCCCGAAAAGCCTGAAAAGCCAAACCGCTTGGCCATTTTATTTTTGGGTTTTGTCTTTTCTCTGGGAGGAGGCCTGGGTAGTGTTGCCGTTGCAGAAGGGATGAGCAATGCCATCAAGGATCCCCGGGCGCTTACCGCCATTACCGGAACCTATCCTCTGGTGGTGGTGCCGTTCATCGAGACCAGCAAGGATAAAGAGCGCCGCCGCCGTTTTTTTCGGCTATTCATTTTGGGACTGGTAGTGGCGGGAGTGGTGGTTTTGCTGTTATTCCATTTTACGATTATGCCGCTTGACGTTGCTTGGTTTGCTCTGCTGCGCCGCTTGGGGCTGGAAACCATATAGGGGGAGGCATGGATCGACTACAAAAAGCCTTGGATAGAGCTCGTGAGGAACGCGGGCAGGATTCTGAATCTAGCGTTCAGCGTACCTGTGCCTCGGTAGATGTGCGTGAAGATCACGAGAATATCGTCTATTCCGAAACTCGTACCCAGACGGCTAATCCTCAAAAATTGGCTGAGAATCGTATCATTGCGGGAGTCTCTGGTCATCCCCAGGCAGACGTATTTCGTGTCTTACGCACCAAGGTGCTACAGCAGTTGCGGGAACAGAAGCTGAATTCCCTTGCAGTGACCAGTGCCAATAAAAACGGCGGAAAGTCTGTGGTGTCAGCCAATCTGGCCATCGCCATGGCTCTGGAAGAGAATCAAACCGTTCTTTTGGTTGATCTGGACTTGCGCCGCCCTTCGTTGGCGCACACCTTTGGTTTTAGCGAAGAGAGAGGTCTGGTCGATCATTTGAGAGCTGGTGTTCCTATTCCAGATTTGCTGGTTCATCCAGAGATTGAGCGCTTGGTATTGCTGCCAGCGGGACAAGCGGTTACCAACTCCTCTGAACTCATGGCAACACCTCGAATGAAAGATTTGGTGGCGGATATTCTCGGTCGCTATCGTTCGCGTATTGTTCTCTTTGATTTGCCTCCTCTGTTGCATACGGATGATGCCTTGCAGTTTTTGCCGCAAGTACAAGCCAGTTTGCTGGTGGTAGAGGAAGGCGTGGATACGCCTGCGGAAATTCAGCAATGCTTGCGTTCCCTGGAACAAGCCAATTTGTTGGGTTGTGTCTATAACAAGGCGCGTCAACAAGCCGCCATGGCCCCTTACTGAGATCAACATGTACGAAGCCTTTTATGGCCTCAGGGAGAGGCCATTCTCTCTGGTTCCTGATCCAGATTTTCTCTATCTGAGTCAGGACCATTCTCGTGCCTACAACACCTTGGCATTTGGGCTGGCCAGTAATGCGGGGCTTATTCTGATTACTGGTGAGGTTGGCGCTGGTAAAACTACTCTGATTCATAAGTTGTTACAGGATTTGGAGGATGAGATCAGCATCGGCTTTATCCGTAATGCTCATGGAGGCTTTGGTGAGCTGCTGGAATGGGTCGCCGCTGCTTTCGAGTTGGACTGCAAAGGCCTGAGCAAGACCCAGATTTATCATCTATTTAATGATTTTCTGGTAAAGCAATATGCCAAAGGACGACGTACCGCACTGATTATTGACGAGGCGCAGAATCTCTCGGCAGATGCTTTGGAAGAGCTGCGTATGCTGAATAATATCAATGCCGGTAAACACGGGGTGTTACAGCTTATCCTGTCCGGTCAGTCAGAGCTGTTAACCTTGTTGCAGCAGCCCGAGCTGAACCAGTTGGCACAGCGTATCTCAGTGGATTATCACCTGAGTCACCTTAATCTACGAGATACCATGGCTTATATTGAGCATCGCATTGCTCATGTTGGCGGGGATCCACAGCTTTTTACAATGGGAACCTCCGTTCTGATTTACTACTTCAGTAGAGGTGTGCCGAGGCTGATCAATACCCTTGCGGATCTGGCTTTGGTATACGGCTATGGTGAAAACTGTCAAAAAATCGAACCCTGGTTAATCATGGAAGTCTTACAAGATAAAAGCAGATCGGGGATTTTCCCTATCGAGCATCCTGATACGCCGGACTTTATGGAGTTGAGGCAGGTGATTCAGGAAAAGGTGGGTGTTGATGTGACTCAACTCGATGCGAAAGCGGTCTCAAGAGGGCAAACAATGCAGTCTGATGCTGATTATTTGGCTAATTTGTAGAGAATCTTCCTGTCTGTTCCAGGATTAGACTTAATATTGGCTTGCTAAGAATTAATGTGTGGTCTGTTGAACTATGTGGTAAATACATAGGTCTAAATGTCACTTATGGTTATGGTAGTCTAAAAAAGGCGAAATTAATAAGCGTTTTTTAATGACGGTCGATACCTAGGACCTATAGTATGTTGGCTGTGTCGCAAATGAATAACACAACTACGAAGTATGTGCTGTTGTTATTCGTAATCGTCTGTACATTTACCATTACATATATATTGCCGTTGTTAATTAATCAATATGATTATGACAGTAAGGAATTGTTTCCTGCTGGATTTGACAGCGCGTCTGGATGGAAGCATGGTGGGAGTGTTGAGGTTTCAAAAGTGCCTCAGACTATTGTCAGGCTTCAATCAGGCTCAATAGAAAATAATGAGTATGTTCAGTATGATATAAATGAACAGCATGTGTGTAATAGCAAGATGATGTTAAGTCTTTTCACTAGGTCTGAAAATATCCGGGTAGGAGAGAAGGCGTGGCAGGCAGGTAGGGTTGTATATGTGGAAAATACAATCCGTGAGAGAAGGTCCAGGGTTTTACTTCTTTTGACGGGTACATCTAATTGGACTGCCCATGATCTTGTGGTTACTCCATCTGACAACGTAATTCAATGTGGATTTAAACTTCAATTGCTGAAGTCAACCGGCAGCATGTGGGCCAAGGACGTGAGTCTTAAGTTGATTAAGGAAAATATTTACTATGAATATGGAAGGGCTTCTCTGCTCATTGTCTGGGGATTGGTTTGTTTGGTTATCTTGATCAGGATAGTGGAAATGATGCGGAGTGAAATTCGTTCCATATTGATTTTTGCTTTATTGTTTCTGTCTGGGTTGTTTTTTCTCCTAATGCCAGGGTCTCTAAAACATATATTGGAACAGTTGTCTGAGAGAACCCCGTTGTCTGTTGTTTCATTGGATTCACAATCATTATTTGTGCATTTCCTTATCTTCTTTGTTGTTTCATTTTTTGTTGTCGGCAAGTTGAGGTCTTTGGTGAGGTATGAAGTTCCAATATTTCTGTTGGTTATGTTTGCAATTTCTACAGAAAGCATCCAGTTGCTAATACCAGGGCGTGGTGCAAGTCTGATCGATTTGTCGATGGATGGTGTGGGAATAATTCTGGCAGTTATGATTGTGGTACTTTTGACTTCTGTGCGAAAGTTGAGCTTTATAGCTAAATGAATATATTGTTCAAATTGCTATGTGTGATGCTTGCTGTGTTGCCAATGTCGCAAGGTTTTATTAAGTTTGAACTGGGAATAGTAACATTTACCATGTATACATTTCTTGTGGTATTTCTATTTCCTTTTGCGGTGTTTCGCTTGTTGCGTAATCCACAATTATTTGGATTTAAAGCGCTTGATGTGATTATATTACTGCTCGCGCTAACTTTTTTCCAGTCTACGATTCTTTCGGATACTATGATAGTAAGCGGGCGCATGGCGTTTCATGCGTTGTTTATTCCAATTGCTTCTTATTTTGTCGTTAAGGTATTTATTACAAATAATAAAGAGTTTTTTGCATCAATTAATGTCGTGATTTCGTCAATGCTTGTCTTTTCTGTTATTACGATATACGTATTTGTAACAACTCATGAAAGAGTGGAGGTCTTTGGTCTTCCATCGATTAGTGTGGCAACTTTGCTTGTGGTTTTGTTGGTGTATTCAATTTACGTCAGGGATGCCATGTGGGTCCCAAGAATACTTTTAATTCCTGTTTCACTCGCTGCTTTCTTGACAGCAATGCCGAGGGTCTACATGTTGTTGACTATGATTTCACCTGTGGTGCTGAGGCTGCTAAAAAGACATCTATTTATGATGTGGTTATGGATGATCTTTGTTACTCTCATTATTACTATCGTATTTTCATATCTATTTTCAAATCTTGGGTTGCAAGTAAATTGGTCAGGAGCTGGCAATAATTCAGTTGATAGGCTGCTGGATTTTGATCAATATATACGTGCTTTTGCGAGTAGGGCTCTAGTCTATAAGGGAGCAATAGGTGAATTTTATGATAACGTTGTTTTTGGGACGGGTATTAAGTTGGGTGAGTTGCAAGTTACACCGCATAACTTCCATGTAGAATGGCTGCAATATGGTGGGACCGTCGGGTATTTTCTTTATTCAATGGTATTTCTTGTCCATGCTAAATCAGTGGCTGCTTACGTGAAAGTGGATAGGGAGTTACTGGTATTGAATTTGCTGTTATTTGTAATTCTTGTTAATAGTCTTACCAATGGATTTATGCATGGCATTATGCCTTATGTTGCTTTTTTAATAATGGGGTTATCTGAGTCTCGAGTCAACCTTAATAAGATGAATGCAAGAGATAAAATCGGCTCTTGCTTGTAAGATGAATTTATTACGATTTTCTACCTTCTAGTGATATTTGTTTTCGCTTGAAGTATATTCGACTGAATTGACTTAGTATCGTATATGGGTATGCCAATAATTGTTTATATTTGTTCTGGTTCACGGTGTGGCTCGACCATTACCGACATGTTTCTCGGCGGGCACTCCAGGGTTGCATCTTTGGGAGAGGTGAATTTCCTGGGCAAGGCGATTAGCATGGGTGAATTGTGCTCTTGCGGTGCAAGCGTTTCGGAATGTTCTGCTTGGCAGCAGATCTACACCGCAATCAAATTGGAAACTGGTATTGATATTCCCTCAAAGCCTTACACTTATAAACTCTGGGATGCTAGATCCCGCGTGATTATTGATCACGAGTATCAGAATAAGTGGTTCTATGCGCGCTTCTATTACAGGCGAGCTTGGTTGGGGATCCGGGAGTATGCACCTGTAGGACTGCGAAATGTGATTCCCATTCCGCCAGCTTATAGCAAAGCTGTGGACAACAAGATGCGCTTGTTTGGTGTGATCTCGCGGCTCTGGGATAAGGATGTGGTCGTCGATTCATCCAAGAACCCCTGGGAAGCAGTCGAGCTCGCGCGGCGTTACCCGGAACAGGTGCGGGTCATTCTCGTCACGCGCGACGGCAGAGGAGTCTATTTGTCGCGCCGCTCCAGTGGTTTCGATCAGGAGAGCAGCGTTCGCGAGTGGCTAAAATACTATCGCAATGCGGCTCCAATGCTGAAGAAGCGGTTGCCTGCAGACAATCTTATGCAAATGACCTATGAAGCTTTCGCTGCTGATCCTGAGAACAACGGCAAAAAACTGTGCACGTTTGTCGGTATCGATTATGAACCTGCCATGATGGATCTGGGAGGGGGAGAAAGGCATATGGCAAATGGCAACGATACCCGCTTCTCTCCGCAAAAAGGCATCAAACTGGATGAGCGCTGGCGAAGGGAACTTGATGGAGAGGAAATGGCGTTCTTTGAGCGTTATGGTGGCGATGTGAACCGGATGCTCGGCTATGTCTGATGAATCCTCGCGTATGATGCTCCTGTATATCGTTGAGGATCGCTACCCGCCATTCCGCGCTGATGTTGTTGAACTATTTGCTCGGCAGATGCCCGCGCATGGCCATAAGATCGACTGGCTTATGCAACGGGGTCCAGATGCTGGCGGTGTGGTTTCTCCAACGGAGTGGTATGGCTGCCAGGTGCACCTTACGCCACGCAGCAGGCTCAAGGGTTTGCCTGGACGGATCTTGAACAATATATACGGCTTGCTTGGGGGCTTTGTTGCGATCCCGCTGGCATTTAGGACCCGCTATGATGTCATTCAGGTGCGCGATCGCTTTATGGCGGGCTTAGCTGGCTGGCTGGCAGCTAGGCTAACGGGTGCTAGGTTTGTCTACTGGATGTCCTATCCCTATGCCGAATCCAAACTCTATCAGGCGCGAAACCGTTTCGTGCCACATCGCCATCTGGTGTGGCTAAAAGGCCAGTCTATACGCCTGCTGCTCTACAAGCTGATATTGCCGCTTGCGGACCATATCTTCGTGCAGAGTGAGCGCATGAAAGAGGATGTTGCGCGCGAAGGCATCGATCCAAGCAAGATGACGCCGGTTCCCATGGGTATCCGCGCAGCGCAAGTGGGCCAAGCGGAAGACGCACGTGCACCGGATACGCAAGCACCGCTATTGTTGTACCTGGGCATTATCTTGCGTTTGCGGCAGACGGAAATGCTGGTGCGGGTGTTGCACAAGGTGCGCCAGCGCTATCCGGGCGCCCGGCTGTGTTATGTCGGTGAAGGGCAGCAGCTCAGTGACCGCCAGGCGGTCGAAGATGAAGCCGTGCGGCTGGGGCTGGCTGACGCCGTCGAAGTGACTGGTTTCCTGCCCATGGAGCAGGCTTGGGAACATGTCAAAAGTGCGGATATCTGTTTTTCGCCCTTTTATCCGATCCCGGTGTTGCTCTCCACCTCACCCACCAAGTTAGTTGAGTATATGGCAATGGCCAAGTGCATTATTGCCAACGAGCATCCCGAGCAGTGTCAGGTGATGGCTGACAGCGGCATCGGCCGCTGTATTCCCTGGGATGAACAGGCCTTCGCTGATGAAGTCTGCCGCTTGCTGGACGATCCTGAAACGGCACGGCGCGAGGCGGCCCGTGGGCCCGATTGGGTGCGTGCGCAGCGGACCTACGACGTCATTGCTGATCGGGTGGAAGCTGTTTATGAGCGTTTGTTGGCTGCCAACCCAAAACAGGAGCGGTAGACCGTGGAACGACTTTATTATCTGTCTAATTGGCTATACCGTCACCGGGTCCCAGTGCTACCACGTCTGGTCATGTTGATGATTCGGATTGTTTACCAATCGTTCGTGCCCTATCAAGCGAAAATCGGGCCTGGTGTTTCGTTTGGTCACCGGCAGGGCATCGTCATTGCGCGTACCGTGTGTATCGGTGCACGCTGCACAATTCGCCACCAGGTCACCTTTGCAAATAGTGGCGAGGGTGCAGCAATTGTGGGCAACGATGTCTCTTTTGGCGCTGGGGCTAAGATCCTCGGTGCTGTGCGTATTGGAGACCGCGCACGCATCGGTGCTAACGCGGTCGTGGTGAGTGATGTTCCAGATGACGCCACAGTAGTTGGCGTGCCTGCTCGGATCGTCCGTATCAATGGGCAGAAACTTCAGGAATTCGACGGAGAATGAAGCAGGCGCTCTATACGGGCAAACGATTTCGTGCTGCCGTTCGGGTCTTTCTCGTCGGTAAGGTCGCGCAGGGCATTGCCAATTTCGCGCTTACTTTATGGATCGTTCGCCTGTTTGCTCCAGATGATTACGGTGCATACATGGCGATATGGGGTGTGGTGGAACTCCTTGTACCGCTAAGTTCCTTTGGACTTCTGGAAGCTGTGCGCCGTTTTATGCCTGATTTGGCTTCGCGAGGTAGCGTGACCGGTGTGCGTGTCTTTGTGAAATGGATGACGTTTGCGCGTTTCACGATCATATTTGCCTGGGTTGGCGGCATTTGGGCGACATGGCCCTGGTTTACAGCGTGGCTTGGTTTCAACCCGGCCCAGTCGGAGCAGGCGAATGTGCTGCCGTTGCTGCTGGTGACGGTGCTCGGGTTTCGCTTCACTTCGGAAATTCTGGAGACACTGCTCGAACAACGCTGGTCGCAACTCGCTCAGGCATTGCAGCCTTTGGGCCGGTTGGCTGGCATGGTTATTCTGGTGCTGAGTGATGCGGTGTCTCTGGCGCACGTCCTTTGGGTGGATATCGCTGTCAGCTCGTTTTGTCTGCTGCTGGCTGAGTTTGCCTTGCTGCGTCGCCTTCACGCTCTTGAGCTGAACGGGACGTATCGGGTTTGCGCCCGTGAGGTGATGAATTTTGCCTGGCACATGGCTGGCACGAATCTGTTGGCAGCTACTGCCAGCATGGGCGTGTTGCGTCTGCTGGCTGTGCGATTGCTGGGTCTGGAGGCAGCTGGCCTCTTTGCCTTTTTGCAGCAGTTAAACATTATTGCTAGCCGTTACATGCCTGCGCAACTGTTGGTCAACATCATCCGCCCAATGCTGATTTCGCGTCGGGCAGCGGGGGATATGGGTGCAGTCAAAGGGGGCGTATCGCTGATGATGAAAAGCAATTTATTGATCGTGCTTGTTCTTCTTGTTGTTTTTGGCGTTGCTGGCGATAACATCATTGCTCTTGCTAGCGGTGGGCGTTTTCCTGACGCAGGCCTGACGATGTTGTTGTTTTTTATTGCACTGGGTGCTACCAGCCAGGGGCAGTTGATCACCATGACGATGCAGATATTTGATCAGACGCGACAGTTGCGAGCACAGAGCTTGCTGTATCTCTTGGTCCCACTCGCTGCTTGGTTTGCAGGAGAGTGGGGCCTGTCGGCTATGGTGGCCGGCATTGCGCTGAGCCATTGGCTGAGAAATCTATACACCTTTTGGTGGATCGAACGACACGGTGCAGGCAGGCTGCTTGATATGGTGGGCTCGGTGCGGGGAATGGTGGCGGCTGGATTGGTACTATTGTTTGGATGGTTGTTGTTGCCGTTGGTAGGGTCTTGGGTGGCACTGGCCCTAACCTTGGTTTGCCTGGCGCTGGGGTGGTGGTTTGCCAAGCCACTGAGTCGCGATGACGAAGCTTTTCTGGCCCAAATACTGAGAGGCAAGGTGTCGCTAGTTAAACCTTATGTATACACACGTTGAATCCATACTGTTGGGCAGCGTAGCGGCGTCGTTGCTGTACAAGACCGAGGATTGATTTTTGGAAATGAATCGCTATCTCATCCTGGCTGGGACAGAAAAATCGGGAACTACCTCGGTTTATCAGTATCTAAGTGCACACCCTGGCATCGTGTCTTCTGTACGGAAAGAGACGGATTATTTCCGTAGCACACCGCCACATGATATTTATTCTTATGATGCGTTGTTTGCGACTGCAGCCAGTGAGAAAGTGCGTATGGAAGCTTCTCCAGGCTATCTTGCAGAGAGTGATGTTACTGCGCCAGCCATGGCTGCTCTGCTGCCTCAGGCGCGCGTTATATTTGTATTGCGCGATCCCATAGACCGCTTATTGTCCGGTTTTGATTTCCATAAATCCCGTTTCCACATTCCTGGGGCTATGTCTTTCGACGCTTATATTGATCTGTGTATGCAGTTCGAACGTGGCGAGATCAGTCTGGCAGAAGCGGGGCTCAATGAGTGGCATTTGCGGGTGCCTGATGCCGGGCGCTATGCGGCACATCTGGCTGATTACTATGCTTGCTTTCCGCGTGAACAAATCCTGGTTACCACCCTGGATAGTTTACAACGTGACCCGGCTGCCTTTATGCGCAGAGTATGCGAGTGGGCGGGTCTTGACGCGGCGTTCTATGAGGATTACGCATTTGTGCGTGCCAATGTCACTTTTGCACCGCGCCGTGCTTGGTTACAGAAAGTCGGTTTGCAGGTAAACAATGCATTGGAGCCTTTTTTTAACCGTAACCCTGGGGTGAAGCAATGGTTGTTGGGCTGGTATAAGCACATCAATGGAAAGCGAGTGGATAAACCTTTTATGGCATCGGCTACTGCCCGTTTGCTGATCGATTATTACAGCCCGGATATCGAGAATCTGCTGAGTATCGTCGGGGAAGAGGTGTCTGATGCGAGGAGCTGGCTGAGGAAGCACCATGTCAGCTAAGCAGATTTTGGTTCTGGGCACGGCAGCACGTGGTGGCATCCGTTCGGTAATCGAGGCCTACGAGTTGGCCGGATTCTATACCGATGGCCACGTGCGCCGAATTGCGACCCATGTCGAGGGCGGGGTTGTGACACGGATGACAATGGCTTTGCGCGCCTATCTGCTGGTCGGCTATCTTCTGCTACGCGGTCGGGTGGAACTGTTACACATGCATATGTCCATGCGTGGCAGTTTTTGGCGAAAATACTTTTTTCAGGGCATGGCTCGGCTGGCTGGAGTCCCTAATATTATTCACTTGCACGGGTCAGAATTTACCGTGTTTTACCGCAACAGTTCGTCCCGGGTTCAGCGAGCGGTGCGCACTTTGTTCGATCGGGCAGATGGTGTGGTGGTCCTGTCGGCATCTTGGCGCGACTTTGTGGCTGATCTGACCGGCAATAGAGTGACTGTGATTGGTAATTTCGTGCCCGATTGCTTTAACCCTGGGCGCGCTACGCGTGAGCGCCGGCTTCGCCATGTGCTGTTCCTGGGTCAGTTCGGCGACCGTAAAGGAATATACGATTTGTTGCCGGCTTTTGCCGAAGTTCTGAACGAGGTGCCTGAGGCGCGGTTGTTTTGTGGCGGCAATGGTGAAATCGAAAAAGTCAGGGCCCTGGTCAATGAGTTGAAGATCTCACATGCAGTGCAGGTGCCTGGCTGGATTAGTGGCGAGGAGAAGGCCACCCTGTTACATGAATGCGGCGTTTTTGTGCTGCCTTCTCACAACGAGGGTTTGCCTATGGCCATTATCGAAGCCATGTCTTTTTCCATGGCGGTTGTATCCACTTGCGTTGGCGGTATTCCAGAACTGGTTGATGCTAGCAATGGCGCACTGATCGAACCGGGAGATAGACAGCAACTACGGCTCGCTTTGGTCGATTTGCTGTCGAGGAGCGATAGTGTGTTGAGTACCATGGGCGAGGCTTCTCGGATGCGGTTCCACGAACTATTCTCCGCGCAAGCCTGTATGGATGAAATGCATTCACTTTATTTGTCGCTTGGAGTAACACCGTGAAGCGCAAGAAATTGCTGGCTGTTGCCTCTGCCGGAGGCCATTGGGTACAACTCAATCGCATGATGCCGGCGTTTGAAAACCACCGTGTGCATTGGATCAGTACCGCCCCTGGACTGGCGATTAAGGTTTGTAAAGGGCAGGGGTTTACGCCGGTGCGTGATGCGAATATGTGGGATAAGCCGGGCTTGTTGCTGATGGCGATGCAGGTGGCCTGGAGAGTTCTGTTGTTCAGGCCGGATGTGGTCATCACTACGGGGGCGGCACCGGGATACTTCGCCATCGTTTTTGCCCACTTGTTGGGGGCGAAAACGATATGGGTCGATAGCGTGGCCAATGCCGATGAATTGTCGTTGGCTGGGCGTAAAGCGAAGCGTTGGGCCACGCATTGGCTTACTCAGTGGCCGGAACTGGCGCAGGAAGATGGCCCTTATTATATCGGATCGGTATTGTGATTTTCGTGACTGTCGGAACTCAGCTGGCTTTCGACCGCATGGTCGGTGCGGTCGATACCTGGGCTGCGCATTGTGGTGAGGAGGTTGTTGCTCAGGTCGGCCCAACTGATCGGATATTTGCGAATTTGCGGCAGCGTGACTTTCTGGACCCCGTTGAGTTTGACCGTGCGTTCGAGGAGGCAGATCTGGTGATCGCACATGCCGGTATGGGCAGTATCCTCAGTGCGCTCTCTTTCGGCCAGAGATTGATCATCGTACCGCGCAAGGCTGTATTGGGAGAACACAGAAACGATCATCAGATGGCCACCGCTAAACGTTTTGCAGGACGTAAAGGTGTGGATGTCGTCTGGCAAGAGTCGGAATTAGGACAAACGATTTCACGGGTGCTTGACGAGGGCCGAGGAAAAAAAAGTGAGGGATATATCGCCAGAACTGCCCCGGAGGATTTTCTGTTGAGATTGAGTGCCTTGATTTCTGGGTGACTCAAAAGCGTTGTCAGAATTGGTCGTTTTTATGGAATGCGAGGGGTGATCATGTTTTTCAACTGGTCAAGCCCGCTTGTTTTTATCTGTGTTTGCCTGGGCTTCGATGCCTGGGCCAATGATGCGGGTGCAATCAGCGGACATTCAATACAGACCAGCAGAACTGTTAGGCAGTCTGTCATCCGGGGTTGCAATAAAGACCAAGCAGCACATTTTTATTCGGGTTTCGATGAGGGGGGCGTACTCCGGTCTCTTTCCAAAAGGCAATCGCTCGACTTTCTCATTCCCCGTCAGGCACTTTCTTGTGTGAATGCTGTCAATAATGGGCAACAGACTCACGTAAAGCTGGCTTGGCCGGTATTTCAGTTTCAGGGTGGGCGGTCTGACGAGCGGTTTGTCGTTATTTCTAAAGATGTTGAGAACGCAGCAAACGACGTGCTTCATTTCGGTCTGCGCAACCCTAATGTCGAAGTGAGTCATGGCCATTTTCCCAAAGGAAGGGTCCAAATGAATTTTTATCGGAATGAGGGTATTAAACAGCTCAAAATGAAAGTACGCATGTATTTGCATCCGAACATGAGTCTGATTCGCTCATATTCAGAGCCGATGGACTGGTTAACGATATCCGAATGGTGGAATAATGCTGGCTGGACCGGAGAGCCATACCCTTTCAGGATATCTGTAAATATTGTGAAGGAGAAAGCCAGTGCAGAGGCTCCGCTATTTTTCCAGGTTAAGGCTGAAACATTGAACCCCATCAAACGCCGCTGGGCTGGCCGTGTGTGGAAGGAAACGGCACGAGATTTTGCCATTCCTGTTGGCAGATGGATAAATCTTGAGTATGGATTTCGGGAAGGTGATGCCACGCGCGGCCGTTTTTTTATGGCGGCTACCCCAGAAGGTGGTGCTCGATCGATTCTGTTTGACATTACATCCTATACCCATCATCCTGACGACCCCTCTCCAGATGGATTGTCGGACTTTAATCCGCTTAAACTCTATACATCGGGGAAATTGATTAATCATGTGCGCTCTCTCAATGGGACCATGGAGATATTTTGGGATAACTTGGATGTATATGCATGTGGAAAATACGTTCCTGGATCAAATAAGCCTTGTGAATTCTAGATATGTTTTGATGACAGGAAATCCAGTGGGGTTCACCGTGATCTGATGGATCTCCTCCGCTTCCAGGCCCAGGGTTAGCAGGCAAGTATGAGGCTAGGTCATCTGGGTGCATTTCGTAGCTGATCTGTCGTTTCTTTAGTAAATCATAGGGTTGTTATGATGATTTCCTGCAATTTTGGAGAAGGTGAGTACCCTTTTATAGGCGGTCAACAATGAACCATCCCAAAATAGCTAATAAGCAATTACTCAAGCGCAGAAACTCTGTTTTTGTCACTTTACAGTCCATTATGGATGGGGCCTGGATCATCGGAGTCATCTATGGCTCTGCTCTGTTTTTTGATGGTGAGTTTGATTTTCATCATCTGCTCTACCTATTGACGCTTGTCTTTCTTCTTGCGGTTAGTTTTGACCGGGTTGGTGTTTATCGCCGTCTTATGCCCATTGCTGACAAGAGCTATTGCTTGTTGCGGTCGTGGCTCATTGCGATCAGCTTTCTTGCGGTGACGGCATTACTGATGGATGCAATGAGCTGGATCAGTCCAGCTATGCTGATGGTTGATTTTGCTTTCGGTTTATTGGGCCAGATTGTGTTGCATAGTTTCCTGCAGCGGTTTAGCGTTCATTGGGCTGGTCGAAGGGAACAATCCAATGCCTTGATTGTTGGTACGGATCAGCTGGCGCTCTATTTGGCAGAGAAAATTAATAACAATCCCTGGGTTCCAGAAAGGGTTGTGGGCTTGGTTCGGATTAAGTCCGTACCAGATGAGTTTCTACGGGGTATTCCCGTCTTGGGTCATGTGCATCAGCTGGTTGACTTTGTGGATGAGTACGAGATCAAAACATTGTATCTGGCAACCAGTCTAGATAGTTCTCCCATGATTTCAGAAGTTTATGATGAGCTATTGGATCGTAATGTCGATATTCACTGGGCGCCAGATATCTTTGCATTTAACCTAGTGAATCATAGTGTTAAAGAACTGTCTGGGGTGCCTCTTATTACCTTGTCGGAAACTCCCTTGATCGGCAATAACTTAGTGATCAAATCTGTATTTGATCGTTTGTTGGCGCTGGTGGTTTTGTCATTGTTATCCCCCTTAATGCTGGGAGTTGCATTGGCAATAAAACTGACTTCGGAGGGGCCGGTTTTCTTTCGCCAGAAACGCACTGGTTGGAATGGCGAGGTATTTGAGATTTTAAAATTTCGCAGTATGCGGGTTCACCAAGAAGATCAAGGTAAAGTGACTCAGGCAACCCGTGATGATCCTCGCATTACACCCGTGGGCCGTTTCATTCGACGTACCAGCATTGATGAGTTGCCACAACTCCTGAATGTGTTTAATGGCACTATGTCATTGGTTGGGCCACGCCCCCATGCAGTGAGTCATGATGATGAATATAGCCAACGCATCAAACACTATTTTTCCCGCTTACGTATCAAACCAGGTATTACTGGTTTGGCCCAGGTGCGAGGTTTTCGTGGTGAGACGGTAGAGCTAGAGGAGATGATGGATCGGGTTGAGAGCGATTTGGATTATATTAACAACTGGTCTCTCTGGTTGGATGTCTCCATTCTCTTTCGTACCCTTCTGGTATTGGTAGGAAAAAAAGCCTACTAAATGATCGCACGGTGGCACCTTTGTTTCTTCCCTTTATCTATGTAACGTTGTTAATCGTTCCTTTGGCTTGGATCTTCGGTGATTCAGTGATGGAAATGGCATCTAAGTGGGGCGATGAAAGTTACAGTCATGCCTATTTGTTACCTTTTGTTGCTCTTTATTTGGCCTATTTGCGAGTGCCCCGGATAAAGGCTGTAGGCATACGTCCTTGCTGGATAGGCGTTGTTCTTGTGGTATTGGGTTTAGGGCTGGGGCTGCTGGGTGAGCTGGGGACACTCTATTCGGTCATGCAATATGCTTTTTTGATAACAATCTATGGCCTTTTGCTGGCGGTTCTGGGGTGGCCAGCATTTCGACAATTGTCGGGGGTATTATTGCTGCTTCTGTTTCTGGTGCCCTTGCCCAACTTTTTGTACAACAATTTTTCTGCATGGCTTCAGTTGATGTCCTCTCAACTTGGCGTCGGCATCATTCGACTATTCGGCATAGGCGTTTTTCTTGAAGGTAATGTCATCGATTTGGGGCCTTATAAGTTGGAGGTGGCGGAAGCCTGTAGCGGGTTGCGCTATCTCTTTCCCTTGATGTCTTTAGGCTTCATTGCTGCTTATATCTTTCGCGGTTCCTGGTGGCAGAAGGCGGTGCTGTTTCTTTCGACGATGCCAATTTCCATTCTGATGAACAGTTTTCGAATCGGTATTATCGGCGTTTTGGTTGAGTACTGGGGCAAGACCATGGCAGAGGGGTTTTTGCACGATTTCGAGGGCTGGATCGTGTTCATGGGTTGCGCGGTGTTGTTGTTAGTGGAAATGTGGGTATTTGTCCGGTTGCGCCGAGAACGTTTGTCACTGGCCCAAAGCTTTGTATTAGAGGCCCCTCCAGCAGGGACTATCGATGGTTTGTTCAGTAGGACAGTGCGACGACCGGCGGCACCTTATTGGGCTTCTCTCTTTCTGTTGCTACTTATGGCTGCGGTGTTTGTCGGTTTACCAGAGCGCCGAGAGCTGGTACCTGAACGAACTGCTTTTGCCGATTTTCCGGTGCAGCTTGGCAATTGGTCTGGGCGTCAGGATCAGTTGACTACGAACTATCTGGACGCCCTGAAACTCGACGATTACATTTTGACCGAATATGTCGATGGTAAGGGAGCCAGTGTTGAGTTTTATTCTGCTTGGTATGGTTCTCAACGTAGGGGACAGTCGGCACATTCCCCCCGCACCTGTTTGCCAGGTGGTGGGTGGCAGTTGACTCATTTGCAGCAGGTGGCTTTGCCGGATTTAAAATATGGCGGGAAGCCTTTGCGGGTCAATCGGACGTTGATTCAAATGGGGGATGAGAAGATTCTGGTCTATTATTGGTTCCAGCAGCGGGGCCGGGATATCACCAGCGAGTATATGGTGAAATGGTATCTGTATTACGATGCTCTGACCCGAAATCGTACCGATGGCGCGTTGTTGCGTCTGACGACATCTTTGGCTACGGGTGAAGATGTGGCTGCAGCCGATGCCCGTATCCAAAGTCTGTTGGGCGAGATCTTGCCGCGCTTGCCTGCCTTTGTGCCTGATTGAAGTCTTTCTCGGTGATGATTCCTAACTGAGCCTAAAAGTCTGCTATTTAATTTCTTCTAAGCGGTCACTTTGTTGTTGATGAAATTACCGTGCAAGCTGTTTTCGTCTAATTGATTTGAACCTAGGTTGGGGAGTGTAATGAAAATATTGGTTGTAGGTGGTGCTGGTTATATCGGATCACATATGGTCAACATGCTTGCTGAGCGTGGGCATTCTGTTGTAACCCTGGATAATCTATCAACCGGCTATGCTGATGCTGTGTGCCATGGTACCTTTGTTCGAGGGAGTGCCGGAGATGAAAGTATTCTGAACGAACTGTTTGCTGCACATCAGTTTGACGCCGTCATGTATTTTGCTGCTTTCAGCCTGGTTGGTGAGTCGGTATCTGATCCGGCAAAGTATTATCGAAATAATGTGTGCAGCACGGCTAATCTGCTGGATGCGATGGTGCAGCATAAAGTTGATCGATTCATATTTTCTTCTACTGCGGCCATCTTTGGTGAGCCGGTCAAAGTTCCAATCGACGAGTCTCATCCCACACAGCCTATCAACAGTTATGGACGTTCGAAATTAATGGTTGAGCAGATGCTAGCTGATTATGATTCGGCTTATGGTTTGAAGTCGGTTTGCCTACGGTATTTCAATGCTGCGGGGGCTGATCCGGAAGGGGCATTGGGGGAACGACATCAACCTGAAACGCACCTGATTCCCCTGGTGCTACAGGCTGCATCTGGCCGCAGGCAGAATATTGCCATTTATGGAACAGATTACGATACTCCTGATGGCACCTGTATCCGTGACTATATCCACATTCTTGATTTATGCGAGGCGCATCTGTTGTCCCTTGACTGGTTGATGGGGTCCAGGAAATCGACTGCTTTTAATCTTGGTAATGGTCAGGGCTATTCAGTTCGGGAGGTTATCGATACGGCAAAGTCTGTGACGAAAATTGACTTTTCAGTTATTGAAGCTGAGCGTCGAATAGGTGACCCGGCCATATTGGTCGCAGATGCCTCCCAGGCGGAGAGGATACTGGGTTGGAAACAAAAACTCTCTGGACTCGAAATGATGATTCGCCATGCTTGGCAATGGGAAAAGACATGCATTTCTCATTAATGGCCGAGCACAGTGCTTAGCCGATCGACTTGCGGAGTCATGGAAGCCGAATGGTGTGGCCTGCACGTAGGCGTTTGGTACCGAGGGTCGGACTCGAACCGACAAGGTATTGCTACCGGGGGATTTTGAATCCCCTGTGTCTACCAATTCCACCACCCCGGCATTGGGAAGCGGGGATTTTCCCGTTCAAATGGGGTCTCTGTCAAGCCGGATTGGCTTGAAATGCGTCATGAATCCGGGTAGCCTTACTCGCTTCCACCGAAATTCATGATCATATTTTTAGAGGGGTGGTCCTTTGGGACTGCCTTTTTGTTTTTTTGGGGTGTTGCCAATGACGGATTCGCTCATGTCGACCTACCAGCGTTTGCCGGTTACCTTTGACCGGGGGCAGGGGTCTTATCTGTGGGATCTCGAAGGAAAACGATATCTGGATGCGCTGACCGGTGTCGCTGTCTGCAGTTTGGGGCATGCCCATCCTGAGGTGACGGCGGCAATTTCGGAGCAGGCCGGTCGCCTGTTGCATACCTCCAATCACTATGGTATTGCCCACCAGCAGCACTTGGCGGATCGTCTGACCCAGCTGTCGGGGATGGATCGGGTCTTTTTTGCCAACTCCGGCGCTGAGGCCAATGAAGCGGCGATCAAATTGGCGCGCCTGCATGGTCACCGCAAAGGGATTGATCAGCCTCAGATTCTGGTGATGGATAACAGCTTTCATGGTCGGACCTTGGCGACTCTGAGCGCCACAGGGAGTCGCAAAGTTCAGGCCGGTTTTGAGCCCTTGGTGCAAGGCTTCTTGCGCGTACCCTTTGGGGATGTTGAAGCACTGGCCAGTGTGGCGGCCAGTCGTCAGGATATCAGCGCTGTGCTGGTCGAGCCGGTGCAGGGCGAGGGGGGAGTTAATATCCCACCAGAAGACTATTTGTCCCAGATTCGTACCCTTTGTGATGAGCAGGGGTGGCTGATGATGCTGGATGAGATCCAGACCGGTATGGGACGTACCGGACGCTATTTTGCCTGTCAGCATCAAAAGGTGCTGCCCGATGTCATGACCCTGGCCAAAGCTTTAGGCAATGGTGTGCCCATTGGGGCCTGTCTGGCGAGAGGGGAGGCGGCTGGTCTGTTTGGACCTGGCAATCACGGCTCCACTTTCGGTGGCAATCCTCTGGCCTGTGCTGCCGCCCTGGCAGTGCTGGACGTGATGCAGCGCGAGGACATCCCCGTCATAGCTGCGGCTATGGGTGAGCGTTTGCTCTCCAGCCTGCGCCAGGGTTTGGCGGATGTGCCCCTGGTCAAAGAGATTCGTGGGTTGGGCATGATCATCGGTATTGAACTGGGTCACCCCTGTGGCGAACTGGTGCATAGGGCTTTGAATCAAGGCCTATTGATTAACGTAACGGCTGAGCGGGTGGTGCGGTTGTTGCCGTCGTTGGTGATGTCCGAAGAAGAGGCCGATCAATTGACCTCCGGCGTGGTTGGCCTGATTCAGGCCTTTGCCAGCGAGAGTGAAGCATCATGATTCAAGCCAAGAAGCCGCGTCATTTCCTGTCCCTGTTCGATCTCAGCCCGGAAGAGATCCGGGCCATTTTGGCTCGTGCCGTGACGTTGAAGAAGATTCAGTCTCTGGGAGAACGGCATGAGCCTTTGCGGGGAAAGACCCTGGGCATGATTTTTGAAAAATCCTCTACCCGCACTCGGGTCTCCTTTGAGGCAGGCATGACACAACTGGGTGGGCACGCCATCTTTCTGTCACCGCGGGATACCCAGTTGGGTCGGGGAGAGCCTATCGAGGACAGCGCCCGGGTGCTGTCTCGCATGGTGGATGTGGTCATGATTCGTACCTTTGAGCACGAAAAGCTGACCCGCTTTGCTGGCCATTCCCATGTGCCGGTGATCAATGGACTGAGCGATGACCTGCACCCCTGCCAGTTATTGGCGGATATGCAGACCTTTTTTGAACACAGGGGGGATATCCAGGGTAAAGTGGTCGCCTGGGTTGGTGATGGCAATAATATGTGCCAAAGCTACATGGAGGCGGCCGTTCAATTGGATTTCCAACTTCACATTGCTGCGCCACCGGGCTATCAGCCGGATGCCGTCATGCTGGATCGTTGCGCTGGCCACTGTCGTCTTTTCAGTGATCCCGTAGAGGCGGTACGCGGTGCGGATTTGGTGGTGACCGATGTCTGGGCCAGCATGGGGCAAGAGGATGAACAGGCCCAACGATTGAAGGTCTTTGCCAATTTTCAGGTGAATGATGTCCTTATGGCCAAGGCTGGTGAGCAGGCACTCTTCATGCACTGCTTGCCTGCCCATCGTGGGGAAGAGGTTGCTGCATCAGTGATCGACCGTCCGGATACTGTGGTCTGGGATGAGGCGGAGAATCGCCTCCATGCGCAGAAGGCCCTGCTCGAATTTTTATTGCTGAATCAAGGATAGCTGTGCGGCGGATTTTTCTACTCTTATTGTTGATCTCCCCGAGTCTCTTATGGGCGGAGCCCCGCTACGTCACCGACAATATCAACTTTTCTCTGCGTGAAGCCCCTAACCGTGGTGCTAAATTTGTGGGTGGCGTTCGTAGCGGTACTAAGGTCGAGGTGTTGGAGGTTATGTCCGAAACCGGCTACGCCAAGGTCAAGACCGAAGAGGGTAAGGTTGGTTATCTGGAGACCCGTCGGTTACAGATTCGACCCACGGCTAATGTACTGCTCGAAGAGGCCAATACCAAGCTGCAAGAGAGAAATAGCAAAGGCGTTGGTGTTGCTGCAGTTACCATGACAACTTCTGCTCCCTGCGTGGGTGGGGGTAACGAGGCTCTGCAGTATGAGATTGATCGGCTTAAAGGCGAAAATCTGAAGTTGAGCAATGAGTTGACTGGTCTCAAGCGGACCTCAGCCAATGCGCTCAACATTGCTTTGGAGCGCGATAATCTCCGTAAGGAACTGGCGGACATGACCCGCTTGCAGGCAGAGACCAGCCAGGAACGCCAGGATGCCGTCACCAGTCGAGAACAGCGCTGGTTCATCATTGGTGGTGGCGTCATTGTGGCTGGCATTTTGCTTGGCCTGCTGTTGCCCCACGTCAACGTGAAACGCCAGAAGGGCTATCCGGGGCTTTGATTCAAGCGCATTGTCCAGAGGGTTGGACTCCAGATTCCTATAAATACTCTTTAGAATTAGGAGCTCCCTTCCGAGGCCGATTTAACCACTATCATCAGCCCTTCTCTCTGGTGCAGCCTGTCTAATGCCCAATCTGCCTCAAATCCCGCACTGCACCCTGGGCGGCTGATGTCGTTAGTGCTGCATAGGCTCTGAGGGCGGCAGAGACAGGGCGGTCGCGGTTTCCAGGTTGCCAGGCGGTGGCGCCTTTGCCCACCATAGCAGTGCGACGTTGGGCCAGCTCATCGTCGGAGAGGGCGACGCGGATGCCACG